>JBBSIN010000001.1:0-84172 GCA_038232055.1 Mycobacteriales bacterium
GCGCCAGTCCCGCCCGTAACGACGGTGACCGAAGCCAGCCCTCGAGTACCTCTCGGTCTCGCGGCAGAACCTCCACGTGCACAGTCAACGACATACATCATGATCCCACGTCGTAACGCTACTTACCTAGCGCGACACTAGACGCGGACCCGATAATTCGGGAGCACACGCCCGCGGCCGGCTGGCTGCAGGGAAAGATTGCCGTTGATGTGGCGCGCCTGGCGGGGCGCCAGTTGGGCACGCCGAAGAAGCCCATTCCCTGGGGATCTGTAGTCACGGCCGTCATTTTCACCCTCGCCTTTGGGGCATGGACATTCTTTATCGTTCGCGACGGTTTCGTCTGGTACTCCGTGTTCCCCGGACTCCGGCGTTCCTCTTCGGCGTCTCCGTGGTTGGCATGACCACGAATCGTGAACTGCCACCTGAGCAGACGGGGCTTCTGCCGCCAGGCGCGACGCCGGTACGGTCGGATACCGCGTCTGAGCAGATCGCCTCCGCCGTCGACCTTGTCGCGAGCGGGGATGTAGATGGCAGATTCGCGGTGAACGGGCAGGTAGGCGTGGTCTTCCGTTTTTTTGCCGCCATGCGCGAGGGCAGGTATGAGGACGGCCTTGCCTGTGCTGACGATGACTGGAGGCTTTGCCGTATTCAGGCCTGGCTATGGAACAACCAGACGCATTTCGGGGACGACGCCGATGCGTTGCAGGTACTTGCCGACTCGCTCTTCGAGCGCGGTCAGCCGGCTGAGGTCTGGGCGGACTTCCTTGCCGTCGAGCGCCAAATGTTTGTTGACGCCTGGGGGCCTCTTCACCCGGATGCCTTTGGGGCAGCGAGCAGAAGACGCCGGCTCAGCCGAAGTTACGATCTGGTGGTCCTTGCTCCCGTAGGAACGAGCGGCGGCTATTTCGTTACTACGGCGACTGCGATACCGGATGCGCTGGTCTTCGTCGTTCACCACAAGGGCGCCCAGTGGCTTGTCGCCAACCACGTCGGCACAGCGCCGCCAGAGCCGGGGTGGCCGCCGGTCTGGTGGAACACAAACGACCCGGCCATCGACGGGCTGCCCGACTCTTGATAGATGTTGCCGCGTGAACCCCGTCGGCGCCTCAGCCCAGCTCGGACCGGCGGGGCCGCAGGCTCGACGTGACCATCGAGACAGGCGCACCGCTGCTGCACCTCAGCACTGCCCTGGTGTCCGGCCGAGGAGCTCGACCCCGACCGCCGCATCACCGCGACGACGCTGTGCCCAACAGGTGCACGGCGCATCGGCCTCGGCTACGCCGTCGCAGTGCTCTCCCGGCATTCCGCTGACCAAGACCCGCCTTCTTCCTCAGCCCACGACCCTGGCCACACTTCTCAGAGGACCGGGAGCAGCGACTCAAAGGTTAGGGCGGTCAGCAGGTCTTGCCGGCAGTCGTACGGATCCTTGACCTCGATGAAGCGCCAGCGCCCGAAGCCGCCGTGCGCGTTGACCGCGGGCATCCACAGGTCACGCGCCGTCCGCACCTTCTCGGTCTTGTCGCGGCGAGTGGCCCCGGACACCTCGACGACGAGCGTGAGCGGGGTGTCCCCCTCGGCCACGCGCGCCCGGATCAGGAAGTCCGGCATGTAGGAGCGCTGCTCCCCGTCCAACGTGTAGGGGATCACGAATCCGAGGTGGTCGTTCTTCACGTACGCCGCCACCTGCGGCAGCGACTCGAGCACCTGCGCGACCTTCGACTCCCAGCCGCTGTCGAGCACGACGTGAGTGACCGGGCAGCGGCCGGGGTCGGTGAGGAAGGTGTCCTTGCCGGTGTCGAAGTCGACGTCGGCGGTGCTGCCCTCGGTGTCGTACGGGCGCAGCAGCGGCAGCCATTGCTCGTTGCGGTTGTCGGCCAGCCAGTTGATCCGCGAGCCGATGCGCTCGACGGCGGCGTCGGCGTGCTGGGCGAGCAGCAACAGGCCGAGGAAGGTGTCGTCCTTGAGCACGACGTGCTCGCGCAGCCACTCCTGCACCAGCGGCAGGACCTGCGGGAAGTACCACGGTCGCTCGTTGCCCTGAGGGTCGCGCAGGTGCCGGTCGAGCACGAGCTTGGCCAGCCGGAACGCGACCTGCTGTTCGCGGAACGCGCGCAGCGACGCCAGCGTGTGCTGCTCGGACTGCCCCACGATGCCACTGACGGTCGTGCTCGTGGGCAGGTCGGCCAGCGACAGCGTGAGCGTCGAGCTCTCGTCGTACGACGCGAAGAGCGCGTCGTCGGACAACTCGCGTCGGTAGCCTGTGACGCGCGGGAAGCGGATCTCCAGGTCTGCGCGCTCCGGCAGTGCTCGCACCCGCGTCGATCGCTTAGGCGGTGTGGGGTCCGGCGACGTGCCGCTGCCAGGGATGAAGGAGAACGGCACGCCGTAGACCTCGGCGTACTCCGGCAACAGCAGGCCGTCCTCGCCGACCGCGTAGGAGCGGCGACGCAGCCCACGCCCGACGACCTGCTCGCACAGCAGTTGGGTGCCGAAGGCCCGCACACCGAGGATGTGGGTCACCGTGTTGGCGTCCCAGCCCTCGGTGAGCATCGAGACGCTGACGACGCAGCGGACGTGCTCGCCGAGCCGGCCGGCCTTTCCGACGGTGTTGAGCACCTCCCGCATGATCGCCTCGTCAGTGAGGTCGTCGGTGTCGCGGCCGGGAAAGCGCTCACGCAGGTCGGCCTTGAGCTCCTCGATCTCCCGAGCCGCAGCCGCCTTGAACTCCGGGCTGAGTGCGCCGCCGGACTCCAGCTGGAGCGAGTCGACCAGGATCGTGGAGGGGCGGACGCTCCACGTCCCGTCCGACGTGACGTTGGAGAACAGCGGGAACTCGCTGGCGCGCGGCATCATCTGGTCGCCGACCATCGCGTCGTAGCCGGCGACGACATCGAAGACCAGCTTGCTGACCGAGGTGTTGCTGCAGACGACGATGAACACCGGCGGAGTGCTCCCGTCGGTGGCGGTGGCTTGCCAGCGGTCGTAGGAGCGGGCGTAGTCGTCGTAGAGGCTCTTGAGCGCGCCTTCGAGCCGCAGCGGTAGGCGGCGCTCCCCCTCTGCGTCGACGTCAGCCTTGCGGCCGCGGCGGGAGAGCTGGTCACGCACCTCGGGCCAGATCGAGCGGTACGCCGGCCCGTCGCCGCTGGCACTGTCGTCGGCCACCGGGACGCGCGGGATCTTAACCAGGCCGCTCTCGATCGCGTCGACGAGGGAGAAGTCGCTGACCACCCAGGGGAACAGCAATCCCTCTCGGTAGCCGGAGCCGCTGAGGAAGAACGGTGTGGCGGACAGGTCGTAGACCTGCTTGATGCCGAGCTTGCGCTGGACGGCGAGCAGGCCGTTGAGCCAGAGCCGCGCCTCCTCGTCCCGGACGACCGCCTCCTTCTTCTCCTCGCCCTTGAGCTGCTCGACCGTCGGCGCCTCGAGGTCATCGAGCTTGCGCCGGTAGCAGTGGTGGGCCTCGTCGTTGAGGACGATCACCTGCTTGCCCTTGGAGCCGAACTCGCGGCAGACCCGAGAGACCATCTGCTCGGGCGTCTCGGTGAAGGCCTTTCTGGTCCCGGTCGGGTCGAGGACTTGTTTGGTGGTCTTGCTGGCGCCCTTGCCCTCCCGGGTCTCCCGAAGCCCGAAGGCGTGGAAGTTGGTGACGACGACGGTGGCCTTGCGCAGCGCCGGCAGCAGGTCCGGCGGCACGAGGTCGCGCTCGCGGTAGACGTTGCCCGGGTCACTGGGCAGCAGGACGCGAAGCCGGTCCTTGACGGTGATGCCGGGCGCGATGACCAGGAAGCGGTCGGTGAAGTTCGTGCCACCGCCGGCAGCGCTGTTGCAGGTCTGCCAGGCGATGAGCATGCCCATGACGGTGGTCTTGCCGCTGCCGGTGGCCATCTTCAGCGCGGTCCGGATCAGCCCGGGGTTGGCCTCGGCGGCCGACTGCCGCAGCTGCTCCTGCACCCACGTGTCACCGGCCTTCGTCGCGGCTTCGACGAGGTAGATCGCTGTCTCGACAGCTTCGAGCTGGGCGAAGAACAGCCGTCGGTCCCGGTCGGGTGAGGACCAGTGCTCGAGCAGGGCCCGGGTGCTGCTCGTCAGGTGCGGCCGCCTCTGCCGTCGCCACAGGTCGAGCCGGGACCGCAGCTGGTTGACCAGGTCGTTCGGCTTGAGCCGGTCGAGCGTCCACTCCGTCTCAATCGTCAGCTGCGCGGCCTGCTGGCGTGCTTGGGGCACGGGGACGAAGTAGCCGCTGGTGCGCCGGCCGTCGACGACTTCGTCGGTGATCCCGCTGTCGTCGAAGCGCCAGTGACGCGTGGGCGGGTCGTACGGCCCGTTGAGGATCGGGTTGTCGATCACCGCGTCCGCCACGGCCTCACCTTACGAGCCGGCGTGGCGCATTCCGTGCGGCTGCCAGGCTCCGCTCCCGCGGGCAAGACATTCTGCGCGCGGGCAAGGGTGCTGGCCCCCACTCGCACCTGTGAAGCGCGGCGTGGGCAAGACCCGATTCCCCACACCCTTGCGGTCTTCCACGCGCGGGACCTGCCGCCCCTGCCGAGAGCATGGGCTCGCGCCGGCCGAGATCCTCACCGGGAGACGGCTGACACCTGTCGCGACTGCGTGACACCGTGCGCCGAGCTGTTCGAGCCGATGGCCGACGATTTCGGCAGCCTCGGCTGGCAGAACGGCCCGCGAGTTGACCCACAGGTCCCCGGCCCACCGAGCGACACCGGCATCCTCGCAGCCTCGGACAAGACTGTCTCGGCCTGAACCAGCGCCAGCCGCCTGCCGCGACGAGCCCGCGCCCGGGCGAGCGTCCGCCCTCCGCGACCGCCGGTCGCGCCGCGAAGGGGAACCGATGGGGACGCGCAGCGGCTCAATCGGTAACCCTTTGCATACCTTGCTCCGCTCTCCACTTCTGTGTCGTATTCGACTGGCTGCGATCACGACAGAGATGTCTGGGCGCCCGCTGCGCGGGCGCTCCACCCGGCCTCGGGGGCCCGCAACGAGATGCTGTTGGCGATCATGGCGCTGACCTGCGTGGTTAGATGCCTCTCGCAATAGATGCGAGATTCCCGCAACAGATGCGATGAGGGGATGGGTTGTCGTGCGCCTGGTCGGGGACGGTACCGGCCCGATCGCGATGACCTTGTCGACCGGCGGTGCCGAGCTGGCGCTGCTGCATCCGGAGGAGCAGGTCTTCGACGCGATGCTGGTCGGCTGGCGCAACCAGCAGCTCGCCCGCCGGCACGCGTTCAGCACGGTGGAGCAGCGCGAACGGATGGTGCGGGCGTTCGCCGCGCACAGCCAGAGCTACCCGTGGCTGTGGACCGCGCAGCTGGTCGATGAGTGGATGACCGACCTTCGCGCCGTCCGCGGGGTGCGCGGCTCGACTCTGCGCGGCTATCAGATCTCGCTACGGATGTTCTGCTCCTACGTCACCGACAGCGCCTACGCCTGGCCGGCCGAGTGCGAGCAGCGCTTCGGCACCCACCCGGTGCAGGTCGTGCACGAGTGGAACAGCGCCGTGCACGTCCAGGACGCCGAGAGCGACCCGTCCCGGCGGGCGTTCACCCGCGATGAGCTGCAGGCCTTCTTCGACCACGCTGACACCCGCGTCGCGGCGATCCGCGGCGCCGGCCGCAAGGGCTGGCTGCCGGCGTTTCGGGACGCGACGCTGTTCAAGGTCGCCTACGGCTACGGGCTGCGCCGCAACGAAGCCCGGATGCTGGACGTCGCCGACTTCGGCCGCAATCCGCACGCGACCGAGTTCGCCGACTACGGCGTCTGCTACGTCCGGCACGGCAAGGCCAGCAAGGGCTCACCACCCAAACGCCGCAGCGTCCTGACGGTCATGCCCTGGACCGTGGAGGTCCTGGCCGAATGGGTGCAAGAGGTCTTGCCCGCGTTCGGCTGCGCCGGGCCGGCGCTGTGGCCGACCGAACGGACCGGGCGCCTTTCGCTCGCGCCGATCAACCACCGGTTCTGCGTCTACCGCGACGAGCTGGGCCTGCATCCCGGCTTGGACTTCCACTCGCTGCGCCGCTCCTACGTCACCCACCTGATCGAGGACGGCTGGGACGCGCTGTTCGTGCAGAACCAGGTCGGACACGAGCACGCCAGCACCACCTCGATCTACACCTGCGTGTCCTCGGACTACCGCACCCGCACCCTGCGGACCGCCCTGGACGCCACCATCAAGGCCGCGCTGGTCGGCACCCCACCACCGATCCTCGACGCGACACCAGCAGCGACAGGGCCGAGGCCTCGCGCTACCTCGCGGCCGTCGAGACGGACATGGCCCGTGGCCAGTGGGTCGACCCGCGCGGGAGCTCGGTGCTGCTGTCGGACTACAGCAGGGCTTGGCTGCAGGAGCGGACCGTTCGGGGGCGGCCGCTGGCGCCCAGGACGACCGACACCTACCGGCACAGCCTCGACGCGTGGATCCTGCCGACGCTCGGCGACCTGCCACTCGACAAGATCACGCCGGCTCATGTTCGGCGGTGGCACGCACACGTCAGCAGTCAGACCGGTCTGACCGCGGTCCGCCAGGCGTACGCGGTGCTTCGTGCGGTCCTGAACACTGCCGTCGCCGATGAGGCTCTGCACCGGAACCCTTGCCGGATCAAGGGTGCGGGACAGGCGCACACCCCCGAGCGGCCGCTGCTCGGACTCGACGAGGTCGAGGCGCTGATCGCTGCCATGCCCGTCGAACTGCGGACACTCACGACGTTGGCCTTCTGGGCGCACACCCGCATGGGGGAGGTTCTCGCCCTTCGGCGATGCGACGTGCTGCTCGACAAGGCGCAACTGCGCATCGAGCGCCAGGCGGTAGAGGTCGACGGCGAAGGCGCCCGGATCACCGAGCCGAAGGCCGGCAGCCGCCGCACCGTCAACCTGCCGACACCCGCGGTGGACGCGCTACGACAACACCTGAAGGCGCTGCCGCCTGGTCTGCCGAGTGCGTCCTTGTTCACCCGGCCCGACGGCTCTGATCTGCGCGCGCACCACGTGCACTACGGCTGGAAGTTCGCTCGCGTGAAGGCGGGGCTGCCGGACGCCCACTTCCACGACCTACGGCACGCCGGGCTGACGCTGAGCGCGCAGACCGGTGCAACCCTCGCCGAGGTGATGCGTGGGGCTGGCCACAGTTCCGCAGCTGCCGCGATGCGCTACCAGCACGCCGCCGACCAGCGCGACGCGGAGATCGCGGCTCGCCTCTCGGCGCTCGCCCAAGATCGACTCCAGTCCAGGCAGGCGCCGCGCCAGTAAGAAGCGCCGGTAACATCAAGATCAACCCTGGATCGGGTTCATTCGGACGGGCGACTACGTCGAAGACTGGCGCCTGCGGACCGTTGCCGATCTGAACGATGCCCACCTCGACACCGAAGAAGCTGACGCCTTCATCCGTGCGTTCGTTCAACCAGTCCAACGTGCGGCGGTGGTCGTCTCGGAAGGCGGGTGCAACCCAAACAACGATCACCGCCTCGAGACCGGACGCGTAGACGAGGAGCTGACCGAGATGGCCGTGGTCGGTGCGCTCGAGTTGGTTCTCGATGATGACGACGCGCCCGTCGGCGGTCTCGGCCTTGATGTCCAGCCGGAACTCACCGACCGGTACCTCGGTCGCGGTCAGCGTGAGAGACAGACCCATCTCCTCCGCCAAGACGTCCAGGTTGTCCGCCAGCCAGGGCGTGAAGTGCCCCGCCTCGGTCAGCCAGACCTCGCGGGGCTGGGCGACATGCCTGAGACGGCCCAGTCCAGCGCCGTCGACCGCAGGCGGCCCTGGGTCGGGGGGGGGGACATAGGGCCAAGGGTCACGTTGTGCTCCTCATCGGCGCAGTGTGCCGTAGCGACCAGCGGCCCGAGACCGAGCCGTGCCCAGTCCACGAACGTGCGTCGGCGTGCGTCATGATCCACACCGTCATGGCACGCGAATGGCACGCAGACCGGATCCGGGCGATGTTGATCTTCCGGCGCGGAGCACCCCGCAGGACAGACCCGCAGGTCAGGAGCGGAGGGCGAGGGATTCGAACCCTCGAGGAGCTTGCACCCCTAGCGGTTTTCAAGACCGCCGCCATCGGCCTCTAGGCGAGCCCTCCGAGATGCGCAGGCTACCGCCGAGCAACAGACCTACGGCCGGAGCGAGGCTGCGTAGGGCAGTACGTCGGTCGCGTCGGCGTCGCTGTCCCCGTATCGTCGGTGTAGGTCGACGGCGGGAGGAGCATGGCGGCCACTGCCCATCAGGCGCTGTCCCCATCGCCGCAGCTCGTCGGGCGCTCGGTCGAGTTCGCCACGCTGTGGGCCTCGGTCGCCAACGGCGGCGGGCTCGTGCTCGTCGAAGGTGAGGCCGGAGTCGGCAAGACGTGCCTCATCACGGAGCTGAAGCGCGATGCGGCGCGGAGGTTCCTGTTGGGCCGGTGCTATCCCGTACGGGAGGCGTTTCCGCTCGGGCCGGTCGTCGAGGCGCTGCGCGGAGTGGACGGCCGGTGGCAGTCCCGGTCGAGTCCGCTCACTGGAGCGCTGCGTCCCCTCCTTCCCGAGCTGGCCGACCGGCTGCCGCCCGCCCCCGAACCGCTCGGCGACGTCCTAGGCGAGCGCTACCGACTCTTTCGAGGGACGATCGACCTTCTCGCCGCGCTAGGCCCGACTGTCCTGGCGATCGAGGACATGCATTGGTCTGACGAGAGCACCTGCGACCTCACGACGCTCCTCCTCCAGTCCCTGCCCGCCAACCTTTCGCTCGTCCTCTCCTACCGTTCGCACGACCTCGACGCCGCCGCCCCGTTCCGCACGGTGCTTGCCAGGTTGCCGCCGCGTACGACGCGCATCGACCTGCAGCCGCTCGGCGTCGACGAGGTCCGGACGTTGACCGGGACCCTGCTGCACGCCGATAACGTCTCCGAGCAGTTCGCCCACCTGCTCTGGGAGCGCACGGGCGGCGTACCGTTCGCAGTCGAGGAAGTGCTGCGGCTGCTGCGCGGGCGCAACGACCTCGTCGAGCGGCGGGGCCAGTGGATGCGGCGAACGCTCGACGAGCTCGCCGTCCCGGCGGCCATTCGCGACACGGTGCTCGAGCGGCTAGGCCGACTCGGGGCCGATGCCCGCATCGTGGCGCGGGCGGCGGCTGTCTGGGGTGGGGTAATCGAGGACGACGCCGTGCCAGAGCTCAGCGGCCTGCCGGTCGACAGCTGCGCCCCCGCGCTGTCCGAGGCCATCGTGGCGGCGATGCTCAGCGACGACAATGGCCGTATCGACTTCCGGCATTCGCTGGCGCGCCAAGCGGTGTACGACGGCACTCCCGGGCCTGACCGGCGGCTGCTGCACGCGCGCTCGGCGGAGCTCCTCGTCCGCCGGGAGCCGCACGCCCTGACCCGTCGCGCGCATCACTACCGGCTCGCGGGGCGCACTGCGGAGTGGGTGCAGTGTGCCGAGCAGGCAGCGGACCGGCTAGCCGCCGGCGGCGACGTACTCAGCGCCGCGGCCTTCGTCGAGGACGCGGCGGCGACCTCGACCATCCCCCTCGACACCCGGGTGCGGCTGGCGCTGAAGCTCGCGTCGTGGAGCCGGCACGGTCCGCGCTTCGAGCGCTCGGTCCAGATCCTGCGGGACCTGCTCCAGCAGCCCAACCTCACGCCGCCGCAACGGGGGGAGCTGCGGGCATCGCTCGGCATGTTGGTCGTGCGGTACGACGTCGCGGGCTTGGCCGACCTGGAGGCGGCGCTGCCGGACCTGGCCCACCGCCCGGACCTCTACGCCCGGGCCCTCTCGACGCTGGCCATCCCCCGGCTGACCGCCACTCCGGTGAGCACCCAGCTCGCCTGGGCCGAGCGCGCCGTCGAGGTGGCGGCCGCCGTCGACGACGCCGAGGCTCGGGTCGCCGTTGTGGTCGATCGGACGGCGCTGCTGGGCGAGACCGCTGACCCGGGCTTCCGCGCCGCGCTGGACGTGCTACCCCAGCCGGGTGCCGGCGCGGCGCACGACCGTCAGCTGCTCCGCGCGACCATCAACGCCGTCGACGCGCTCACCGGGGCCGGTCACTACGACGAAGCGGCCGAGTGGGCCGGCCGGGCCGACCGGCTCTTCGACGAGCTGGCAGAAGAGCGCGAGTCCTATCTCGGCATCGGCTTCGAGATCTACCGGCTCATTCTGCGCTGGTCCCGCGGCGAATGGGCCGGCATCGAGGCCGACGTCCGGTCGCTGCTGGCTCGCGGGCCTACCCAGGGGCAGCTTGAGCACCTTCTCGGGCGCCTGCTGGCGGCACGAGGCGATCTGCCGGCAGCCGAGGAGCGGCTGCGGCACGCGATCGACGTGCTCACCGCCGAAGCCGACCTGCGAGTGGCGGCTGACGCCGCGGGTGGGCTCGCTGCGGTCCTGCTCGCGCGCGGCTCGCCGGAAGAGGCCGTGGCGGCCGCGTTGCCTGCACTCCTGGTCGTACGCCGCAAGGGCGCGTGGACGTGGGCAACGCAGTTCGCACCGCCGCTCGTCGCTGCGCTGCTCGTCGCCGGGCGGGCGGAGGAGGCAGCGGAGCTCGTCGCCGACCTCGCCGCGGGTCTCGCGGACCGGGACGCTCCCGCAGGGCTCGCGGCCCTGGCCGAGTGCCGGGGTCAGCTCGCTGAGCATCGCGGCGATTTCGTCGCGGCAGCCGGTTCGTACGACGACGCAGCCACCCGCTGGAAGGCGCTTCCCAACCCGCTGCGGGCGGCGTACGCGGCGGAGTCGGCTGGGCGTGTGCTCGCGGCCGCCGGCCAGTCCGGCGGCGTGGCGCGCCTCGAGGATGCCCACGCCGGCTTCATCGCCCTCGGGGCGACGTGGGACGCCAACCGGGTGGCCTCGGTGCTGCGCCGGGCAGGCGCCGGCGTACCGCATCGGCGCGGACGCAGAGGGTACGGCGCGCAGCTCTCGCCCCGCGAGCGCGAGGTGGCCGACCTGCTGACCGACGGGCTCACCAACCGGCAGATCGCCGAGGCGCTCTTTCTCTCCCCGCGTACGGCGGAGGCCCACGTGGCCCGGGTCCTGCGCAAGCTCGGCGTGCCCTCGCGCGACAAGCTCGCGCAGGATGGCCGGGCAGTAAATGCGACGGGCCGGCAGTAGACGCGACGGACCGGCAATAGATAGGTAGGGGCTCCGCTATGCGAGCCGCCGCGCGGCCCGGAGCCTTGCGGCATGGATACCCCCGCTTCCGCCCCTGACCGCGGCGAAGTGTACGACGCGGCGGATGCGCCCGTTGAACCTCCGGCCCCCGCCGTACCGGCCGACGCCGCCGGTGTTGACACCGACGGATTCGTCGCCCTCTGACAGGAGAACGTCTTGCGCAGGCCCACCCGTATCAGCACGCTCGGAGTCGTCGCGGTCAGCGCGGCAGCCCTGGCGATCCCGACTCTCGCCGTGGCGCCGTCCGAGGCCGCAACCCAGATCACCGATTCGGTGAAGTTCACTCCGGCGACCGTTGTCGACCCCGTCCTCTTCGGCGGCGAGCCGGGCTTCAACTTCGACCCGACGGCTCCCGCGGGAAATCGCTCCTTTGTCGATTGGCCGGTGTCGAGCCGGCAGAACATCGGCGTGCTGTTCCGGTCGCAGGACGGCGGCCTCAGCTACACCAAGCGCTACGCCAACCCGATGAGCACGGCCGAGGCCGGTCCGCTGTGCGCCGGCCGCCAGGTGCCGTTCTGCCCGGCCGGCGGCGGTGGTGACACCGACGTGAACATCAACGGCAACGGCACGCTCTATATGAGCTCACAGGAGTCGCTCGCGAACCAGGCGGTGGGCGCGTCGTTCGACCATGGCACCTCATTCCCCGCCGACCACGTCGACCCGGTCACTGCGCAGGCCTCCGGTGACGTCGACCGGCAGTGGCTCGGCGACTGGAAGGGCACGAAGACGGTCTTTCTCGCCTACCACTCGCCGCTGGTCGGCGAGTTCATCCAGCGCAGCGACACCGGCGGTACGACGGGAAGCTGGTCCAACCCGTCGGGCGCCAACGCCCCTCAGATTCCTGGGGTGACCCAGAGCGGCGCGCTCGTCGTGGACAACACCGGTGGCGCGAACAACCACGCTCTCTACATCGCCTACCTGGCCGACGGAATCAACAGCGCGCCCGAGGGCGGATCGGCGTACGACCCCAACAAGACGCCGCTGTCGGGCTTCGCGGTGGGAGTCTCCACCGACGGTGGGAAGACGTTCGTGAACCATGGCGTGCCCGGGGGTAAGAACGCACGCAACTTCACGAAGGTCTACCTGGACAACAAGGGCAACCTTTACGCGACGTGGGTCGACAGCAAGAACCAGAAGACCTACCTCTCGACCTCGCTCGCCACCTACTCGGCGAATGTCGGGCACCCGGCGGCCAAGTGGTCGGCGCCGGTCGTGGTCAGTCCCACGGCCCTGAACGTCACCATCTTCTCCGACGTGGTGGCGGGCTCGCCGGGCCGCATCGCCGTCAGCTACTACGGGACGACGGCCAACGAGACCACGCCGGACGATGTCAAGCCGGGCGAGGGCGGCTGGTTCCCCTTCGTGTCGGTGGGCCTCAACGCGCTGTGCCAGTGGAACAACTCCTGCGCCGGCGGCCCGTCGTTCACGCACAGCCACATCGCGCACCGGATCAATCAGAACGACAACATCTGCACCTCGGGAACCGCATGCGCGGCGACCGGCGGCAACCGCAACCTGCTCGACTACTTCGACGTCTCGCTCGACACCGAGGGGCACCTGGGCTACGTCTGGTCCGACGGCAACAACGCCACGAAGCTGCCCTTCGTCAAGGTGAGCCGTCAGGCGAGCGGGCCGAGCCTCTACGCCGGCAGGGCCAACGCGAACCGCTCCATGCGCGGCAACGGTGCCGCCGACGCCGTCGGTGACGCGAGGTTCCCGCTGGGCGGCACGCTGCTCAACAACGCACCCAGCCGGCCGCGGCTGGACCTGCTGGGCACGACCGTGTCGCGCCAGGGGAGCAACCTGGTGCTGACCGTCAAGCTGAAGGACGGGACGCACCTCGGAACGGCGATTCCCGGTGATGGCACCAGCCGCGGCAGCACGACCACCCCGCTGCAGCAGTCGAAGTACCTCGTGCGCTGGGAGTTCGGCGGCAACGGCTACTACGCCGGGGCGAACGTCGCCGCCGGCAACGACACTCCGACCTTCTTCTCCGGCACCGTGTCGGACGGCCCGAGTGGCGAGCCGGTGCTGGCGGCTGGCGGCGGTACGACGTCCTACGGCAACTCCTACAAGCCGCTGGGCCCGGCGACCGGCAAGGTGACGTCGACCGGACTGACCATCACGGTGCCGGCCAATGCCGTTGGCAACCCCGGTTCCGGCGCGGCGCTCTACTCGGTCGGCAGCTACGTGCTGATCGGCGCAACGGACTCGGGTACGGCGTTGAACACGCTGCCGATCACGGTCGACTCCTCGCCCACGTTCGATCTCAAGCTGGGCTAGGCAGCCGCCAGAAACGCGCGACGACCGGGTCCGGTGGCTGCACGGGGGTGCCACCGGCCCCGGTCGTCGTCGCGTACGGAGCAGTCGTCCTACGGAGCAGTCGTCCTACGGAGTCATCGTTCTACGGAGCCAGGGCGAGACTGAGGCTCCGGCCCCCGCTGACCTGCGTGGCGCCATTCAAACCCGGCACCAGCGTCGGGATCTTGCGGTCCGTCGTGGTGCCGTCGCCGAGCTGGCCGAAGAAGTTCTTCCCCCAGGCGTAGACCTTGCCGGTCGTGGTGACCGCGAGGCTGTGGTCGCGGGCACCGGCCACCGACGAGACCCCGGTGAGGTTCTTCACCGCAACCGGCCGCAGCCGCGCGAGCGTCGTACCGTCGCCTAGCCGTCCGTTGTTGTTGCGCCCCCAGGCCCGGACGGTCCCGTCGCTCAGCACGGCCAGACTGTGGAATGCTCCGGCACCGACGGCCTTCGCGGCCGACGGAAGCGCCACGATCACCGGGATGGCCCGGTTGGTCGTGGTGCCGTCCCCGAGCTCGCCGTACTCGTTGATGCCCCAGGCGTAGACCTTGCCGGTCGACGTGCGGGCGAGGCTGTGGTCGCGGCCGGCGATCACCTGGGTCACGACCGTGCCGGCGGGCAGGTTGACCTGAACCGGCCCTGGGCGCGGGCTGAACGTCCCGTCGCCGAGCTGTCCGGCGGCGTTGGAGCCCCACGCCCACACCGTGCCGTTGGCCCTGAGGCCGACGCTGTGGTTGCGGCCGCCCGCGAGCTGCACGAGGTCGGTGAAGGTAGCGACCCGCACCGGACGTAGCTGCTTGTTGAACCCGGGCCCGTTGCCGAGCTGGCCGCTGTCGTCCTTGCCCCAGCCCCAGGCAGTGTGGTCGGCGCAGCGGGCGAGGCTGGAGTAGTGGCCGGCGGCCACCTCGGCCACGGGGGAGCCGGGGCAGATGCCGGCGACCCGCTTCGGGCGCAGGGCGTTGGTCGTCGTACCGTCGCCGATCTGGCCGTTGAGGTTCCAGCCCCACGCGTAGGCGCCGCCGCCGGCAACGGCGAGGCCGTGATCGCGGCCAGCGGAGACGCCGGTTGCCCCGAGCGGAAGCGCGGCTGGGATGTGCCGGCTGGTCGTGGTGCCGTTGCCGAGCTGGCCGTAGCCGTTATCACCCCACGTGTAGGGGTGCAGCGTCGCAGCGGACACCGGGCCGGCCGCGGGTACGACCGCGACCGCCGCTGCCATCAGTACCAGGCCGATGCTTCGCATGCGGCATTCCCTTCGTCGTCGTTCTACTGAGACGATACGAGACGTTTCCATCGCGTTGGCTTGATTCGGCTGGATTGGCGTGCCGGCCACGGCCCTACGCTGGCGCCATGAAGGCCATCACGCTGCCGTCGTACGGCGGACCGGAGGTGCTGCGCTGGGCGGAGGTTGCCGAGCCCGAGCCGCAGCCGGGCGAGGTCGTCCTCGACGTCGTCGCGAGCGCCGTGAACCGGGCCGACCTGCTGCAGCGCCAGGGGAACTACACCCCGCCACCAGGTGCCTCGCCCTATCCGGGGCTGGAGTGCAGCGGCACCGTCGCGGCGCTGGGCGACGGCGTGACCGGCTGGCGGGTCGGTGACCAGGTGTGCGCTCTGCTCGCCGGCGGCGGCTACGCCGAACGGGTGGCGGTTCCGGCCGGGCAGTTGCTGCCGGTGCCGGCTGGGATCGATCTGGTCACCGCCGCCGCCCTGCCGGAGGCGGCCTGCACCGTGTGGTCGAACGTCGTGCAGGTGGCCCGGTTGGGCTCCGGCGAGACGTTCCTCGTGCACGGCGGCAGCGGCGGGATCGGGACCATGGCGGTCCAGGTCGCCAGCCGGCTCGGCGCCCGGGTGCTCTGCACGGTGGGCAGCGCCGCCAAGGCGGCCCGTTGCCGGGAGTTGGGAGCCGATGTCGTCGTCGACTACCGGACCGAGGACTTCGTCGTCCGGGTGCGCCAGGTCACCGATGATCGTGGCGTCGACGTCATCCTCGACATCATGGGAGCGGCGTACCTTGCCCGCAACGTCGAGGCCCTCGCCGTCGACGGGCGGCTGGTCGTGATCGGCCTGCAGGGTGGCCGAAGCGCGGAGCTCGACCTCGGGACGCTGCTCGCGAAGCGGTGCTCGGTCCACGCGACCGCGCTGCGGAGCCGTCCGCACGAGCAGAAGGCCGCGATCGTGGCCGGCGTCCGGGCCGAGGTCTGGCCGCTGATCGAGACCGGCGCCATCCGTCCGGTGATCGACCGGGTGCTTCCGCTCTCCGAGGCGGCCGAGGCGCACCGTGCCGTTGAAGCCGGCGGGCACGTCGGCAAGATCGTGCTCACGGCGGGACGGCGGACACCGTGAGCTGGTAGCAGTCGTGCAGGAACTGGCGCCGCATGCCGACGGACTCGTAGAGACGCAGCGCACCCGTCGAGTTCTCGATATCGACGCCGAGCGCGACCTGAGGGAACCCCAGGCCGGCGAACCGCGCGAACGACATCCGCAGCAGCAGCCGGCCCAGCCCCCGACCACGGAAAGCGCGTCGTACGCCGAGCCCCTGGACCCATCCCAGACCCTCGAGCCGCCGGCCGATGAGGGCCGCCGCCAGTTCGCCGTCGTACTCCGCCAGTAGCCACAGGCTGCGGTCGTAGCCGGCGCGCGCTTGCTGCCGCTCTCGCCAGCTCTCGAGCGTCTCGGCGGTGCTGCCGAAGTGCTCGGCGAAGGCCTCGGTCAGGACGACGTGCACTGCGGTCTCGTCCGCGTCGGCCCCAGCGCGTACGACGACCCGATCCGGCGGGTCCGGGGCCACCGTCCCCGGCCCGACGTCGGCGATCATCCTGGCGAACTGGCGCACGCCGTTCCAGCCGGCCGCCCGCAGCGCTCGCCCAGTCCGTTTGTCGCCTCCCGCCGGCGCCCACACGGTAGCGACCGTCGATGCGGTGTCGTAGGCACGGGCGTGCTCCGCCGCGCGCACGCCGATCCTTGCCAGCAGGTCGGCGTAGAGCGCGTCCGGCGCGTCCGGGTGCACGTAGACCTCCGCGTCGACGGAAGCCCCCGCCGAGCGGGTCGTCGCGGCGGCGTAGCCCACCGCACGGCCGCCGTTGGTGGCGAGCCACGCGTCGGAGTCGAGGTCGATCCCCGGCCGGGTCAGCTCCTCCACCGCGTCGGCGAGCTCGTAGTCGACGACACCGATCTCGGCGAGGTCGTCGGCGGCGGCGAGGGCGAAGAGGGCCGGGGCGTCGGAGGGCCGCGGACGGCGGACGGCGTACACGGGTCGACACGGTGCCGGGAACCGGCAGGGGAGAGCAAGCCGTTTTCGGGGAGACTAGGAGGATGCCCGAAGCCAACGAAGACAGTGCAGCACCGCAGTCCCGGCCGCAGGTCGTCGTCGTCGGCCCGAACGGGATGGCCATGGGTGGTGGCGAACCAGACTCGGCCCAGTCCGGCGACCCCTCCCCGACCGACCTCGTCGAACAGCCGGCGAAGGTCATGCGGATCGGGACGATGATCAAGCAGCTGCTCGACGAGGTGCGGGCGGCACCCCTCGACGAGGCCGCCCGGGCTCGCCTGCGAGAGATCCACTCGCGGTCCATCCACGAGCTGGAGGAGGGGTTGGCCCCGGAGCTGCGGGAGGAGCTGGAGCGGCTGTCGCTGCCGTTTGCCGACGGCGGCGTGCCGAGCGAACCGGAGCTGCGGGTGGCCCAGGCCCAGCTCGTCGGCTGGCTGGAGGGTCTCTTCCATGGCATCCAGACCGCGCTGTTCGCGCAGCAGATGGCCGCGCGGGCCCAGCTGGAGGAGATGCGCCGGCGTGCGTTGCCGCCTGGCGTGTCGCCGGACGCGGCGCAGGGTCCCGCGTTCGGCGGCTCCGGGCCCTATCTGTAGGGCAGCAGTCGCTCCAGCACCTGGGCGACCCCGTCGTCGTCGTTGCTGTCGGTGTGCTCCGGTACGGCGTCGAGGACGCTGGCATGCGCGTTCGCCACCGCGACCGCCCGACCGGCCCAGGCCAGCATCGGCAGGTCGTTCGGCATGTCGCCGAACGCGAGCACGTCGGCGGCGCCGACGCCACGCTCGGTGCAGAGCAGCTCGAGGGTCGACGCCTTGCTCACGCCGCTGGCGCTGATCTCGATCAGGCCCTCGCGGCTGGAGTGGGTCAGCTCGGCGAGGTCTCCCACGACGTCGCGGGCGGCGGCGAGAAGGGCGTCGGCGTCGAGTCCGCCGTGGCGCACGAGGAGCTTTGCGGCCGGTTCGGCGACGAGCTCGTCCACCGCAGCGCCGACCGCATCGTCGGGGAGCGGCCAGCGGGGCCGGTAGCCGGGGCCGTAGCCGAACCCGGCGGCGCGCTCGACGGCGAAGGCTGCCTCCGGGAAGGCGTCCCGCACCACCCGGACGACCGCGGCCGCCGCCGCCGGTGCGAGCAGGTGCTCCTCGACCACTCGACGCGCACCGAGGTCGTAGACCAGAGCGCCGTTCGCGCAGATCGCAAGGCCGCGCTGGCCCGTGGCGTCGGCAATCGGGTCCAGCCAGCGGGGCGGCCGACCGGTCACGAAGACGACGAGCACGCCGGCGTCCTCCATGGCGGAGAGCGCGTCGGTCGTACGCCGCGAGATCGTGCCGTCGCTGCGCACGATGGTCCCGTCGAGATCGGTCGCGACGACCCGGGGAAGCGTCACCGGAGGGGCTCGAGCACCTCGCGTCCGAGGTACGGCCGCAGCGCCGTCGGCAATCGCACCGACCCGTCGGCCTGCTGGTGCACCTCGAGCAGCACGACGATCGTGCGGGCGACCGCGCACAGGGTGCCGTTGAGGGTCGCCAGCGGCTCGACCGTGTCGGCGTTGCGCATCCGGATCCCGAGCCGACGGGCCTGGAAGGTCGTGCAGTTCGACGCCGACGTCACCTCCAGCCACCGCTGCTGGGAGGGCAGCCAGGCCTCGCAGTCGAACTTGCGTGCCGCGCTGCCGCCGAGGTCCCCGGCCGCGATGTCCAGGACCCGGTAGGGCAACTCCAGCTTGGCGAGGAACTCCTTCTCCCAGCCGAGCAGCCGACGGTGCTCGTCGACGGCCTCCGCAGGTCGGCAGAAGGAGAACATCTCGACCTTGTCGAACTGGTGCACCCGGATGATGCCGCGGGTGTCGCGGCCGTGCGATCCTGCCTCGCGGCGAAAGCACGTGGAGAACCCGGCGTAGCGGCGCGGCAGCGTGTCGCCGTCGAGAATCTCCTCCGAGTGGTACGCCGCGAGCGGCACCTCGCTGGTGCCCACGAGGTAGAGCTCGTCCTCCGCCGTCCGGTAGACCTCGCTGGCGTGCGCGCCGAGGTAGCCGGTGCCCTCCATCGCCGCCGGCCGCACGAGGGCCGGCGCGATCACCGGCACGAAACCGGCCTCGACGGCCTGCGCGACGGCGAGGTTGACCAGAGCCAGTTCGAGCAGCGCGCCGACACCGGTGAGGAAGTAGAAGCGGGCGCCGGAAACCTTCGCTCCGCGCTCCATGTCGATCGCGCCGAGCATCTCCCCGAGCTCGAGGTGGTCGCGGACCGGGAAGTCGTATCCCGCCCGCACGCCGACCTCCTCCACCACGACGGAGTCCTCCTCGCCGCCCGGCGCCACGCCCTCGGCCACGACGTTGGGGATGGCGAGCAACGCCTCGCGCAGCCGGGCGTCGACGTCGCCCTGCCGCGCCTCGGCCTCCTTGACCGCCCCGGCGAGGTTTCTGGCCTTGGCGAGCAGCGCCTGCTTGTCCGCCCCGCCGGCGCGGGCGACGTCCTTGCCGAGCGACTTCTGCTCGGCGCGCAGCTCGTCGAAGCGGCGTACGGCGGACCGGCGGTGCTCGTCGGCGTCGAGCAAGGCGTCGACGAGCCCGGGATCGTCGCCCCGCGCGCGCTGTGAGGCGCGGACCCGCTCCGGGTCGTCCCGCACCAGCCGCAGGTCGATCATGCGGCCGAGCCTAACCCGCGACCGCTGGCTAGGGTCCTAGCTGTGACCAGTGCGGACCAGGGCGCCGGCTACCTGGGTGCCGGCTACCTTGATCTGGGCTTCGCCAAGCTCGACACCGCTCGGGCCGAGCGCACCGGCGATCCGGAGGTCGTCTACGCCGAGGGCAAGACGGCCGAGGAGACGGTCGCCCTGCTACGCGCGCTGCGCGACACCGAGCCCGACCGGCCGGCGCTCGCCACCCGAGTTCCGGCGGCCGTCGCCGACGCGGTGCGAGCGGCGTTCCCGCCCGTCGTCATCGACGCCCAGGCCGGCTGTGTCGCAGTCGGCGACCTGCCGGAGCCGGCCGGCACGGTGTGCGTGGTGTCCGCCGGCACGAGCGACGGCCGGGTCGCTGCCGAGGCGGCTTTCGTCGCGAGAGCCTTTGGTGCTGGGGTGCAGCGGATCGCGGACGTGGGGGTGGCCGGTCTGCACCGGCTGCTCGACGTCCGCCCGGCACTCGCCGCCGCCGACTGCCTCGTCGTCGTGGCCGGGATGGAGGGCGCCCTGCCGAGCGTCGTCGGCGGCCGTGTCGGCACCCCACTCGTCGCCGTACCCACGAGTGTCGGCTACGGGGCCTCGTACGGCGGGCTGGCGGCGCTGCTCGCGATGCTGAACTCCTGCTCGCCGGGGGTGGTCGTCGTCAATATCGACAACGGGTTTGGTGCCGGGGTCTTCGCAGCCCGGGTCGCGCGCCGGGTGGCGGCGGGGGCGGCGGGAGCGGCGGGGCGGGTCGGGTCAGGTCGCGAGTCGTGACGCGACTCGGCTGGTGGGACTGCTCGGCCGGCGCGAGCGGCGACATGTGCCTCGGCGCGCTCGCCGACGCCGGCGTACCGCTCGATCTCATGCAGTCGGCCATCGACGCCGTCGGCACCGAGCGGGTCACCCTCACCGCATCCGAGGTGGAGCGGCACGGCGTGGCCGCGACCAAGGTCGACGTCCACGCGCCGCGCACGGCGGTCGTGCGAACTTGGGCCAACGTCCGCGACGTCCTCGAGCACGCGAACATCGAGGAGCCGGTGCGCGCGGTCGCGCTCGGCGCGTTCGCCCGGCTCGCAGAGGCCGAGGCGGTCGCGCACCGGACGTCTCCGGAACTCGTGCACTTCCACGAGGTCGGCGGGCTCGACGCGATCGCCGACATCGTCGGCGCGGCCGCGGGCCTGCACGCGCTCGCGCTGGACCGGATGACCGGCTCGGCGGTGACGCTCGGCGGTGGCATGGTCCGCGGGGAGCACGGGCTGCTGCCGGTGCCGGCTCCGGCGGTGCTCACGCTGCTCACCGCGGCCGGTGCGCCGGTCGTGGGCGGCCCGGCGCCGTACGAGATGTGTACGCCGACCGGCGCGGCCCTGCTCGCCGCCACGGTGACCCGATGGGGTCCGCTGCCGCCGATGCGGATCTCCGCCGTGGGCACCGGTGCGGGCGGCCGCGACGTGGACGAATTGCCGAACGTGCTGCGGCTCGTCGTCGGGCTCGTCGTCGACCCGGCGGCCGGCGAGGAGGCCGCGACGGAGTCGAGCGCCGAGCCGCTGCTCATCGAGACGAATGTCGACGACCTCGACCCGCGGCTGTGGCCGGCGGTGCTCGCTCGACTGCTCGACGCCGGGGCGGCCGACGCCTGGCTGACCCCGATCCTGATGAAGAAGGGCCGGCCGGCGCACACCCTCTCGGTACTCGTCGCGTCCGACCGGGCCGACGCCGCCCGCCGGGTGATGTTCACGGAGACGTCGACGATCGGGGTCCGGGAGCGGCGGGTGAGCAAGCGCGCGCTCGAGCGCGACGTCGTGGAGGTGCACCTCTCCGGGATCCGGATCCGGGTCAAGACGGCCCGGCTCGACGGCGAGATCGTCAACGCCTCCCCCGAGTACGACGACGTGGCGGCGGCCGCCGTACAGCTCGGCCGGCCGATGAAGGCAGTCCTCGCCGCTGCGGTCGCGGCGGCCTCCGGAATCCTCGACGGGGGCGCGTGAACCTCGTCGTCGCCGCTACCGCATTCGGCCTTCTGCTGCCTGCGGAGCTGCCGGACAAGACGCTCGTCGCGACGCTGGTCCTCGCGACCCGCTATCGGCCGCGGCCGGTCTGGGTGGGAGTGTCGCTCGCGTTTGCCGTGCAGAGCCTGACCGCTGTCGTCGCCGGCGGGCTGGTGTCGGCGCTGCCGCGCCGGCTCGTGTTGGCGGCCACGTCCGTCCTCTTCGCGGTCGGGTGCTACGTGCTGCTCTTTCGCTCCGAGTCGAAAGGAGTCGACGAGCCGGCGGCGGCCGTCGAGGGGCCGCCCACCGCCCGCCGGATCGCCGGGACCAGCTTCGGCGTCCTGTTCGTCGCCGAGTGGGGCGACTTCTCGCAGTTGCTCACCGCCGGTCTAGCGGCACGCTTTCGCGACCCGGTCAGCGTCTTCGTCGGCTCGTGGGCCGCGCTCGCCGTCGTCGCCGCGGTGGCCGTGACCGCCGGTCGCGGGCTGCAGCGGGTGGTACCGCTCGAGAAGGTGCGCCGGGTTGCTGGAGTGCTCTTCGGCCTGCTCGCGGTGGTCACGGCCCTGCAGGCCGCCGGAGTGGGGTGAGTGACCAGCGGAGTGGGGTAAGTGACCTGGGAAGATCGTCCGAGTGCCGGTCCGAGTGCCGGTCCGAGGAGATCATGCTCCTTGACCTGCGGATATATGACTGCTGCTCCTCGGACTGCTCCTCGGACCGAGGCGGGCGGGGGGGCAGGGCGCGGGCAGGCCCCGGCGTGGGCAGGGCAGACGCCGACGGCCCCGCCGATTAGGGCGGGGCCGTCGGGTTGCTGCTGGAAGCCGTACCAGCCGGGATCAGCGGGTGCGCTCCTCCGTGGCGGAGGTGGTGCCGCCATCCGGGTAGACGCCGCTGGTGCTCTCGCCGCCTTCGGTGTCGATCTGCTCCTTACGGACCTGCTCGCTCACCTCACGCTGGTCGGTGACGGTCTCCTTGTCGAGGCGTACCCGCTCGACCGGGACGGTCTCCTTGTCGACGACCGGCCGCTCCTCGGTGAGGGTGATCTCGTGCTCCTCCTCGGACAGCCCGGGACCGGAGGTCGCCTGGCCGATGTTGGCATCGGTGATCGGCTCGCGCTCGACCCGCACCTCTTCCCGGCTGACCGGCACGGTCTGCGTGACGTTCTCGGTCACGACGTACTTCCGCAGCCGTGCGCGGCCGGTCTCGACCTGCTCCTTGCCGACGCTGAGCCGCTCCTCGGAGCGCGTCATCGCGTCGTCCGTCGTGGGCCCGCTGACGTCGCGGCCGACCGGTTCACGCCCGGTCGTGGTGCCCGTACCGGCAGTGCCGGAGGCGTAGGTTCCGGCGCCGGTGGCGCTCAGGTCGTCGCCGGTGGACATGCCCTCGGTCGTGGTCCGCGCGTGCGGGCCGGTGAGGCCGTAGTGCATGTACAGGCGGTCCTCCTCCTCGGGCGTGATCTCACCGTCCGGGTCGACGCCCGGCGCATCCTTGACCAGGTCCTTGGGGTACGGGACCACGAGGTCGTCGTCGTCGACCCGTGCCTCGTCGAGCGGCACGAAGTTGGCCTTGCCGCCGAACATGCCGGTGTTGACCGTCACGAACGTCGGATGGCCGTCCTCGCGGTCGGCGTACATCTGGTCGATCTTGCCGATCTTCTGCCCGTCGTTGCCGACGACGGTGCGGCCGGCGAGGGTCTGGAAATCTTCCTGACCAAGCATGCGGGCCCCTCCTTCTTCCATATGTTGGGGTTTGGTGCTGTCCCTGCCCCATCCCTGGGGTTGCGTAACCGTCGCACCGGCCTTTCCTGGGTGGCACGTACCGTCGCAGGCGTGCGCGTCCTCGTCACCGGCGGTGCCGGCTTCGTCGGCTCCCACGTCGTCGACGCACTGCTCGCCGGCGGAGACGCGGTCCGGGTCCTCGACGTGCTCCTGCCGGCGGCACACGGCATCGGTGAGGTGCCCGCGTACGTCGACCCGCGCGCCGAGATGGTCATCGGGGACGTCGGCGACGCCGATGTCGTACGCCGCGTGCTGACCGGCGTCGATGCGGTCTGCCACCAGGCGGCGATGGTCGGTCTCGGCGTCGACGTCGCCGACCTGCCCGCCTACGCCGCCAACAACGACCTCGGGACGGCGGTGCTGCTCGCCGGCATGGCCGAGGCCGGGGTGAAAAGCATGGTCCTGGCCTCCTCGATGGTCGTCTACGGCGAGGGCCGCTACACCTGCATCCACCACGGCGTGGTCCGTCCCGGACCGCGTGCCCGGGCCGACCTCGCGGCCGGACGCTTCGAGCCGCGGTGCCCGCGGTGCGGAGCCGACCTCGCCACGGCCGGCGTGCCGGAGGACGCGCCGCTCGACCCGCGCAACGCCTACGCCGCCACCAAGGTGGCGCAGGAGCATCTCGCCGCCGCCTGGTCGCTGTCCACGGGTGGCGCGGTCACGGCGCTGCGCTACCACAACGTCTACGGGCCGCGGATGCCGCGCGACACGCCGTACGCCGGGGTCGCTTCGATCTTCCGGTCGGCGCTGGCGGCGGGCCGACCGCCGCAGGTATTCGAGGACGGTGGGCAGCGGCGCGACTTCGTCCACGTCCGCGACGTCGCGCGGGCGAACGTCGTCGCGCTGACCGCTCCGACGGCGCTAGCCGCGCCGCGGGACGGTTTCGCGGCCTACAACGTGGCGAGCGGCGAGCCACACACCGTGGCTGAGATGGCGGCGGCTCTCGCGGCGGAGTACGGCGGTCCGGCGCCGGTCGTGACCGGCGAGTACCGGCTGGGCGACGTCCGGCACGTGGTCGCGGACCCCGGTCGGGCGCAGCGCGAGCTGGGCTTGCGCGCCCGGGTCGACTTCGCCGAGGGGATGCGCGAGTTCGCGACCGCCCCGCTGCGCGGCGAGCCAGCGCCCGACCAAGCGCGCGGCTAACCGGGGACGGGAAGCGGCAGCCGTACGACGAACCGGCAACCGTTCTCAGTGTTCTCGACGGCGATCTCGCCGTCGTGGGCCTCCACGATGCCCCGCGCGATAGCGAGCCCGAGGCCGGCGCCGCCGTCGTGCGGCGTCCGCGCGGCCGTGCCGCGGAAGGCGACGTCGAAGACCCGGCCGAGGTCGGAGTCCGGGATGCCGCCGCACGCATCGGTCACCGCGACGTACGCGCGCGCGCCGTCGGCCGCGCCGACGACCTCGACCGTGCCGTCGCTCGGCGTGTGCCGGATCGCGTTGACGAGTAGGTTGCGCAGCACCCGGCCGATCTCGTCGGCGTCGGCGGCGACCGGCAGGTCGGTCTCGGCGTGCCCCCGAAGCTGCACTCCCTTGGCCCGGGCCATCGGCTCGGCGCGCTCGAGCGCCTCGGCCACCAGGTCGGCGAGTGCCACCCGTTCGACCGAGAGCCGGAGCGCACCGGCCGAGATCCGCGAGAGCTCGAACAGGTCACCGACCATGTCGGCCAGCCGGTCGGTCTCCACCCGGATCCGCCGGCAGTAGCGCGTGACCGTCTCCGGGTCGTCGACCACGCCGTCCTCGATCGCCTCCGCCATGGCGCGTACGCCGGCGAGCGGGGTGCGCAGGTCGTGGCTCATCCAGGCGACCAGCTCTCGCCGGCTGCTCTCCAGCATCCGCTCGCGCTCCTGCTCGACGCCGAGGCGCTGGTGTCCCGCCTCGCTCCGCGCGAGGACGAGGGCGACCGGGATGCCGGCCAGACCGGCGACGACGGCGACGAGCAGGACGACGTCGTACTGCGCCTGGGACGGGAACATCAGCAGTCCGCTGGCGACCGCCGCGGCCGCGACCGTGATGGCCGGCACGAGCGCCACCACCGCGACGGACAGCGCGATCGAGCGTCGGCGGAACCGGCGGAGGACGACCAGGCCGACCGCGGCGACGGCGGCCGCGACGGCGGCCGCGACGCCCACCACTTCGACGATCTCCGAGGCCGGGATCACGGCGCCTCCTCCACGGGCTCGTAGCGGTACCCGACGCCCCAGATCGTGACCAACCGAGCCGGTGCCGCCGGATCTTGCTCGATCTTCTCGCGAAGGCGGCGGACGTGCACGGTGACCGTGGCCACGTCGCCGAAGGTCCAGCCCCACACCAGCTCCAGCAGCTCGGTCCGGCTGAACGCGCACCGCGGATGGCGGAGCAGGAACACCAGCAGGTCGTACTCGCGCGCCGTGAGGGCCAGCGGCTCGCCGCGGAAGGTCGCCGAATGCGCGCCGGCATCGACGGCGAGGTCGCCGTCGACCATGCGGCCGCCCTCCGCGGCGGCGAGCGGCGTCGCGGCCCGCCGCAGGACCGAGCGCACCCGCAGCACGAGCTCCCGCGGGCTGAACGGCTTGGTGACGTAGTCGTCGGCGCCGACCTCGAGCCCGAGGATGCGGTCGGCCTCCTCCCCGAGCGCGGTGAGCATCACGACCGGGACGGGCGAGGTCGCCCGCAGCGCGCGGCACACCTCGAGCCCGTCGATGCCGGGCAGCATGAGGTCGAGGATGACGAGGTCGGGCGGGCGCTCCCGCGCCGCTTCCAGCGCGGCGGCGCCGTCACCGACCGTCTCCACCACGAAGCCGTCACGTTGCAGGTAGCGCGTGACGACCTCGGCGACGGTCGGGTCGTCGTCGACGACGAGGACGCGGCTCGGCCTACTCATCGGCACGGCCTTTTCGTCGGATCACCATGGCGACACCACGACGGCCTGTACGGCGAGGGCGACGACGGCCTGCGCGGCGAGCCACGACCGGCCGCGTCCCGGCAGCGCGGCCGTGGCGACGAGGATCCAGGGCGCGAACGGCAGCCAGATCCGCTCCACCTCGCCGCGGGAGAAGCCGCCGAGGTCACTTACCGCGACCGCCAGCAGGGCCGCGCCGACGAGCAGCCACAGTCGTCGGTCACGGAGCCGGCTCAGGCCCGCGGCCGCCGCTGGACCGACGAGCACGGCCAGCAGCGCGAGGTCGCCGAGCAGGAAGTACCAGTAGAGCCGCCCTGCGCCGTGCCCGCGCGACCACTCGACGGAGGTGGCGGCGACTCCGGCCGGCCACCAGAAGCCGGCGACGGCGAAGGCGACGAAAACGGCAGCGAGCC
Organism: Mycobacteriales bacterium; assembly: GCA_038232055.1. Taxonomy (GTDB): domain Bacteria; phylum Actinomycetota; class Actinomycetes; order JADGOV01; family JADGOV01; genus JBBSIN01. The sequence goes on from JBBSIN010000001.1 coordinate 26,418, forward strand.
CGGCGGCGGCGACGGCGAGCACGCGTGGCCGTCGCAGGCCGACCGCGAGCGCCAGCGCCCCGAGCGGCAGCAGGCCGTAGGACAGGAACAGCATGCCGCCGAGCAGCAGTCCGGCCGCGACCGCCGGCGCCGCGGCCCGGCGGCCGGTCGCGTGCGCCGCCACCGCGAGCAGCGCAACTCCCCACGCCGAGACGCCGAGGAAGAGAGCGTCCATGCTCGTCGCCACCCAGAGCGCGGCGGGCGCCAGCACGAGGAAGGGCAGCGTGCGCCGCGCCGCCGCCTCCCCGTCGAGCGTGCGTACGGTCACCGCCACCGCGGCCGCGGCCGAGGCCCCCGCGGCGATCACCACGGCGGCCTGCCAACCCGGGCCGGGCAGCCCCAGCCACTCGAGCAGCTTCACGACGAGCACCGGTCCCGGCGGGTGCCCGCGGGTATGCGTGGAGTAGCTCGGCAGGTCGGTCACGAAGGTGCGCAAAAAGGCGCCGACGCCGGAATCGAGCGCCGGCAGGGTCGTCCGGTAGTCCTCCACCCGGGCCAGCGGAGCGCTGAGCCGGGCCCAGCCATCGCTCGCGGCGAGCGCCACCGCCCAGAGGGCCGTCGCGCCCCAGGACGCGGCGAGAAGCTGTCGCCAGCGCAGCCGCGCGGCGGCGACCGGGCCGAGACCCACGACGAGGGCGGCTACCGCGACCGCGGGAAGCAGCGACAGCCCGGGCCGCACGTCGACCTGACCGATGAACGGAGGAAGTGGCCCGACGAAGAGGTTCGTGCCCGGCTGGAGCAGCTGGCCCCATGCGACGGCAGCACCGATCAGCACCAGCCAGGCCGACACCGCAAGAACGACCGGACCACGCCGACGGGCGCCATCGCGGGCACGCGGAAACGTCGCGGCGTGCAGCGTCGCGACCATGGCGCGAGCGTAGGCGGAGATGGCGCCCGTCACGCCCTTCAGGATCTGCCGTTCTCGCTCTGTAAGGTCCCCGCGGCCGAGATGGAAACGCCGGCGGCTAGCGTTGGGACGTGGAGATCGACGTCGTGCTGCCGTGCCTCGACGAGGCCGCCGCGCTGCCGTGGGTCCTCGGCCGGATGCCGGCCGGGTTCCGCGCGATCGTCGCCGACAACGGCTCCACCGACGACTCGGCAGCCGTCGCGCGCGCGTACGGCGCCCACGTCGTCACCGTGCGACAGCGCGGCTTCGGCGCAGCCTGCGCCGGCGGGCTGGCCGTCGCCACCAACGAAATCGTCTGCTTCCTCGACGCCGACGCGTCGCTGGACCCGCGTCAGCTGCCCTGGGTCGTCGACCCGGTGGTCGCAGGCGAGGCCGACCTGGTCCTCGGCCGGCGGATGCCGCGCGGTCGCGGCGCATGGCCGGTCCACGCCCGGCTCCTCAACGCGCTGCTCGCCAGGCACCTGCGCCGACGTACCGGCTACGCCCTGCACGACCTCGGCCCGATGCGCGCCGTACGCCGCGACGCCCTCCTCGCGCTCGCCCTCGTCGACCGGCGGTTCGGCTACCCGTTGGAGATGGTCACGCGGGCCGCTGGCGCAGGATGGCGGGTGACCGAGGTGCCGGTCGACTACCTGCCCCGCACCGGGCGGTCGAAGGTGAGCGGAACCGTCCGAGGCACCGTGCGGGCCGTCCGCGACATGCGGGCGGTGCTCGCCCAGTGACACTCGCCGGCACCCTCGCGGCCCAGGTCCTGGTGCTCGCCAAGGCACCGGTCCCCGGCCTCGTCAAGACGAGGCTGACGCCGCCGTACAGCTGCACGGAGGCGGCGGGGCTGGCCGCCGCGGCGCTGGAGGACACGCTCGACGCCGTGGCGGCGACCCGGGTGGCTCGGCGAGTGCTCGTCCTGGACGGCCCGTCCGGCGGCTGGCAGCGGCCGGGTCTCGACGTGGTGCCGCAGCGGGGCGGCCGCCTCGACGAGCGACTGGCTGCGGCGTACGACGACGCCTGGGCCGGCCGGGCGCTGCCGATGCTGCTGATCGGCATGGACACGCCGCAGGCCGGGTCGGAGCTACTCACCGCCGCCGTCCGGGAGCTGCTGGGCGACGGGGTGGACGCCGTCCTCGGACCGGCGGTCGACGGCGGCTTCTGGGCACTCGGGCTACGCCGCCCGGACGCCCGGTTGCTGCTCGGCGTACCGATGTCGCTGCCCGTCACCGGTGCCGCGCAGCAGGCCCGGCTGCGGTTCGCCGGCCTGCGCGTCGCCGCGCTGCCGATGCTCACCGACGTCGACACCCCGGAGAGCGCCGCGCGGGTCGCCGCCGCGCTGCCGGAGTCGCGGTTCGCCGCGCTGCACGGGCGGCTACGGCGGGAGGGAGCGGCATGACGGCGACCGCCCTCGACGTCTACGCGCACGGGCTCGGCGGCGGCGACGTGCTGGTCGAGTACGACGACGGCAGTGTGTGGACCCTGCCCGTCGCACGGTGGCGACAGCGACTCCTTCCAGGCGACGAAAGATTGCTCGCCCGCCTCACTGGCCCCGTGCTCGACGTCGGATGCGGCCCCGGCCGGCTCACCGCGGCGCTCACCGCTCGGGGCGTGCCAGCCCTCGGTATCGACATCTGCCCGGAGGCCGTCGCCCTCACCAAGGCGAACGGTGCCCTCGCCGTACGCCGCGACGTCTTCTCCACGCTGCCGGGGGTCGGACGCTGGCCGACCGTGCTGCTCGCGGACGGCAACGTCGGCATCGGCGGTCGACCGGTTCTCCTGCTGCGCCGGATCGCGGAGCTGCTCGGGCCCGGCGGTTGCGTCCACGTGGAGACCGACCCGCCCGGGCGGGAGTCGCGTCCGGTGTGGGCGCGACTGCACGGCGGTGGCATGACGAGCAGGTGGTTCGCCTGGGCGCACGTCACCGCGGGTGACATCGCGGCGTTCGGCGTACGCGCGGGCTTGCGGCGTACCGACTGCTGGACGGAGGCGGGCCGGTGGTTCTCGGTGCTCACCGGCTGCTGAACCGGCCGCTACCGCGGCCACCTGACCTGCTGAGGCAGGGGCCGCTGCGGGCCGGCGCGTTCACCAGCCGCCTGCACGACGAGCGGGTCGCCGCACGCCTCGGGGTCGCCCTCGGCATCTCGTTCAGCGTGTGCTTCCTCACCGGGCTGTTGAGCCACGCCATCCAGCAACCGCCCGGGTGGTTCCTCTGGCCGCCGCGGCCGGTCAACCTCTACCGCGTCACCCAAGGGCTGCACGTCCTGACCGGGCTGGCCTCGATCCCGCTTCTCCTCGCGAAGCTGTGGACCGTCTACCCGAAGCTCTGGGAGTGGCCCCCGGTGCGCTCCATCGCGCACGCCGTCGAGCGGATCGCGCTCGCGGTGCTGGTCGGCGGCGCCACGCTCCAGCTGTTCACCGGCCTGGCCAACATCGCCTACTGGTATCCGTTCCGCTTCTTCTTCACGAGGACCCACTACTGGACGGCGTGGATCACGATCGGCGCGCTGCTCATCCACGTCGGCACGAAGGTCTCCATCGCCCGCGCCGCCCTGGCTACGCCCCTCGACCAATCCCTCGACCAACCCCTCGACCAGCCCGCAGAGCCGGAGCAACCCGACGAGCCGGACCCGCCCGGTCTCTCACGGCGTGGCTTCCTCACCTCCGTCGGCGTCGCCAGCGGCGTCGTCGTGGTGGCGACCGCCGGCCAGACCGTGCCGGGGCTCACCCGCCTCGACCTGCTCGGTGCGCGGCGACCGGACATCGGCTCGCAGGGGCTCCCGGTCAACAAGAGCGCCAAGGGCTCCGGAGTGACCAAGCTCGCCAGCGACCCGGCGTACCGGCTGCGGGTCGACGGCCCGCGCGGCTTCACGCTGTCGCTCGACGAGTTGCGTGCTCTGCCGCAGCGCACGGTCGCGTTGCCGATCACCTGCGTCGAGGGCTGGAGCGTTGGGGCGCGCTGGAGTGGCGTGCCCATGGGCGAACTCCTCGACCGTGCCGGGGCGCCGCGGGACGCACGGGTGCGCGTCGAGTCGCTGCAGAAGGGCGGCCTCTACCGGACGTCGGTCCTCGACCCGTCGCACGCGCGCGACCGGCTCACGCTGCTCGCCCTGCGGGTCAACGGCGAGGAGCTCGACCTCGACCACGGCTTCCCGTGCCGGCTCATCGCCCCGAACCGACCGGGGGTCCTGCAGACGAAGTGGGTGGCCCGCCTGGAGGTGCTGACATGACGACGCTCTCCGGGCGCGACGAGCCCCGCCCATGGCGCGGCCGCTTCCTGCTCTACGGCGTCGGTGCGGCCGCGATCCTCTGGGGGCTGCGGGGCATCGTCGTCGACGCGGCCGTCACCCAGCCCGTCAACTGGGCGGTCTTCTTCGTCTTGGGAGTCCTCGGGCACGACGTCCTGCTGGCGCCCATCGTCTTCGTGGTGGCGCTCGTCGGCGTACGCCGCCTCCCGGCGAGATACCGCTCCCTCGTCCAGGCCGGCGTTGTCGTGAGCGGCCTCGTCACGCTCGTCGCGCTGCCCGTCGTACTCGGCTTCGGCCGACGACCGGACGTGCCGTCGCAGCTGCCGCTCCCCTACCTCCGCAACCTGCTGCTGATCCTCGCCCTGGTGTGGGCCGCCGTGGCCGTGCTTGTCGTACGCCGAAGGATTCAGCGTTCCCGTGCGGTCATGGAGTAGCGCAGCTTCGCCATCATGTTCTCGGCTCCGGGCACGATGCCGCTCTGCTCGAAGAGTTCCGGGACGCGCTCGGCAAGCTGCTCCGGCGTCCAGCGCTGCGACTCGTTCTCGATAGCGGCGGCGCTGGTGAACGGCCGGTAGATCTCGACCGCGTCGCCCTGGACGCCGAGCACCTTGCCGCTGATGTGCGCCGCCTCGTCGCTGCACAGGTAGGCGACCAGCGGCGCCACGTTGTCCGGATGCCAGAAGTCGAACCCCTGCTGCTCGCCGGCCGGAATCGACCCGTAGGCGCCCTCCGTCATCCGGGTCCGTGCCGCGGGCGCGATTGCGTTGCAGGTGACCCCGTAGCGGGCCATCTCCTGGGCGACGATCGTGGAGAACGCCGCGATGCCGGCCTTCGCCGCGCCGTAGTTGGCCTGCCCGAAGTTGCCGAGCAGTCCCGAGGTGCTGGCGGTGCAGACGATCCGACCGGGGCGGCCCTCGGCCTTCCAGTACTCACAGGCGAAGTGCGTCGGCGCGTAGTGTCCCCGCAGGTGCACCTTGATCACCGTGTCCCACTCGTCGGGCGTCATCTTCCCGACCGTGCGGTCGCGCAGGATGCCGGCGTTGTTGACCAGTGCGTCGAGCCCGCCATACTCCTCGATCGCCTGGCGGACCAGGTCACGCGCGTCGTCGAACTCGGAGCAGTCGCCGGAGTTGAGTACGGCGCCGCCGCCAGTTCGCCTGATCTCGTCGACGACGGCGCGCCCGGCCTCGGCGTCGAGCTCGTTGACGACGACCCGGGCGCCGGCGCGGGCGAGCTCGATCGCCTCGCCCCGGCCAATGCCGCGGCCCGCTCCGGTGACGATCGCTACCTTGCCGTCGAGCAATCCCATGAGCGCGAATCTAGCGACTGCCGACCACCCGATTCCCGCTAGGCTTCCGCGGTGAGCGAAGCGCGGCATCGCGTCGACAGCGAGGTGGGGCGCCTGCGGACGGTGCTGCTGCACCGGCCCGGCGCGGAGCTCAAGCGGCTCACCCCGCGCAACAACGACGAGCTGCTCTTCGACGGCATCCCGTGGGTGGACCGTGCACAGGCCGAGCACGACGCCTTCGCGGCCCGGCTGCGCGACCGTGGCGTCGAGGTCCTCTACCTCGCCGAGCTGCTCGCCGAGACACTCCAGGAGGCGGCGGCTCGCGAGCACGTGCTCGACAGCGCGCTGGTCCCCGGTGCGATCGGGCCGACGCTGGCGCGGGAGCTGCGCGGCTACCTCGGGGAGCTCACGCCGTACGACCTGGCCGAGGTGGTCATGGCCGGGATGTCGCACGAGGAGCTGCCGTTTACCGGCGGGGTCGTCGATCGGATGACCGGGGTCGACGACTTCGTCATCCGGCCGCTCGCCAACCTGCTGTTCACCAGGGACTCCAGCGTGTGGGTCGACGCCCAGGTCGCCGTCACCCAGCCGTCGATGCCGGCGCGGCGTCGGGAGAGCGCGGTGACCGGCACGATCTACACCTACCATCCGCGTTTCGCGGGAACGCCGTTGCTCTACCGCGGGCATCCGGACGACGAGGCCTGGCTGGAAGGCGGTGACGTGCTCGTTCTCGCGCCGGGCGTCCTCGCGGTCGGCGTCGGGCAGCGGACGACGCCGGCTGGAGTCGAGTCGTTTACGCTCCGCGTCTTCGCCGCGGGCGTGGTCCACACGGTGCTCGCCGTGCCGATCGAGCAGGGCCGCGCGACGATGCATCTCGACACCGTCTGCACGATGGTGGACCGTGACGCCGTCGTGATGTACCCGCCGGTCGCCGACACGCTCGCGGCGTACGTCCTCACGCCCGCCGGGGCCGGCGGCGTACGGGTCGACGGGCCGGAACCCTTCCTGGTGGCGGCCGCCAAGGCGATGGGGATCGACACGCTGCGGCTCATCGACACCGGGCTCGATCCGATCACCGCGGAGCGGGAGCAGTGGGACGACGGCAACAACACGCTGGCGATCGCGCCGGGTGTCGTCGTCGCGTACGAACGAAACACCGAGACGAACGCTCGTCTCGCCGACGCCGGCATCGAGGTCATCGCGATCGCGGGCAGCGAGCTGGGCAGTGGGCGCGGTGGGCCGCGGTGCATGTCGTGCCCGATCCTGCGCGACCCGCTAACCGACTGAGCCCCCGGTCAGGCAACCTGCCGACGACGGTCCTGACGACCGGTCCTGGCGACCGGTCCTGGTGACCGCCGCCACTTGACCGCCGCCACTTGACCGCCGCCACTTGACCGCCGCCGAACCAGCGATCTCCTTCGCTCGCCGTGTGGTGGCTGGGGATCGGTTCTGGAGATCGTTAGGCGACAATGGCGCACGCGAAGGAGATCGTTCAGCCGCCGGAGGTCGTCGGAGGGCGCGTCCCAGTGATCGTCCGAGGAGCTGTCCGAGATCGTCCGAGTGATCGTCCGAGGAGACGGCGGCGTACCACCTGCGGAAACGGCCTCGAAATTCCTCGGACACGTGCTCGGACACGTGCTCGGACAAGTGCTCGGACAATCTTGGTGACGGCCGGCGCCTGTCACCGGACTTCGAACCGAGCGGCTGGCCGCTCAGAGAAACCGCTCAGAGAAGCCGCCCACAAGCCGCCCAGAAGCCGCCCAAAGAAAAGGCCCGAGCGCCACCGACGGGGGATGCGGCAGCGCTCGGGCACTTCTAGGGTAACCCGTCGGCGGGAAATGTAACCCCGCCATTCGGGTCACGCTGTGGTGTCGCATGACGGCGGCGCCGGATTCCGTGGGGTGTCGCGTGGCGACGTGGCGCCGGGTCAGACCGCGGCGGCGACTTTGTCGGCGGATGCTAGTTCCACGGTCGCCCAGACCGTCGTCTCGCGCCCACCGCGGTCGCGCTGGACTCCCCACTCGCCGCAGAGCGCCTCGACGATGGACAGGCCGCGACCACCCGTGGCGGACTCGGACACGCTTCGGAGGGCCGGCATCGTGACACCGCCGCCGTCGGTGACGGCCACGGACAAGACTGATCCGCCGAGGCGCCATTCCACGCCGACCGTGCCGTCCGGCAGGGCGTGCGCGTGCCGCAGCGCGTTGCCCATCAGTTCGGAGAGCACGATCATGGCGTCGTCGACGACGGGCGCCGGTACCCCGGTCCGGCCGAGTTGGCCGCAGACGAGCTGCCGGGCGAGCGACGCGCTGTCCAGCGCGTACGGCAGGGACAGGACGGCCATGAACCGTTCCACCCCCGTCGGGCAGCCTGTCAGAGTCAGTGAGCCCAGGGTTCCCGGCATTTGCTTTCTCAAAACGGTCTTTACGTCAGCGCCGTAGGCGCCGCAGTACACGCCGGGGGCGGTTCGTGATGATTGCGTCCACGCCCAGCGAGAGGCAGAGCTCCACGTCGTCGGGATCGTCGACAGTCCACACGTGTACGGCGCCGCCTCGGGCATGAACCCGGTCGACGTAGTGCGGATGACGGCGTACGACGGCGATCGACGGCCCGGCGATCGGCACCCGTGCCGGCAGCGAACCGTCGCGGTGGCGCACCGGCACCCAGCGCATGAGGAAGACGGTGGGCAACTCGGGCGCGAGCAGGTGTATTCGGCGCAGGCTCGTCGAGGAGAAGCTCATCACCCGGACGTTGGCGCGGCCCGGCCGGGGACGATCCATCCCGAACTCCGCGAGCACGTCGACCAGCGCCCGCTCGACGAGGCCGGCGTACCGCGTCGGGTGCTTGGTTTCGATCGCCAGTTCCACCGGCCGCGCCGCCTCTTCGACGAGGCGCAGCAGCCGCTGGAGCGTCAGCACCTGCGTCCGGTCGCGGTCCGGCTCCTCCGGCTCGTCGTCTCGCGAGACCAAGCCCTCGGCATACCAGGACCCGAAGTCCAGCTCGGCGAGGTCGGCCAGCTCGAGTGTCGACACGACACCGCGCCCGTTGGACGTTCGGTCGATGCGCCGGTCATGGACGCACACGAGTACGCCGTCGCGGGTGAGCCGGACGTCGCACTCGAGCGCGCCGGAGCCCACGTCGATGGCCTGCCGGAAAGCGGCGAGCGTGTGCTCGGGCACCGCCTCGGAGGCCCCGCGATGCGCCACGACCTGCGGCACCGCCATGACCGGTGAGTTCAGGACCGGCACTGCTGCCCCCGTATGGGCAACGTCACGGGAATCTACGGTAGTCGCCACTCCTCGCGGCCGTACGCCATGTCCCAGAAAAGAAGCTCGTAGCGGGCCGTCAGCCGAAAGTGCTCGTGCATGCGGTCCTCCTGGGGCGCCGAGACCGTAGACCCCACCTCGTCGGTCAGGCAGAGCACGTCGGCGACGACGTAGGCGAACTCCTCGCCGCTGTAGGTGTCGATCCAGCGTTGGTAGCGGGCGTCGGTCGAGCCGCGGCCGACCAGCTCGGCGCCGACCCGCTGGTAGATCCAGTAGCACGGCAAGACCGCGGCGAGCCCGTCCTCGAAGGAGCCGCCGTACGCCGTCGCGAGCAGATAGCTCGTGTATGCCCGGTTGGTCGGTGCGACCGGAGTGCGCTCGACGTCCGCCGGGTCGAGCCCGAGCTCGGGCAGCAGCGACTCGTGCAGGGGCCGCTCGACGTCGAGCGCGCCCGCGGCGTGCCGGGCGAACATCGCCACCTGCCGCGGCTGGTAGGCCTTGGCGCCGACGACGGCCAGCGCGCGCGCGTAGTCGACGAGGTAGCGGGCGTCCTGCGCGACGTAGAACCCGAACGCGGCCGGGTCGAGGGTGCCGTCGCTCAGCCCGGTGAGGAACGGGTGCTCGAGGATCGCGGCGTACGTCGGCTCAATGCCGGCCCAGAGCCGCTGGGTCAGCGTCACCTGGTGCGTCGTTCCAGCGGTGCCAGGGCGACCGTCGCGGCAGCCGCCACCATGAAGGAGAGCAGCGAGGCGCTCATCCAGGTCGCCGGGGCGAAGCCGACGGCGTCCGCCAGGCCGGTCCACCGGTCCCGCCACCATCCGATGTAGCCGGGGTTGACGAGCTGGTACGCCGCGAAGCCGAGCGCCCACGGCAAGATCATCAGCCAACGGGAGGGGGCGTGCTCGGAGACGTCCCACGAGCCGCTGCGGCGCAGCAGGTAGTAGTCGACGACGAAGACGGCGAACATCGGCACGAACACCGAGCCGAGCAGGACGAGGGAGTTGTAGTAGTCGCCGATGTCGAGGGTGAGCGCGGCCAGTGTGGCGAGCCCGCCGACCACCACGGCGAGCAGCCGGCGGTCGAGCAGCGGGCGCAGGTTCTGCACGGATACGACGGTCGAGTACGTGTCGGCAAAGCACTGGTCCAGCTCGCGCAGGACAAGGACGCCGAACGCCAGCCAGCCGACCGGCACGGCGATGAACGCGGCAAACACGTCGTGCTGCAGCACCCCGGCGTCGGCGCTCGCGCTGACCACCGTGGACAGCGCGATGAGCCCGAGCGCGTAGTAGGCGACCTGCGTGACGGCGTAGCCGCCGACCGCGCCGAGAAAGGCCGACCGCACGGTGCGCGAGTGTCGCGAGTAGTCGCTGGCGAGCGGGACCCAGGAGACCGCGACCGCGATCGCGAAGTCGGCAGCGAGCCAGAAGTCGCCCCAGGACCCCCTGGTCAGCGACGGCAGCGGGTTGCGGAGCAGCTGAACGTAGAGGTACGCCGTCGCGACGAGCACGGCACCCAGCGCGTACCGGCGGAGCACCCGGACCGCGCCGAGGGGTCGCAGCGCCATCAGCGTCGCGAGCGTCCCGGCCGCCACGACGTAGGGCCAGCGAGCGCCGTGCCACGGCAGCAGCTGCTGGGCCGCCGAGGTGATCACGACGATCTCGAAGATGGTCCAGCCGACGAGCTGCAGCACGTTGAGGACGGTCGGCAGGTACGACGCGCGCACCCCGAGCAGCCCCCGCAGCAGCACCATGGACGGTGCGCCGGTGCGCGCCCCCGGCACCGCGGCCAGCCCGATCAGCAGCGAGCCGAGGAGCGTGCCGACGACGAGCGCGACGAACGCCGCCACGAGTGAGAGCTGCGCGCCACCGGTCGGGGCGAGCAGGTAGATCGCGCCGACCGGCCCCAGCAGGCTGACCCCGAGGTTGCCCCAGAGCCCGAGCTGGTCGAGCAGGCTCAGCGTCCGCGGGGCCGGCTCGGCGAGGGTGTGCGGCGCCTCGGCGGCGCTGCGTCGGTTCCGGGTGTCCTGCTCGACGACAGTCGACATGCGCGCTCCCTACGCCGGCATTACCCGGACAGGTTCGGCGGTCGGCGACCCGGTCAATCGCCCTCTCAGCCCGGTCGGTCCGAGCTCCCGCGAATGTCAGCCAGCGTACGCCGCGCCGGTCACGACCGGGTGACGCGGCGCAGCGCCCGAAGCCGCCCGTCCGCCACCGCGATGCCGACGACGACTACCCCGGCGCCGACGAAGTCGTTCCAGCCGATGTGCTCGCTGAGGACGGCGACGCCCAGCGCCACCGCGACGAGCGGGACGACGTAGGTGACCGTCGACGCGCTGGTGGCGCCGATCTCGCCGATGAGCCCGTAGAAGATGATGTACGCGATGCCGGTGCCCAGCGCGCCGAGGGCGAGTACCGCGAGGATGACCCGCAGCGAGAGCGTCGGCGCGCGCGTCGTCCAGAGCGGCACGGCGACGAGCAGCACCACGGTCGCGCAGATCAGCTGGCCGAACGCGAGGGTGAGCGGCGAGTGACCCCGGCCGGACAGGAACCGCCGGGCATAGACGATGGCCACACCGTACGACGCGCCGGCCGCGAGGCAGGCCAGCTGCCCGAAGAGCGACGACCCGCCGACGCCGCGCCATGGCGCGATGACGACGACCACGCCGAGGAAACCGAGGACGAGCCCGGCGAGACGCCGGCGCGTCGGTCGCTCCTCCGGCAGCGCGGCCATCGCGACGAGCAGCGTGAACAGCGGTGTCGTCGCGTTGTAGATACCGGCGAGGCTCGACGCCACGCGCTGCTCGCCCCATGCGAACAGGAAGAACGGCAGCAGGTTGGCGACCAGGCTGACGACGGTGAGGTGCAGCCAGGTGCCGGCGTCTCGCGGCAGGCTTCCCCTGCGCGCGGCGACGATCGCGCCGAGGGCCGCCGTACCCAGCGCGATCCGGCCGAGCACGACCTGCATGGGCGCGAGACCCTCGATCGAGACCTTGATCAGCAGGAAGCTGCAACCCCAGATCGCCGCGAGCAGCAGCAGTCGCAGCAGCGCGTTGACCGACATCCGGCTCGGCGCCACAGCGCTGCGGGCCTCGGTCGCGGTCACGATGTGGGACAACTCCGGTCTTCGGGGGCACCATTCCCCTGTGCCGGATGCTGTGATCGTCGGTGGTGGCCACAACGGGCTGGTCTGCGCCTGCTATCTGGCCCGTGCGGGCCTCGACGTGCTCGTGCTCGAGCAGTCCGGCAAGCTCGGCGGCGGCAGCCGCACCGACGAGTCCGTCCCCGGCTACCGCTTCGACACGCACTCGGTGGCTCACAACATTCTCAACATGACCGACATCCCGGCCGAGCTCCGGCTCGCCGCGGCTGGCCTGGAGTACGTCGAGATGGACCCCTTCTCGATCTCCGTCGGCGCCGACGGCGCCATCGTGCGGTTCTTCCGGTCGGTCGAGGCGACCGTCGAGTCGATCCGCGAGGTGGAGCCGGCCGACGCCGACCGCTACGCCGCCTGGATGCGCGACGCCCTGCCGCTGATCCGCTCGGTGGTCACCGGCGTCGAGGCGGGAGCGTCCCGCCGGCGCGCGCTCTCGCAGCTGCCGGGCCGGGCCGTCGCGGCGGCCCGGTCGCTTGCCCGATTCGGCGGCCCGCAGGGGCTCGGAGCAGCGCTCGCTGCGCCGTACGCCCGGGTGCTGGCAGAACGTCTCGGGTCGGAGCGGGTACGGGCGCCGGTGGCCGCGTTCGCGGCGCACACCTCGGCGTCGCCGGCCGCCGCGGGGAGTGCGCTGTTCGCCTACTGGCAGGCGGCCTATCACCTGTTCGGACAGTGGCACGCCCGCGGTGGCGCCCAAGGCCTGACCGACGCGCTGGCCAGGCGGCTCACGTCGTACGGCGGCTCCTGGCGGGTCGACGCCCCCGTGGCGCGGATCTGCCGGACCGGCGACCGGGTGACCGGTGTCGAACTGGAGTCCGGCGAGCGGGTTCTCGCGTCCACGGTCGTGACCGCGCTCGACCCTCGGACAGCGCTCCTCGACCTGCTCGACCCGCCGCTTGCCGGCGCGCCGGCCGACGAGCTGCGGGCGACGCACTCCGGCAACGCGGTGCAGATGCTCGTGCACCTCGCGGTAGACCGGCTGCCGGCGTATCCCGGCGCCCGGCCCGGTGACTGGCACGGCCTGCAGTCCTACGTCGACTCGGTCGACGGGCTCGCGGCCGGGTTCGCCGCAGCCGAGGACCGCCGGCTGCCCGAGGACCCGGTGCCGGCGTACGCGTTCACGACCTCCTCGCTCGACGACACGCTTGCACCGCCCGGCGGCCACACCGTCTACCTGGCGTGCCCGTGCGCGCCGTACCACGTGCGCGGCGGTTGGCCGGCGCAGGCCGAGCGCTTCGCGGCGCGGATGATCGACGTCGTGGAGTCGCGGGCTCCCGGTTTCCGGGCCTCGATCCAGGGCGGGGTCATCCGCACGCCGGCCGACATGGCCGCCGAGCTGCGCTGGCCGGGCGCACACCCGATGTACCTCGACATCTCGCTCGACCAGCTCGGCTTCCTCCGGCCGACCCGCTCCCTCGGCGGGCACGACACCCCCGTGGGGGGCCTGTTCGTCAGCGGCGCGGGCACCGCTCCGGTCGGCGGCATCGCCGGGTCGCCAGGGCGGGCCGCCGCGAAGGCGGTGCTGAAGCGCCGCGCGTAGTGCTGCGAGACTCCCCGGCATGACGACGCACTACGACATCATCGTCGTCGGTGCCGGCGCTGCCGGGCTGGCGGCGGCGCGGGCCGCGAAGAGCGCCGGCCGGTCGGTGGCGCTCGTGGAGGAGGCTCGCCCGGGAGGTGACTGCACGCACTACGGCTGCGTCCCGAGCAAGACCCTGATCGAGTCGGCGCGCCGCGTGCACGCCGCGTGCAGCGGCGAGGAGTACGGCTTCCGGGCCGACGTCGAGGTCGACTTCCCGGCGGTGATGTCCCGCGTGCGCGCGGCGATCGACGCCATCGAGCAGGACGAGTCGCCGGCGCTGCTCGCGCGCCAGGGCATCGACCTCATCCGGGAGCACGCCCGCTTCGTCACCCCGGCCGCGGTCGAGGTCGACGGCCGGCGGGTCTCGGCGGAGCGGTTCGTCCTCGCCACCGGCGGGGCCGCGACCGTCCCGCCCATCCCGGGGCTGCGCGAGTCGGCGTATCTCACCAACCGCACGATCTTCGACCTGACCGAGCGACCGGAGCATCTCGTCGTCCTCGGCGGCGGACCGATCGGCAGCGAGCTCGCACAGGCCTTCCGCCGGCTGGGTTCCCGGGTGACGATCGTGCAGAGCGGGTCGCGGCTGGTCCCCAAGGACGAGCCGGAGGCGTCGCGCGTGCTGCGAACCGTGTTCGAGCGCGAGGGCGTGACAGTGCTGACCGGCGCCGAGGCGGCCCGCGTATCGGCCGGACCGACCGTGCACCTCGCCGGGGGCGGGACGGTCACCGGGAGCCACCTCCTCGTCGCGCTCGGCCGGCACCCGGTCACCGACCGGCTCGAGCTCGACGTGGCCGGCGTCGAGCGTACGGAGCGAGGTCTCGTCCGGGTCGACGACTACCTCCGGACCACCGCGGAGCACATCTACGCGGTGGGTGACTGCGCCGCGCCGATGCAGTTCACGCACCTCGGTGACGAGCAGGGCCGCTTGGCGGCGCGCAACGCCTTCGCCCCCTCCGGCCGGCCGGGACTGCTCGGCGGCCGGACGAAGTGGCGGGCGGTCATCCCGTGGGTCACCTTCACCGAGCCCGAGGTCGCGCACGTGGGATGCACCGAGGCCGAGGCATACCGGGCGTACGGCGACGACGCGCTCGTCTCGTACGTGCCGATGGCGTCGCAGGATCGGGCTCGGTGCGCCGGCGAGACCGACGGCTTCGTCAAGATGATCGCCGCGCCCCGCGCGCCGTACGTGTCGGCGCGGGCCCTCTACAAGCTGGTCGGCATGACCGCGGTCACGCCGGTGGCCGGCGAGATGATTGCCGAGGGGGCACTCGCGGTGGCGACCGGCATGCTGGCCGGTCGCATCGCGCAGACCGTCCACGCCTACCCGACGTGGTCGCTCGCGACCAGGCTGGCCGCCGCGCAGCTCTTCGGCACGTGGGGCGGGCACACCGCCCGCCCCGCCCGACCCGACCGCTGACCGAGGCCTGGGAGTAGCCCGCTTACTTGAGCAGGCGGGAAAGGCGGCGGTCGGCGAGCGGCTTGCCACCGGTCTGGCAGGTCGGGCAGTACTGGAGCGACTTGTCGGCGAACGACACCTCGCGGATCACGTCTGCGCAGACCGGGCACGGCTGGCCGGTACGGCCGTGCACCCGCAGCCCGACCTTCTTCTCCGCCTTGAGGTCGCCAGCCGCGAGCCCGCGCGCCCGCTCGACCGCGTCTTCGAGCGACCCGACGAGGGCGGCGTGCAGCCGGCGTATGTCCTCGGTGCCGAGTGCGGTCGCGGGCTTGAACGGCGACAGCCGCGCCGCGTGCAGCACCTCGTCGGAGTACGCGTTGCCCACGCCGGCCAGCACCGACTGGTCGGTCAGCACGCCTTTCAGCTGGGCTCGCCCGGCCGCCGCGAGCAGCGCGGCGAGCGCGTCGACCGTGAACGCCGGGTCGAGCGGGTCGGTGCCGAGCCGCGCCACCCCCGGGACGATTCTGGGGTCGCGGACGACGTACGCGGCGAGCCGCTTCTGGGTGCCCGCTTCGGTGAGGTCGAAGCCGGAGCCGTCGTCGAGGTGCACCCGCAGCGCGAGCGGGCCCTTCCCGGGCCGCGGCGGGGCAGGTGCAAGCGCCTCCCGCCAGCGCAGCCAGCCGGCTCGGGCGAGGTGGAGCACGAGGTGTACGCCGTCGACGTCGAGATCGAGGAACTTCCCGTAGCGCGCCACCCCGGTGACTATGAGGCCGTGCAGTGCCGTCACGGGCGGGTCGAAGGTCTTCAGCACGCTGATGGCCGCGACATCGACGCGTGCGACGACCCGCCCGACCAGGCGCTCCCGCAGGAACGCGGCGAGCGCCTCCACCTCGGGCAGCTCCGGCATGGGTCCATTGTCGCGTGCCCTGCCCCGGAAACGGGCCGGGCCCGCCGCGAAGATCCGCGGCGGGCCCAGCTCCGGTGTGACTGTCGGCTATCGCAGCTCGACGTTGGTGAAGATGTCGGTTTCACCGATGCCGGTGCGGTTGATGGCCGTGAAGCGACCGTCGGTCCACACCGGGTAGACGTGGGTCCGGCTCACCGCGAGACCGTTGTAGTCCCCGATGAAGGCGCCGCTGGTGAAGAAGCCCCGGTCGGGGTTCCATGACGCCGTGCTGATCCGCCGGCTGCTCCAGGTCCGGCCGTTGTTGACCGAGTGGGCCTGCCACGTGTTGATGTTGTGGTTGGCCCGGTCCTGGCGCCGGTCGAACCAGATCGCGTAGAGGTGGCGGTTGCCGCCGCTCGCGATCCACGGGAAGAACTGGTCGTTACGGGCGGCCCCGTTCGGGGTCCGCGAGAGGACCCGCGAGTCCGACCAGTGCAGGCCGCCGTCTCGGGACTGCTGGTAGGAGATGTCGGCCTTCGAGCGCCGACGGTTGATGTTGTTCTGGTAGACGTAGGTCAGCACGCCCGAGTCGTACGCCATGGAGATCGTGTTCGGCGCCCGGAAGGACGTCGGGGGCAGCGTGTCGTCGAGGCCGGCGTCGCGGAAGTCGCGGTACTGGCCACGCTTGTCGATCTGCACGGCATGCGGCAGGAACGTCCGACCGCCGTCCGACGACCGCTGGAAGAGCAGGTGCGGGTCGAAGGAGTCGTTGCAGTTCTCCGAGACGAACCCGACGTTCAACGTGCCGTCCGGTCCCACCACGGGGGTCGAGAACTGGTTGGCCGACGTACCGGTGCCATTGCCGCCCGGTCGGTCCGGCTGGATCTTGGTCTGCTGGAACGTGGTGAGGCTCGGGTTCGCCATGTTGACGGTGTCGGTGTAGCTCAGCTGGAGCGGGCAGTAGTCGCTGAAGCCGCTCGGCTGGACGTGGAACTTCGTGTAGGTGACGTAGAGCCGGCCGTAGTGCGGGCTAGTGGGCGTGTTGTCGACCGCAATGAGCTCCTTGTCATTGAAGATCGAGTCGTCCTCCTCGCCCGTCGTGTAGTTGTAGTTCGACGCGGCAATCGCGGCCGCCCGGCCCGGCGTCCAGGTTCGGCCGTTGTCCTTGGACGCGTAGACCTGGACCTCAGAGTGCGCCAGCTCGCGGAAGAAACAGAGCTGGCTGAGGTAAAAGACGCGGTCCCGCTTGCTGTAGGCCAGCGCCGGGTCGCCGCCGCTGCAGAAGTCGCGTGTCGGGGCGAACTGCGGGATGACCGTCGTCGTGAGCCAGGTGTGGCCGCCGTCGAGCGTGCGCATGACCCGCACGCCACCGCTCACGTAGTCGTTGGCGCCGGCCACCGCCACGTTCGGGTTGTCCAGGCTCGCGGCGACCGACGTCTCGTTCTGCGGCAGCGGCGGGTCGGAGTCGGTGTTCATCTGCACGTTCGACCCGAGGCCGGGGTGCGGCGCCGCCACGGACCCGCCTCCCGCCGCTGTGCCCCTCGACGATGTGCCAACGAGCGATGCGCGGTGGGCCGCCTGGGCGCGGGCCACCTCGGGCTGCGCCTGGGCGCGTACGCCGTTCGAGATGCCGCCCGGAAACTTCTGTACGTGCGTGAGCCAGCGCGGTGTGCTGGCGCTGCCGCCAGCCGGCGCGTTCGCGCCGGAGGCCTGCGGCGCCGTGGCGCCGACCAGGCCCGCGGCGGTCGTCGCCGCTGCTACCGCTACCACCATTTTTCTCATTCGGCCACCCCTTCGGGCCTCGGACAGAGTGGCTCAAACCCTAGAACGTCCGAAACGTCCTGGCTAGGGGGGTGGCTAGGGGGTTGGGGCCATTTTGGCCGTGGACTTAGAACGGCGCGGTGCCGAGCGTCACCGTCGCCGTGTGCGAGCTGCCGCCTCGGGTGTACTGGATCGAGATGGTGTCGCCCGGGCGCTGTGAGCGTACGGCGGCGACGAGTGCGTCGGCGGAGGTGACCGGTCGCTGGCCCACGGCGGTGACCACGTCGCCCTGCCGGAGGCCCGCCTTGGCGGCCGGACCGCCGGCGACGATCTGGCCGAGCACCGCGCCGTCCTTGGCGCCGTTCGCCACGTCGGTCACCTGCACCCCGGCGTAGGCGTGCTTGGCGTGACCGGTACGGATCAGCTCGTCGGCGATCGGCTTCGCCTGGTCAACCGGTATCGCGAAGCCGAGACCGATGCTGCCCGACTGCCCGTCCACGGACCCGCCGAGCGTCGCGATCGCCGAGTTGATGGCGACGACCTCACCGCGCATGTTGACGAGCGGGCCGCCGGAGTTGCCCGGATTGATCGCGGCATCGGTCTGGATGGCGTCGAGCACGGTGCTCGTGGTGTCGCTGCCGTTTCCGGCGCCGCCCGTGCGCACCGGCCGGTTCAGCGCGCTCACGATGCCCGAGGTGACGGTGCTCGTCAGGCCGAGGGGCGAGCCGAACGCGACGACCGGGTCGCCCACCGCGAGAACGCCGGACCGACCGATGGCGGCCGGGGTGAGGCCCTGCGAGTTCTTCACCTGGATGACGGCGAGGTCCGACACCGGGTCGCGGCCGACGATCGTGGCCGGCCGGTCACTGCCGTCCGAGAGCCGTACCGTGACCGTCCCGCCATCGGCACCTGGCGCCACGACGTGGTTGTTGGTGACGATGTGGCCGGCGCCGTCGAAGACGAATCCGGTGCCCACCCCGCTGCCCTGCGCGCCGCGTACGGAGATCGAGACGACGCTCGGCAGGACCTTGGCGGCGACGGCGGCGACCGACCCGCTGGGCGCGACTGCCGAAACCGGTACCGCCGTCCCGGCCGTGCTGGTCGCGGCGGCGGGAGCGGTGTTGTCGTCGAGGGTGGCGGTGACCGCCGCACCGGCACCGCCGCCGACAAGGGCACTGGCGAGGGCGAGCGCGAGGAGGCCGGCCGCCGGGCGGCGCCGCCGCTTCGGGGGGGAGGGCGGCGCCGCCCAGTTGGTGGGGGGCGTGCTCGGCAGTGGTTCGGTGGGGTATCCCGGCTCGGTCATGACTCGAGGTTGCCTCGTGGGGCTGAGAGAACCCTGAGCGCCGGCCGAGAGTTCGGAAAGGATCCGGTCGACGCCGACCGCCTCACCCGTTCCGCGCCGGTTCCAGCTCAGCAGCCTGCCGATCGGGGCCGCCCGGTAGCCGCAGCGTGAGCAGCGCGCCGCCGCCGTACGCCGTACCGGCATCCACCGCTCCGCCGTGCTGCTCGGCGACCTGCCGGACGATGGCGAGACCGAGCCCCGATCCGGGCAGTGTGCGGGCGTCGGCCGCGCGGTAGAACCGGTCGAAGACGTGCGGCCGGTCCTGGTCGCTGATGCCGGGTCCCTCGTCGGCGACGGAGACCAGGCCGTCGTGCAGCGCGACGCGCACCGTCGCGTTGGGCGGGCTCCACTTCGTCGCGTTGTCCAGCAGGTTGGTCACTGCGCGTTCGAGGAGGCGACGGTCACCGCGGACAACCCACGGTTGCACGTCGACCTCGAAGCGCAGCCCGCCACCTCGTCGTCGCGCCCGCTCGACAGCGTCCTGGACGACCACGACAAGATCGACGTCGCTGATCTCCTCGGGACGCGCGTTGTCCCGCGCCAGCTCGACGAGGTCGGTGACCAGGCCGGAAAGCTCGACGACCTGGCCGCGCACATCGCTGAGCAGCTGCCGTCGGTCCTCCGGCGACAGCCCGGCGCCGCCGTCGGTCTGTGCCAGCAGGTCGAGGTTTGTGCGCAGGCTGGTCAGTGGTGTACGCAGCTCGTGACCGGCGTCGGCGACGAGACGTCGCTGCCGGTCGCGTGAGTCGGCCAGGGCGGCGAGCATCGCGTTGAACGCGAGGGCCAGCCGGGCCAGCTCGTCGTCGCCGCGCACCTCGATCGGCTCCAGCTCCTCGGTGCGGGCCACGTGCTCTGCCGCGGCCGTCAGCCGCTCAACGGGAGCGAGACCGGCCCGGGCCACGGCCATGCCGGCGCTGGCGGCCACGACGATGCCGACCAGCCCGACGGCGAGCAGGACAAACGTCAGTCGGCGCAGGACCCGCTCCGACTCGGCGAGCGAGCGGGCGACGACGAGGGCGTAGCCGTTCGGTGTCCGTACGGCGACGACGCGGTAGCGCTGGCCGTTGAATGACGTGGTCCGCAGCGACCGGTCGCGCCGGCCGGCGGCGACCTGGAGCTCGCCCCGGCCGGGCGGTAGGGCGGTCTCTCCGAAGGCACCGATGCTGAGCCCGTCGCTGCGCACCAGGGCGATCCGCACGTCGGCGGCACCGAGCGCGGCGGCGGGAATCCGGGACAGCAGGCTGGGGTCACCCAGTGGCCCGGTGGCGGCCCCTCTGGCTCGCGCGACGAGGGAGGCGTCGACCTGGTGCACCAGCTCGTGCCGCAGCGTGACGTACGCCGCCCCGGCCGCGAGCGCGACCGCGATTCCCACGGCGGCTGCAGCGAGCAGGGCCACCCGCGCCCGCAGGGACAGCCCGGTCACGGCGGCGACTCGCGGAGGACATAACCCACCCCGCGCACGGTGTGGACCAGGCGCGCCTCGTCGCCGGCCTCCGTCTTGCGCCGCAGGTAGCCGATGTAGACCTCAAGGGAGTTGGCGGTGGTCGGGAAGTCGTAGCCCCAGACATCCTCGAGGATCCGCTCCCGGGTGAGCACCTGGCGCGGATGTCGCAGGAGCAGCTCGAGCAGCGCGAACTCCGTGCGAGTGAGCCGGATGTCACGGTCGCCGCGGCGTACCTCCCGCGTTCCCGGGTCGAGCGAGAGGTCCGCGAAGCTCAGCACCCCGGCCGGCTCGTCCCGGCGCGCGCGTCGCAGCAACGCCCGCAGCCGGGCCAGCAGCTCCTCCAGCGCGAACGGCTTCGGCAGGTAGTCGTCGGCGCCGGCGTCGAGGCCCGCGACGCGGTCCGCCACCGAGTCGCGCGCGGTGAGGACCAGCACCGGCAGGTCGTCGCCGGCGGCCCGCAGCCGGCGGCACGCCTCCAGCCCATCGACTCTCGGCATCATCACATCGAGCACCAGTGCGTCGGGCCGTCGCTGGGCCACGGCGTCGAGCGCCGCCGCGCCGTCGTTGGCCAGTTCGACGCGGTAGCCGTTGTAGATCAGCGACCGGCGCAGCGACTCCCGTACCGCGGCGTCGTCGTCGACGACGAGGATGCGCATGACGATCAGTGTGCGGCGTACAGCTGAGAACCGGCTAAGGACCCGCGGCCGACGCCGCTTCCGGTGCGAAGCAGTAGCGTCGCTGTCATGGCGACGAGCGACCAGGAACGTCGGGTTCTCGATCGGGTGCCGAAGGGCCTCTACATCGGTGGCGAGTGGCGGAACGCGAGCGGTGGCCGAACCCTGTCGGTCGAGGATCCGGCGACGACCGAGTCGCTCTGCGAGGTCGCCGACGCAACGCCGGAGGACGCCATCGCCGCCCTCGATGCGGCGTGCAAAGCACAGGCTTCGTGGGCGGTGACCGCGCCCAGGGAGCGCAGTGAGATCCTGCGCCGCTCGTACGAGCTGCTCAACGAGCGGGCCGACGAGTTCGCCCTGCTCATGACACTGGAGATGGGCAAGAACGTCACCGAGTCAAAGGCCGAGATCGTCTACGCCGCGGAGTTCTTCCGGTGGTTCGGGGAGCAGGCGGTGCGGATCGACGGCCGCTGGTCGCGTGAGCCGGGCGGCAAGGGCCGGCTGCTGACGATGCAGCAGCCGGTGGGACCGTGCCTGCTGATCACCCCATGGAACTTCCCGATGGCGATGGGCACTCGCAAGATCGGTCCGGCGATCGCTGCCGGCTGCACCATGGTCGCCAAGCCCGCCCAGCTGACGCCGCTGTCGATGAACATGCTCGCCGACGTGCTCGCCGAAGCCGGGCTGCCGGCCGGCGTTCTCAACGTGGTCACCGCCTCCTCGGCCGGGAAGACCGTCGGGCCGTTGCTGGCCGACCAGCGGCTGCGCAAGATGTCCTTCACCGGCTCGACCCCGGTCGGGAAAAGGCTGATGGAGCAGGCGGCGGGCAACCTGCTCCGGATATCGATGGAACTCGGCGGCAATGCGCCGTACCTCGTCTTCGACGACGCCGACCTCGAAGCCGCGGTCGAGCAGGCGATGGTCGCGAAGATGCGCAACATGGGCGAATCCTGCGTCGCCGCCAACCGGTTCCACGTGCATGAGTCGATCTCGGAGGAGTTCGCCGCCCGGCTCGCCGAGAAGATGTCCTCGCTCAGGGTGGGCCGCGGCACCGAGCCGGATACCGACGTCGGGCCGCTCATCGACGACGCCCAGCGGGGCAAGGTGCGCGAGTTGGTCGACGACGCAGTCGAACACGGCGCGAAGGTGGTGGTCGGCGGCTCGGCGCCGGACCGTCGCGGTTACTTCTTCGACCCGACCGTGATCAGCGGCGTGGAGGAGGACGCGCGGATGTACCGGGAAGAGATCTTCGGCCCGGTCGCGCCGGTCTACTCCTTCCGTACCGACGAGGAGGCGCTGGCCGCCGCCAACGGCACCGAGTACGGGCTCGTGGCCTACGTCTTCACCCGCGACCTCGGCCGGGCGCTGCGCGTCGTCGAGGGGCTCGAGACGGGCATGGTCGGCCTCAACAAGGGGCTGGTGTCCAACCCGGCGGCACCGTTCGGTGGCGTGAAGTGGTCCGGTTTCGGCCGCGAGGGCGGCTCGGAGGGCATCGAGGAGTACCTCTCGACGAAGTACGTCGCCATCGACGCCTGAACGCTTTCCCCCCGGGCGCTGGCTAGGAAGCGGCCGACCTGCTGCCGGTATCCTGCCCCTCGGCGGGTCGGGCTTCGACTCGTCGAGGAGGCTTCGCCTAGTCCGGTCTATGGCGCCGCACTGCTAATGCGGTTGGGGGCTTCAACCCCCTCCCGGGTTCAAATCCCGGAGCCTCCGCCACCCTTCGGTCTGCCGGGGTGAACCCGCCGGCGCCGAAGGGTTATTTGCTAGTGCAGAGGACGACATGACGTTCGTAGGGCAGGGCGGCTTGGAATCGCAAGTCTTGCCGATGCTGGACGAGTACCCCGCCGTCGTCGCAATGGAGGCACCTGCGGAGTCCGACGGTGGCTAACTTCGCGCTGAGCCTGGTGCATGGGTCAGGCTGGGACGACTCGCTCGGCATCCGTGAGCAGGCCGGCTGGGCAGAGCACGCCGCGTTCATGGACGGCTTGGTTGCCGGTGGCTTCATCCTGCTCGGCGGCCCGGTCGGTGACGGTCGGCAGACGCTGCACGTGGTCGAAGCGGAGGACGAGCACCAGGTCCGCCTGCGTGTTGCCGAGGATCCGTGGGCGCGCGCCGGACTGCTGCAGGTCGGTTCGATTCAACCTTGGGCCCTCTGGCTTGACGTCAGAAACGACACGAGCTGGAGAACTGGCAACTGACAGGCAGCGGGGCGGGCGACTGCCAGGCCAGCTCGAAGCACCGTGGTGGCGTTTGCCAGGAGCGCTGACACCGGCGCGTCATCCCCCAATCACGGGATCTCTGCAGCCAACCAGGACAGCACAGCGCCTGACGGGAACCAGCGAGAAAAGCGCGCTGGTTCGCCAGGCCCTGCGGGCGTTGATCGAGCGCGAGAGCGCACGGCGCCTGTCTCAACTAGCCGGTAGCGAACCTGGCGCGAAGGCGATCCCGAGACGGCGAACCACGGCTGCGTGATCCTCGTCGACACCTCCATCTGGATCGACCACCTCCGCGTCGGCGATCGGAAGCTCTCTGCACTTCTCTGGGACGGCCACGTACTGTCCCACCCGTTGGTGGTAGGCGAACTCGCACTTGGCCCACTCAGTCGTCGCAGCGAGATCCTCGGGCTCCTCCGCAACCTTCCGCAAGCGAAGGGTGCGACGGACGCCGAGGTGCTGAACCTCGTCGAGAATCAGCAGCTGTTTGGGCTCGGCATCGGTTACGTCGACGCGCACCTGCTGGCCGCGACGATGCTGACAGCAGGTGCAGGCTTGTGGACGCGCAACAAGAAACTCGCGGCGGTCGCCACTCACCTCGGGCTCACCAGCCACCAGGCGCCGAGGGTTTGAGCGAGATACGCCCTCGTCCTGCAGGTGCAGCGACTACTCGCCGGGCGCAGCCAGCGCGGACGCAAAATCCCTGACCTGTTGGTGGCCGCCGCCGTCACTGGCCAGGCTGCACGTGGGTGGTGCCAGCGGGCACCGTCGAGTAGCGCCGCCAGCGGTCGCTGCGAACTACCCCTGAGGCTCCGGCGCCGTGTCGTCGCCCTCGTTGGCGCCGACGGCCTCCTCGGCCGCCTCGCCACCGGTGCTCTCGTCGCCGAGACTGGTGTCGAAGCCGGCGCTGTCGAGGTCGCGGCCGGGGGTGTCGTTGCCCTCGGTCGGTGTGGTCATTGATGCCTCCTTGCTAGGAACGCTCGAGTTGGCAGGAACGCTCGCGCTTGGCAGGAACGCTCGCGGCTAGTGTTCACCCCGTCGACAGCACACGCCGCGGGAGGGTGCATGGCACAGGAGGTACGCGGGGTAGTCGCGTCCGAGAAGGGCGCTCCGGTGACCGTGGACACGATCGTCGTACCGGACCCGGGGCCGGGGGAGGCCGTCGTACGGGTGCAGGCCTGCGGGGTCTGCCACACCGACCTGCACTACCGCGAAGGCGGTATCAACGACGAGTTCCCCTTCCTCTTGGGTCACGAGGCCGCCGGCATCGTCGAGCAGGTGGGCGACGGCGTGGGCAATGTCGCCGAGGGCGACTACGTGATCCTGGCCTGGCGTGCGCCGTGCGGCACCTGCCGCGCGTGCCGGCGCGGCGAGCCGTGGTACTGCTTCGGGAGCCTCAACGCGGCGCAGCCCATGACGCTCGCCGACGGGACGCCGCTCTCGCCGGCGCTCGGCATCGGGGCGTTCGCCGAGAAGACGTTGGTGTCGGCTGCGCAATGCGTGCCAGTGGACCGGCGCGCCGATCCCGCCGCCGCCGGCCTCGTCGGCTGCGGCGTCATGGCCGGCTTCGGTGCAGCGGCGAACACCGGCGCCGTCCAGCGTGGCGACACGGTCGCGGTCATCGGCTGCGGCGGCGTCGGCAACGGCGCGGTGGCGGCGGCCGCGCTCGCCGGTGCCCGCAAGGTCATCGCGGTGGACGTTGACCGGCGCAAGCTCGACTGGGCGACCCGCTTCGGCGCCACCGACACCGTCGACGCGCGCAGCGAGGACGTCGTCGCGCGCATCCGCGAGCTGACCGACGGCTTCGGCGCCAACCTCGTCATCGATGCGGTCGGGCGGCCCGAGACCTACCGCCAGGCTTTCTACGCCCGCGACCTTGCCGGCACCGTGGTCCTCGTCGGCGTACCGACGCCGGACATGACGATCGACCTGCCACTGATCGATGTCTTCGGCCGCGGGGGGGCGCTGAAGTCGTCCTGGTACGGCGACTGCCTTCCGACCCGTGATTTTCCGGCGCTCATCGACCTTTACCTGCGCGGCAAGCTGGACCTCGACGGGTTCGTGAGCGAGACGATTTCGCTCGACGGCGTCGAGGAGGCGTTCCACAAGATGGAGCGCGGAGAGGTGCTGCGCTCGGTGGTCATGCTGTGAGGATCGGCCACCTCGTCACGAGCGGCGTCTTCAGCCTCGACGGGCAGGACTTCGACGTCGACAACAACGTCTGGCTCTTCGGCGATGATCGCGAGGTCCTCGTCGTCGATGCCCCGCACGATGCCGCGGCCATCGCCCGTGCCGCTGGCGACCGCCTGGTCGTCGCGATCGCATGCACCCATGCGCACAGCGACCACGTCGACGCCGCGCTCGAGCTGGCCGACCGGACCGGCGCGCCGGTGCTGCTGCACCCCGACGACCGCGTGCTGTGGGACCAGACCCATCCCGATCGCGGACCCGACGGGTCGCTCGCCGACGGGCAAGTGCTCTCCGTTGGCGGGACCGACGTGCACGTGCTGCACACGCCGGGGCATGCACCCGGGGCCGTCTGCTTCTACGTTCCTGGCGAGGGCGTGCTCTTCAGTGGCGACACGCTGTTCCAGGGCGGCCCCGGCGCCACCGGACGGTCATACAGCGACTTCCCGACCATCCTGCGGTCGATCCGTGAGCGGCTGCTTCCCCTGCCGCCGGACACCGTCGTGCACACCGGGCACGGCGACGACACGACGATCGGCGCCGAGGCCCCGTCGTACGACGACTGGGTCCGGAGAGGTCACTAGGTGGCGGTTCGGCTCAGCAGCGGCGCTGAGGCAGACGAGATCGCCGTACGCAACCTGATGACGGCGTACTTCTACGAGATGGCGACCTGGGATCCGGGCATCGCGATCAACCGCTTCGGGCTGCCGGTGTGGGCCGCCAACGGGCCGGGGCCTGCCACGATCGACGCGTGCACGCCGCACAACTGGTGGATCCGCGGCGAGTGCCACCGCTACGTGTTCCGCACGGACGATGACGCTGCCGCGGGGTACGCCGTTGTCTGCGACAACCGCGGCCACGTGCCGGCGGGCGCCGACTCCTACCTGCTCGACTTCTACGTGACCGGAAAGTACCGGCGGGCCGGGATCGGCAGGCAGGCCGCGACGATGCTGCTGGAGCGCCACCCTGGCAGGTGGGCGCTGTACACCCTCGCCGACAACACGACGGCACAGGCATTCTGGCGGACCGTACTCGCGGCAGCCGCGGACGACGTGACCGAAGCGGAGGGCGGCACGGAGTTCCGCTTCCGCACCATGAGCGGCACCGTGAGACGGGGGAGTCCATCTTGAGCTCGGTGCCCATCGCCGACCACGCGTTGCTGTCCGACTGTCATTCGGCGGCACTGGTCAACACGGCTGGGTCGGTGGAGTGGCTCTGCTTCCCGCGGTTCGACAGCCCCTCCGTGTTCGCCCGGCTTCTCGACGACGACGCCGGTCACTGGTCGATCCGGCCGGTTGAGAAGTACGACGCCAGCCGGCGCTACCTCGACCGGACGATGGTCCTCGAGACCACGTTCCGCAGCGGCGGCGGGGTCGTCGTGCTGGTCGACGCTCTCGCGGTCGGTCCGGAGAACACCGGGCACCGGCTCGGCGTCGGGTCGCCGCATCTGCTCATCCGCGACCTGCGCTGCACCGAGGGCGAGATCGAGCTGGAGATCTCCTACGCGCCGCGCCCGGAGTACGCCCGGGTTTCGCCGCTGCTGCGCGACTGCGACGGCGGCATCACGGCCCGCGGCGGCGCGGACTGGCTGGTGCTCACCTCTCCGGTGGAGCTTCGTCGCGACGGGTCGACCGCGACCGGCCGGGTGCGGCTGCGCGCCGGGGAGTCGCTGACCTTTGCGCTGCACCGCTCGACACTGGAGCAGGAGCCCGCGCACGTCTGGTCGCAGGAGGACCTTGCGGCCCGTCTCGCCGCGACGGTCGAGGGATGGCGCTCCTGGTCGGCGCTGCACCAGAGCTACGAAGGGCCTTGGCAGGACCTGGTGCACCACGGCGGGCGGGTGCTGCAGGCGCTGACCTTCCAGCCGAGCGGGGCCATCGTGGCCGCGGCGACGACCTCCCTCCCCGAGGCGGTCGGCGGCGAACGCAACTGGGACTACCGCTACGCGTGGGTGCGCGATGCCAGCTTCACGATGAAGGCGCTATGGGTCGCGGCTTGCCCCGACGAGGCCGGCGACTTCTTCGCCTTCATGGCCACCGCGGCCGCCGCCTCGCTCGGGCCGGAGTCGATGCTGCAGATCATGTTCGGGGTCGGCGGCGAGCATGACCTGTCCGAGCGCAGCCTCGAGCACCTGAGTGGCTGGCGGAATAGCGCGCCGGTACGCGTCGGCAACGGTGCGTGGAACCAGCAGCAGATCGACGTGTACGGCGAGCTCCTCGACGCCGCGGGACGCCTCGCCGACCAGCTGGGCGACGTCGACGACGACGTACGGGCGTTCCTCGTCGCGTGTGCCGACACCGCGGCGTCGCGCTGGCACGACACCGACCAGGGCATCTGGGAGGTCCGCGGCGAGCCAAGGCACTACCTGTACTCCAAGGTCATGTGCTGGGTCGCCCTCGACCGCGCGGTGTCGCTCGCGGAGCGGCTCGGTGCAACGGACAAGGTCGCCGGCTGGAAGCGCGTTCAGCAGGAGATCCACCAGACCGTGCTTCGCGACGGGTGGAGCGAGCGGGCCGGCGCCTTCACCCAGTACTTCGGCACCGAGAACCTCGACGCCTCGGCCCTCATGCTGCCGATCGTCGGCTTCCTGCCGGCCGACGACCCGCGGATGGTTTCGACGATCGACGCGATCGAAAAGCGGCTCAGCGACGACAACGGGCTCGTCTACCGGTACCGGACCTCCGGTGACGGCGGCGGCGACGGTGACGGGCTGGCCGGCGAGGAGGGCACCTTCTTGCTCTGCACGTTCTGGCTCGCGCAGGCACTCGCGTTGGCTGGCAACGTCGACCGGGCGAGGACCGTCTTCGAGCGGGCGATCGGCTACGCCAACGACGTCGGGCTGCTGGCGGAGGAGGTCGACGAGACGACCGGCGAGCTGCTCGGCAACTTCCCGCAGGCGTTCAGCCACATCGGCCTGGTGAACGCGGCGTGGGTGATCAGCGAGGCCGAGCGTACGGCGGCCGGGGACTGACCGGCCAACCGGCCGGGCACGCGGCCGCCTCCGCTACAGCCCGTAGGCCTCGAGCAGTCGCAGCCACACCTCACTGACCGTGGGAAACGACGGCACCGCGTGCCAGAGCCGGTCGACCGGGACCTCACCGACGATCGCGATCGTCGCCGAGTGCAGCAGCTCCTGCATTCCCGGGCCGGTGAACGTCGCCCCGACGACGACGCGGCGCGCTTCGTCGACGACGAGCTGGCTGGTTCCGGCGATGCCGTTGCCGAGCGTGTAGGCGCCGGCCACACCGCCGGTGGGGGTGGTGACCACGCGGACCTCGAGGCCGCTGTCCCGGGCCGACGCTTCGGTGTGCCCCACCGCGCAGACCTGCGGGTCGGTGAACGTGACCCGCGGGATGGCGCCGTGGTCGGCCCGGTCGGCGGCGTCCTTGCCGAGGATGACGTCGGCGGCGAGTCGCGCCTGGTACTTGCCCATGTGGGTCAGCAGTGCTCGGCCGTTGCAGTCACCGACGGCGTAGAGCCAACCGCCGTCGACACCCGTCACCCGCAACCTGTCGTCGACGTCGACATATGTTCCGGTCGGTACGCCGACGCTGTCGAGCCCGATGTCGGCGGTCTTCGGCCGCCGGCCCACCGCGACGAGGATCTCGTCGCCCCTCAGCTCGCGTCCGTCGTCCAGTACGCCGACGACCGTGCCGTTCTCCCGCCGGGCGCCGGTCATCCGGACCCCGATGAGGACCGTGATGCCCTCGGCCTCGAACGCCTGGCGCACCTCGTCACCGGCGAACGGCTCCTCCCGGGCCAGCAACCGCTCGCCGCCCTCGACGACGGTGACCTCGTCGCAGCCCAGGCGCCGGTAGGCCTGCGCCATCTCGGTGCCGACGGTGCCGCCGCCGAGTACGAGCAGCCGCCGCGGGAGTTTCTTCGCCTCGGTGACGGTGCGGTTGTCCCAGGGCCCGACGTCGGCCAGCCCGGGGATCGGCGGGACCGCCGGGCCGGTGCCGGTGGCGAGTACGACGGCCCTGCGGGCGGTGACCTGCCGCGTGGGACCGGCGGCTGCAACCACCTCGACGGTCCGCTCGGCCGCGAGCCGACCGTGGCCGCGGAGCAGCGCGATGCCCTCTCCCTCCAGCCAGGCGACCTGGCCGTCGTCCTTCCAGTCGCTGACCATGTAGTCGCGCTGCGCCAACGCGGCGTCGGTGTCCACCTCGCCGGTGACGGCTTCGGCCGCGCCCGGGACCCGACGGGCGGCGGCCAGCACGTCGCCCGGTCGGATCATCGTCTTGCTCGGGATGCACCCCCAGTACGAGCACTCACCGCCGACCAACTCGACCTCCACCAACGCCACCGAGAGGCCGCCGGCGGCGCACCGGCCGGCTGCGTTCTCCCCGGCCGGGCCGCCGCCGATCACGACGACGTCGTACTCGCTCACCGCAGTCTCGCCCGCCGTCGCGTTCACCGTCGGGCTCAGCGCACGCCTGCCGCGCGTAGCGCGCTGCGCAGGTCGCTCACGTGGGCGTCGCGTTCGGTCAGTGGTGCCAGGCCGTACGCCCGCTCGATCGTCGCCATGATCGAGAGCGTGTCGTGCGACGTCGAGTCGACGCCGTCGTGCGGGAGCGAGGAGCCGACCACCAGCGCCGGGACGCGCGTACCGGGGCCGTACTCGTCGTGCGGCCCGCCCGTCGCGCTCCCCTGTCCGGGCGGCGACACGTGGTCCCACTGCCCGCCGAACTCGTCGTAGGTGACGACGACGAGCGTGTCCTTCGCCTGCGGGCCGCGGGTGACCGCCTTGAGTAGGTCGACGAGGTGGCTGCTGCCGCTGCTCTCGCTCGCGTAGCCGGGGTGCTCGTTCTCCGCGCCGATCGGCTTGACGAAGCTGACCCTCGGCAAGTGACCGCCGCGCACGGCGGCGAGGAAGTCCTTCTCGTCCCTGAGGTGGTTGGCGCGGGCCGGCGTACCGGGGGCGTAGCGCGCGAAGTAGTTGAACGGCTGGTGGTGGTACTGGAAGAGCGCGTTCGGGCAGTACGGGTACGTCGCGCCGCTCGCCGTCTGCGGGTCCTCACAGGTGCCCGGGTCGGAACCGTTCGTCCAGCCCCGGCCGTCGACCTTGCCGGCCGCGTTGTCCCAGCCGCCGGCGTACCAGGCCCAGCTCACCCGGGCGTGCGAGAGCTCGTCGCCGATCGTCTTGGGCGAGTGCCGGTCGTCGACCGGCGGCAGGCGCAGCGCGTCGGGAGTGCCGGGCGCGTAGGGCTGGAACCATGGCTGGATCGTGTTGACCGCATAGTTGCCGCAGGCGAAGCCGGGCTGCGTCGTCGGCTTGTCACAGGACTGGGTCAGCGCGCCGTCGTGCGCTGCCGCCACCGTGGGGGTGTAGAGCGGATAGGTCGACGGGAAGCCGTTCGTGTCGAGCACGGCGTGCAGGTCGTCGGTCGAGCGGTCGTCCACCGCCCCCGGGAAGGGCGGCGCGGCCGCGGCGACGAGGTACTGGTGGTTGAGGAACGAGCCGCCGAACGCGGCCTGGAAGAAGCGCTCCGCGACGACGTAGTTGGGCGCTCCGGCGCTGTGCAGGTACTTGTAGATCGGCAGCTGGCGGGTGCGGTAATAGCCCTGGGTCAGGCCGGCCGCGTCGCTGCCAGTGCTGTAACGGTCCTGCTTGCCGCCGTCGAGCTGGTACTGCTCCTGGTAGAAGCGGTGCACGAGATCGCGGGTGCAGCCGCCAGGCTGGCCCTCCCCCTTCCGGACCCCGTTGGGGTAGTAGGCACCGGGCGCCGGGCAGGTCGTGTCGGTCGGCTTGATGTAGTCGTCGATCGCGAACGGCCGGTTGGCGAAGTGGCTCCCGAACAGCATGCCGTTGGCGTCGTCCGTGCAGGTTGTCCCGAGCGGGTCGGGCGCTGCCAGGTTGACATCGTCCTGGAGCAGGCAGGCGTAGGTCCGGCCGTCCTGCTTGACCTGGAGCGTGTGACCGAGGCTGGCCGCGCGGCGGCCTTCGACCTGCTTGCCGCGGATCGCGCCCCAGTCGCCGTAGAGGTTGTCGAAGCTGTGGTTCTCCTCGTAGACCACGACGAGGTGCTTGTAGTGGCCCAGCACGCCACTCGACCCGGTGGGAGCTGCGGGAGCTGCGGCAGCGCGAGCCGGGGCAGCGGACGGTGCGGCCGACGCGCCGGGCGAGAGCCCGAGCGTGCCGAGCGCCGCCGCCGAGACCGCTGCCCCTACGCCGAGTGCCAGCCGATGCCTCATGACGCCCTCCTCATCGGTGCGGGTCCGATCGTTCCCGGAGGTTCCGGGCGGGAGGGACGGTACGCCGGTCGCGGCCGTTGCGGGGAGCCCGGGGTGTCGGTCGACACCGAGTCGCTAGATCTGGGCGGCCAGATCGCCGCCGAGCAGCTCGACGTGGTCGAGGTCGCCGAGATCGAGCACCTGGCAGTAGACCCGGCTCACGCCGAGCTCGGCGAACGGCCCCAGTTGGTCGACGACCTCGCTCACCGTGCCGACGACGCCGTGCCCGTCGCGCAGGTCGTCGGCGCTGCTGCCGGTCGCCTCGAGGCGGCGACGTGCCTCGGCGTCGTCCCGGCCGACCGCCACGGTCTGCGCCACCGAGAACGTCAGGCTCCTCGGGTCGCGTCCGCTCTCCTCGCACGCCGCGCGTACCCGGTCGAACTGTCGCCGGCAGACCTCCGGTCCCTCGAACGCGACGTTGTACTCGTCGGCGAAGCGGGCGGCGAGCATCGGCGTACGCCGCGCGCCTTTGCCGCCGACGATCAGTGGCGGACGCGGCTGCTGAACCGGCTTCGGCAGCGCCGGCGCGTCGGTGAGCGTGTAGTGCTGACCGTTGAAGGAGTACCTCGTCCCCGGCGGCGTGGACCACAGCCCGGTGACGATCTCGAACTGCTCCTCCAGCCGGTCGAAGCGTTCGCCGACCGAGGGGAAGGGGACGCCGTACGCCTCGTGCTCGCGCTCGTACCAGCCGGACCCGAGGCCGAGCTCCACCCGGCCGCCGCTCATCTGGTCGACCTGCGCCACCGCGATGGCGAGTAGGCCCGGGAGCCGGAACGTCGCGGAGGTGACCAGCGTCCCGAGGCGGATGCGGCTGGTCTCCCTGGCGATGCCGCCGAGGGTGAGCCACGCCTCCGTCGAGCCGGGTCCGGGGTCGCCGGCGCCGATCCGGGCCAGGTGGTCGGAGCGGAAGAAGGCGTCGAAACCCGCGTCCTCCGCTGTACGCGCGACGCGGAGCAGGTCGTCATAGGTCGCACCCTGCTGTGGTTCGGTGAAGACGCGCAGTTGCATCCCGCGATTCGACCACGCGCTGCTGCTCAGCGCACGACCCGGCCACGCAACACGATCCGCTGCGGCTCGGCGAGCACCCCCAGGTCGGCGAGTGGGTCGGCGGCGTAGACCACGAAGTCGGCCGGCGCGCCCTCCTCCAGCCGGCCGGGGAGTCCCAGCCACTCCCGGGCGCGCCAGGAGGCGGCACCGAGGGCGTCCTCGGCGGAGAGGCCGGCGCCGTGCAGGGCGCGTACCTCGTCGGCGATGAGCCCGTGCGGCAGGCTGCCGCCGGCGTCGGTGCCCGCGAAGATCGGCACGCCGGCGTCGTACGCCGTCCGCACCATGTCACGCGAGCGGGCGTGCAACCGGCGCATGTGGTCGGCGTACGCCGGGAACCGGCTGGCGCGCTCGGCGATCGCCGGGAACGTGTCGATGTTGACCAGTGTCGGGACGAGCCCGACCCCACGTCGTGCCATGGTGGCGATCGCCTCGTCGTCGAGCCCGCTGCCGTGCTCGATGCAGTCGACGCCGGCGGCGAGCAGCTCGTGCACCGTCTCCTGGTCGAAGGTGTGGGTGGTGACCCTGGCGCCGGCCTGGTGCGCCCGGTCGACCGCCCGCTTGACGGCGTCGAACGGCCAGCAGGGCGCGAGGTCACCGCTGTCCCGGTCGAGCCAGTCGCCGACGATCTTCACCCAGCCGTCGCCGCGCCGGGCCTGCTCCTCGGCGGCGTCCGGCAGCGCGTCGGGCTCCAGCTCGATGCCGAAGTTGCGCAGGTAGCGCCGGGTGCGGGCCAGGTGCCGGCCGGCGCGGATGATGCGCGGGAGGTCGACCCGGTCGTCGATCCAGCGGGTGTCGGCCGCCACTCCGCAGTCGCGCGCGAGCAGCGCGCCGGCATCGCGGTCGGTGCTCGCCTGCCGCTCCTGCTCGGCCTCGTCGACGGCGCCGTCCGGGCCGAGCCCGATATGGCAGTGCGCGTCGACGAGTCCGGGGACGATCCAGCCTTCAGCGACGGTCTCGGCCGCTGCCGGCTCGTACGTGACGCGCCCGTCGACGACGTAGAGGTCTCTCTGCTCGCCGTCGGGCAGCACGACGCCGCGGACGTGCAGGACTTCGGGGGCGGGTGCCGTCACCCGACGTATCTTGCCGTCAGCCTTCTCCATCCCCGACGAGTACCGTCTCGGCGATGGAGATCCGCCGCCACCACGTGCCGACGCCCGACGGGCGCACCCTGGACGTCGTCGACGCCGGCGCGGTCGGCGACCCGGCGATCGTCGTACATTCCGGGACGCCGTCGGCGCACACGTTCTACGGGAACCACCTCGCCGACGCGGAGCGGCGCGACGCCCGCCTGGTGTCCTACGCCCGGCCGGGCTACCTTTCCTCGACCCGGGCCCCGGGCCGAACCGTCGCCGACGCGGCCACTGACGTCGCCACGGTGACGGACTTCCTCGGCGTCGAGCGGTTCGCGACGTGGGGCATCTCGGGCGGTGGGCCGCATGCGCTGGCCTGCGCGGCGCTGTTGCCGACGCGAGTCGTCGCGGCGGCGAGCCTCGCCTCGATCGCCCCCTGGCGCGCCGAGGGCCTGGACTTCCTGGGCGGGATGGGGGAGGACAACGTCGTCGAGTTCACCGCCGCCATGTCGGGTGAGGACGAGCTGCGTCCGCTGCTCGAGACCTTCCGCCAGGGCATGCTGGGCGAGGACGAGGGTGCGCTCGTCGAGCAGATGCGGACGCTGCTGTCACCGGTCGACGCGGCGGTCTTCACCGACGCGCTCGGCGTCGAGGTGGCACGGTCGCTGCGGGACGGTGTGGCCAGTGGGATCGACGGCTGGCTCGACGACGACCTGGCATTCGCCCGGCCGTGGGGCTTCGACCTGACCGCGATCTCGGGACCCGTGCAGCTGTGGCAGGGAGAGCAGGACCTCATGGTGCCGTTCGCGCACGGACGATGGCTCGCCGCGCACATCCCCGGCGTCGACGCGCACCTCTCGTCGGAGGAGGGGCACCTCACGCTGCTCTCCACACGCGTGCCGGCCGTGCACGAGTGGCTGCTCGGGCACTTCTGAGGCGTGGTACGCGAGCTGGTCGTCCTCGGCACTGCGGCGCAGGCGCCGACCCGTGACCGCAACCACAATGGCTACCTGCTGCGCTGGGACGACGAGGCGATCCTCTTCGATCCTGGTGAGGGGACGCAGCGCCAGCTGCTCCTCGCCGGCGTGCCGAGTACGGCGATCACCCGGATCTGCCTGACCCACCTGCACGGGGACCACTGTCTCGGACTGCCCGGCGTACTGGCGCGCATGGCGCTCGACGACGTCCCGCACGTCGTCCCGCTCTACTTTCCCGCCGAGGGTGCCGAGGTGGTGTCGCACCTGCTTGCCCTGGGCACCGGCCGGCCGGAGGTGCGGTTGCATCCGCTGTCGGCGGACGGTGAGATCGGGACCGGCGCGTCGTTCTCGTTGGTGGCGCGCGCTCTGGACCACCGCGTTTCGGCGTACGGGTATCGGGTGTCGGAGCCAGCCGGCCGGCGGATGCTGCCGGACCGGCTGGCCGCTTCCGGCATCGGCGGCACCGCGGTCGGCGAGCTGCAACGGGCGGGTTCGCTGCTGGTCGGCGACCGGATCGTGCAGCTGACCGAGGTTTCGGCACCGCGGCGTGGACAGGTGTTCGCGTTCGTGATGGACACCCGCGTTTGCTCCGGCGCTGCGGCCCTGGCGGAGGAAGCGGACCTGCTGGTGTGCGAGTCGACGTACGCCTCGACCGAGGAGTCGCTGGCGGAGGCGCACCGGCATCTGACGGCGGCGCAGGCCGGCCGGATCGCCCGCGCCGCCGGTGCCCGTCGGCTGGTTCTGACCCACTTCTCGCAGCGCTACCGCGACGTCGAGGTGCTGCTGGCCGAGGCTGCGGCGCTCTTCCCCGACGTGGTCGCGGCCCATGACCTGATGCGGATTCCGATTGGGCGTTCTGACGCGTGATGGCCTGTCTCGGCGCGGTACGGGCGACGTCCGTTCCGGTACCCTTGCAGGGTCGGTGCGCCACGGCGCGCGGCATGCGCTCGTAGCTCAACGGATAGAGCATCTGACTACGGATCAGAAGGTTGGGGGTTCGAGTCCCTCCGAGCGCGCTGAGTAAGTCCAGGTCACAGCGTTGCAGCGTTGCGCTCCGGTCACCGAGAGCCGCTCGCTTCTACCGGATCTTCTACCGGATGACGCGAGACGAGCCGGTATGAAGCAGTAGAGAACTAGACGGAGCCCCCGCTCCGCTGTCTCGCAGGCCCCGAGCGAAATGCAAGTGCGCATACGTGTGTCGCAGCCGGCGTGTACAACCGATGGCGTGCCTTGGGAGCCCACACCCGAGCAGCAGGCCATCATCGAACACGATTTGGGTCGTCACGCGCGCGTGCTCGCCGGGCCCGGCACGGGCAAGAGCGCCACCGTCATCAGGATGATGCTCCGAGCGGCCGAGCAGCTCGGTCGCCGAGGCAAGCTCCTCACGTTCACGCGGGCGGCCACAAACGAGCTCCGCGAGAAGGTCGCAGAGCATCCAGAGCACCTGGCGACGCCGAGCACGGTGCACTCGTTCTCGATCGCAACCCTTCTCGCCAACGAAGGAACCAGCGGCCTGCCGGAGCCGATTCGGCTTGCCGACGATTGGGAGTGGTCGGAGCTGATCCGCCAGCACCTCAAGGTCTTGGTGGACTGCGACGTCCGAATGATCGACCGGGCGCGGGCAGAGATGGCGTCGAACTGGGAGTCCCTCGAGCCAGCCGAAGACCCAGACCTGCCCGAGGACGTGCGCAACCGATTCGCCGGGATCTGGGAGCACCACCGTCGGGTCTTCGGCTACGCGTTGCTCGCCGAGCTGCCGTTTCGACTTCTTCGCGCGCTCGAAGACCATCCCGATCTCAACATCGGGGACTGGGAGTACCTGGTCGTGGACGAGTACCAGGACCTCAACCAGTGCGATCTGTCTGTCCTGAGGCAGATCACCCACCGCGGCCGAGTCCTGGTGGCCACGGGCGACGACGACCAGTCGATCTACTCGTTCAGGCGGGCGCACCCAATCGGCATCCGGCGCTTCGTTACCGACGACTATCCGACGGCGGCTGATCTCACGCTCACGATCAGCCAGCGATGCGCAACACAAGCGCTCGCATGGGCTCGACACGTCATCGAAGGGCTACCCGGGAGACCGCCACGGCCGGCCCTGAACCCCGCGCCGCATTGCGTGGAGGGCGTGGCCCGCTACCTTTGCTTCCCGA
Organism: Mycobacteriales bacterium; assembly: GCA_038232055.1. Lineage (GTDB taxonomy): Bacteria > Actinomycetota > Actinomycetes > JADGOV01 > JADGOV01 > JBBSIN01. The sequence goes on from JBBSIN010000001.1 coordinate 63,267, forward strand.
GCTGGCCACGGGAAGCGGACGGAGTGGCGCGCCTCGCCAAGTGGCTCATCGACAACCAGGGATCGCCCCCGAAGACATCGCGGTGATGTTCCGAAGCAACTTCAACAACGCTTGGTCGACGCCGTTGACGGAGCGACTGGAGCACTACGGCGTGCCAGTCATCAACGCCGGAGCGGTCGCCGAGATGCTTGCCGATCCCGAGAATCGGCGATTGCTCGCCCTGGCACGACTCGTCGTTAACCGCGCGGACTCCCTGGCGTGGTGGACACTTCTTCACCTAACACCGGGCGTCGGGCCCGTGGTCCGTGACCACTTCTACGACGGCGCCGAGCAGCACGGGCGCACCTTCGCGGGCCAACTCCTCACCGAGCACGCGGATGACTTCCAGGGCCTCGGCGGAGCTTCGGCAACTCGGGTTCGCACCACCGTCAACGCGGCCATGGCGGTGACCGAAGCGGTCGACATCGAGGGAGCTGACCTTGGCGACGCGGGGTGGGGAGAGTGGCTGGTCGGCAATGCTGACGTGTTCGGCGGATGCAACGAGGACTTCGCCGAGCTCTTGCGGGATCTTGATGGCTTGGTCGACAGGACGGAAGGTCTCGGGCGATTTCTCGGTCAGATCCAGCCCGTCGGCACGGACCTTCGCTCCGGTCGAGCCGCGGGCGCGGTCCGCCTCATGACTATGGCGAGCTCAAAGGGGCTCACTGTGAAGGCGGCGATCATCGTGGGCGTCGAGGAAGGCGTTGTGCCGCTCGCTGACCGCGATCCCGGTGAAGAACGTCGCCTTCTCTACGTCGCGATGACCCGTGCCACTGACAACCTCTACGCAACTTGGTCGGGCCAGCGCACCGGCCCCACCGCTCGAACCGGGGCTCCCCGTGTCGGCGCCGGACGCAATCGATCGCCCCTGCTTACGCATGGGCCGGTCCAGTCTGAGCACGGCAACGCCTACCTGGATGCCCTCGGCGCTTAGACCCTCGGAAGGTCAGCGGACTGCGGGTTGACCGGCCCGTACATCAGCAGCTGGCCGCTTGGTCCCCCGCCCGGCCTCTCAGGAGCCTCCAGATCGGATTCGTGACGCTTCCAAAGACGTAGCGCTGCGCCTTCAGGAAGTTGAGGTTCTGGAAGCACTCGAGCGACGGCGTGCCATCGGCGTTTCGGAACCACCCGTCCACGCCGCCGCGACTCGCCGTGGTCGTGCCGCCTCTGCCCGATTGGAGAATCAACACGTGCGAGTCATCGACAGGCACGTCGGCGAAGACGCTGACTCGCCCGAACCGGTCGCGCTCGGCCATGGCCTTGACGGGCGTGTCGCTGGTGATCAGTTCGTCTCGGTCGAAATCCAACAGGGTCCACGCGAAGTCGTTGAGGAGTTCGGCGGTGTGTTGGCGGAGCGCGAGGACGACGCCGCCACCGACGATGCCTCTCGGCTCGCTACCGCCCAAGCGTGGTCCCCGAATGAGGTCGATCTGTTCGCGCGTGAGCGCTTGAACCTCGTCGTCCGTGAGTTCGGCGCGGACCCGGTCCAGAGTGGACGAGACGAAGCGCCGGAGGGCGTCGCCATGGCTCGGCACGCGCAACTGCTGGGCTGCCACGAACGCAGCAACGTCCTCGCGTCGCTCGTCAGTGAGCGCATCGACCCCTTGGGTGGCGAGAAGACGGAAGGCCGGCGCAGCGCAACTCTCGATGTTGGACAGAAGCCGTTCGACTGCTGTCCGGGCGAGGATCGGGTGGTCAAGGTCGTAGAGCCCCTCGGCGTAGGCGACGTCCTTCGGCCTTGCCGTGACGTACTCGCCGGTCGTCTTGTCGAACACCCCGATCTGGCGCTTCGAGCCGAACTGGCGCAGGTACCACTGTGGAACGAAGTGATGCTTGCGCGGCTCCTGAATGACCGGGGCTTGAGGACGCTCTCCCGGTTGTGAGCGCCGTGCGGAGCGATCAGTGCTCACGCGGGCTGACGACCTTGCTGCCGAACGACCCGCTTCTGCACACGAATCTCGTCGCCCTCGGCCAGGGCACCGAGCGTCTCGACGCCCCACCTCGGCCGCTCGAGGAGGTCTCCGATCTCGATCGGCGGGTCGTCGGGGTGCTGGAAGATCCATCGGTGAGCGCCGCTTGCGACGAAGCGATTGATGATCTCGGCCCGCTTGGGCTTGGCATCTACGACCCGTTCGTCTCCGGAGAGGAGCAGGGCGATCGCGCGTTGCCTGTCGATCGGCATGTAGATGGCATCTGCGCTCGCAATGCCGAGAGGGTGCGTCTCGAGGTCTCGATCTGGGCGGACCCATAGCGCGACGGGCTGGTCGCTGACGAGGAGGGCAGGCTCGTCGAATCGCAGTAGGCGGACCCGGCGACGGAAGTAGAGGTCGGGATGGATGCCGTTGAGTGCAAGCAGACCCATCTGCTGCACCGCCGCCGACTGCGAGGGCACGACCTTCCAGTCCGAGGTCAGGAGTTGCTCACGCCATGCTGCGACCGCCGCGTCATCGAATGCCCGTCCGTCCTTCTTGAGTTGAGGCCGCAGGCGTTCCGTCGTCAGCCGGGGCCGTAGCTCCTCCTTCGCCATCAGGGTGGCGAGCTCGGAGATCTCCTCGCGAAACGACCATCCACGAACTGCCTGAAAGGCAACGAAGAGCATCAGGTCGAACCGATCCTGGTCGGTCAGGTTGAGTTCGTCCCGTGCGAACCTATCGAACAACCGCGAGGCTCGACCCTCGAAGTCCGCCAGCGAGATCTCGATCTGATTGCTGGGAGCAAGGTGGCTGAAGGCGGGATCAATGTCGACGTCGTAGAAGCCGGCCTCTCGGCACGCGCGCGTGACCGTCATCGGGATGCGAACTCCGCCGGCGCGCGGAGTGGCCAGCAGGCGCTCGCGCTCGCCGGCGAACCGACGGAGCAGCATCTGCGGGACGATGTGATCGCGGGCCATCCGTCGTCAGTGTGCCGCGGAGTTCACCGCGCTCACCCGATGATTTCGTGTGTTCCCGGAGCCTCGGCGTTGCTCAGGCCGGACCCGGAGCTGAAGCGCCTCGACCGGGGTCGTCGTTAGGTGCCGCCATCAGCCTCGAGAACACCGCTGCGGCTTCGGCCTGCATCCCGGGGAGCACCCAGCCGTAGACGTCGAGGGTGAAGCTCGCCGTCGCGTGGCCGAGCCGCTCACTCACGACCTTGATCGGCACGCCGGCCTTGAGCAGCAGCGTCGCGTGGGTGTGGCGGACGTCGTGGAAGCGGACCCTGGGCAGCCCGCTGCGGGCGACGATGCGCTCGAACGTGGAGCTGAGTAGTTCGGGGTGCGTGAGCGTGCCATCAGCGCGGGCGAAGACGAGGCCGTGGTCGTCGTAGCCGGCGCCGAGCAGAAGGCGCTCTTCGGCCTGCTTGCGACGCCACCCCTGCAGCGCGCGCACAACGTCGTCGTTGACGTCGATGGTGCGCCTCCCGTGCGAGGTCTTCACGTCCGTGAGCCGAACGTCGTAGTTGACCACCACAGCGTTCTGCCGAACGTGGATGAGTTTGGCGTCGAGGTCGACGTCGGCCCAGCGCAGCCCGGCCACCTCGCCGCGTCGCATGCCGGTGTGCGCGGCGAGCACGAACGCCGGCGCCAGGCGCACGCCGTCGAGGGAGGCCAGGAAGGTCTGGAGCTGCGCGCTCGTCCACACATGCATCTCGCCTTCGCGCTTCGTGCTGGTGCTCCGCTTCGGCGGGTCGGCGAGGGACGCCGGGTTCCGGTTGAGCGCTCCCTTGCGCACCGCGTCACCGAGCGCCTTGCGCAGGATGCGGTGCACATAGCGAACGCTGCCTGAGCTCAGCCCCGGTCCGTCGCCGCTCTTGTTGCGGCGCCCGGACTCGAGCAGCCGGCCGTAGAGCGCGTCGAGATCCTCCGGGGCGAGTCGGCCGAGCGGCACCTTGCCGAGCGTCGGCAGGACGTGGAGCCGGATGTTGCTCTCGTAAGAGTGGAACGTCGTCGCCTTGAGCTGGCTGCGCTGCGCGGGTAACCACCGCTCGGTGAGGTACTCACCGAGGGTGACCTTGTCGGGAGCGCGGTACTCGCCGTCGTTGTGGCGCTTGACCAGGTCGGTGACGAGCTTGTCGGCGTCGGCCTTGCGGGTCCCCGCCGGGTACCAGCGGCGACGCTCCTTGCCGGTGGCTGGGTCGACGCCTTCGTAGATGACGGCGTAGTAGCGGTTGCCCTTCTTCGCTGTGTAGCCGCGCACCTGCGGCCTCCTTAGCGTCAGCGCTTGTCGCGCGTCTGCTTGCGGGGAGCGTCCGCTCCCGATCCGGCTCGTGCCGGCTCGTCCGCCGTGCCGGCTCGTGCCGCCTTGTCCGCCGACCGCTTGCCTGGCGGCTTTGCGAAGTCGCTGTCGTTGGTGTGCTCGGCCAGGAACCCGCGGATGCCGACCTGGCGGAGGTGGTCGACCCAGCGACCGAGTTCGTCGACGGCGGTGTCGAGGCTGTCGGCGTGCTGGTCGACCAGCGCCAGCAGGAGCTCCTTGCGGCGGTCCCTGTAGTTCCACCGCTTCACGTGTGAGGCGATGCCGGTGACCTTCTCCGCGGCCTCGTCGGCGTCGGAGGGATCGACGATGCCGTGCTCCCGCAGCCGCTCGTAGACCGGCGGGAGCATCTCGGGGGAGCCCATCAGCCACATGTAGAGCTCGTTGGACTGGCTGTTGGTGCCGCGCAGGAACCGCCGCTCGCCCGGTGGCGGGAGCAAGAACCAGATGATCGGCAGGTCGAAGACCATGGCGAACACGAGCAGCTCGTGGGCGTCGAACTCCCGCCGACGGTCGCCGTCCCAAGCCCGCTCAATCGATGAGACGCCGGCCTGCGTCATGCGCTGGCCCATGTACGGCTCGAGCTCGGCCGCGAACTGGTCCTGGGTCCATCCCCGCAGCTCGCGGGCGGCACGCACGTTGTAGGCGACGATCTGGTTGAGGTCGACCTCGGGACGCGGGGGCGGCGTGTTCTTGGACCGTCGTGCCACGCTTCTGACTCTACACGGTCTACCGCTTGTGTCGCCACTAGCCAGACATCGTGGATGCGGGTACAGTCCACGCGCCGTTCTCCGAGCGGAGAGCACGAGCCGGAGGTTGTTCCGTGGCAGGACGCAGATCGCTACCGCTGATGACGGTCAGCGTGGTGGAGGCCGCAGACCTCCTGGGCGTCGGCCGCACGAAGGCGTACGACATGACCCGCGAGTGGCGTGCGAACGGCGGCGAATCAGGGCTGCCGGTCATCGACTGCAGCAACACCCTGCGGGTCCCCCTCTACCCGCTCGCCGAGATGCTCGGCGTCGAGGTGTCCCACCTCGTGGCGGTGCTGCGCGACGCGACCGCAGCCGAACCAGCGGCGACGGCTGAACCCGCAGTCTCGGCCGAGCCTCCAACGCCGGCCGCACCGTCGACCCTCGAGCCCGTCCCGACCGCGACGCCGAAGGCCGCGCGCAACCGGCGCAAGCCCGCCATCCCGAGCAACCAGCTCGACCTCTTCGAGCACCCAACCGCGAGCTGACGCCGTGACCGACCACCTCTCCCACCCGGACGACCCACTGCCAAACAGACAAGTGCCCGCAAGCGGGAACGTGAGCGCGCCGTGCTGCGCGTGACCACCATCCTCGCCCACAGCGCGCCGGCATCGGCGCGCTACTACACCCGCTACCTGACCGGCGACGGGCCCGACGCCGAAGGCCACTGGCTCGGCCGGCGAGCCACCACCTTGGGCCTCTCCGGACGAGTCGAGACCGACGACCTCGAAGCCATCCTCTCCGGGCACGACCCGACCACCGGACGACAGCTCGGGTACCCGCTCGTCGACCGCGTCGACAGCAAGGGCCGCATCATCCGTGCCGTCGCCGGCTTCGACGCCACGTTCTCGGCGCCCAAGTCGCTGTCGGTGTGGTGGGGCCTCACCGGGACCCCGGGCTGCTCGAGGCGCACAACCTCGCCGTCGGAGCCGTCCTCGACCACATCGAGCAGTACGGCGCCACAACCCGCATCCGCGTGGATGACGCCCGCCAGCACCCGGATGTCGACGGGCTCATCATGGCCGCCTTCCCGCAGGCCACGTCCCGGGAGGACGATCCCCAGCTGCACACCCACGTGGTGATCTCCGCCAAGGTGCTCGCACCCGACGGGCGATGGCTGGCGCTCGACGGCCGCTACCTCAAGCGCAAGCAGCGCGCCCTCGGCGGCCTCTACCAGTCGGTGCTGCGCGTCGAGCTGACCAGCCGTTACGGCGTCGCCTGGGGACCAATCGAAAAGGGGCAGGCCGAGATTGCCGGGATGCCGAAGGAGTTGCTCGACGCGTTCTCCAAGCGAACCGCCCAGGTCGACGCAGCCCTCGCCGACAAGATCACCGAGTTCCGCGAGCGTGAGGGACGCGACCCGACCCGCTGGGAACGAGCAGCGCTCACCCGCGAGGCGTCCGAGGACACTCGCGCCAAGAAGACGCACGCGTCACCCGGCGACCTCGGGAGCCACTGGCGCGACCAGGCCGAGGCGCTCGGCTGGAGCCCGGCCCGGCTCCTGGAGCGCATGTGGGACTCGGCGCGCACGCACCCGACGCCGGAGCCGCCAACCGTGGTCGACGTCATCGAGCAGCTCTCCGCCGCCGGCTCGGCTTGGAACCGTGCCGACGTCCTCCAGGCCGTCTGCGACCTGACGCCGCCAGTCGCAGGAGTGCACGGGCAGCGGTGGGCAGCAGCGGTCGAGCGCGCCTGTGACCGTGTGATCGAGACCTGCACCACCCTCGACCCGCCGTCGGAACGCTCACCGCGGCGAGCTTCGGACGGCCGGTCCATCTGGATCGCCCCCATCGAACCGCACCTGACCACTGAGGCTGTCCTCGCCCAGGAGGAACGGATCCTGCTCTTCGCCATCGACGCCCACGACACGCCCGCTCGCCGTCGCCCACTCTGGACAGGAGCGGTCTCGACGTCCTCCAGGCCGACGCCTCAGCCGCAGTCGCCGGCGATGACCCGCTCGTCCTCGTCGTCGGTCCCGCCGGCACCGGCAAGACAACCACGCTCCGGCGGGCCGCCGCCGCCCTCGGCGCCCAAGGCTGCCATGTCTTCGCCGTCGCACCCACCGCCAAGGCGGCCAAGGTCCTCCGGGACGAGACCGGGATCCAGTCCGCCACGGTCGCCAAGCTGCTCCACGAGTGGCGCAACCGGCAGCCCCACGACGAGTACCGGCTCCCGCCGGGCACCACGCTGATCGTCGACGAGGCAGGGATGCTGGGGACCGGAAACCTCGACGCCCTCACACAGCTGGCCGCGTCCCAGAGGTGGCGATTGGTGCTCGTCGGCGACCCCCGCCAACTCCAAGCCGTCGGACGAGGCGGCATGTTCGACGAGCTGTGCCGCACCGCGCGCGTCCACGAGCTCGCAACGATCCACCGCTTCCGCCACCGCTGGGAGCAAGCAGCCTCGCTACGGCTCCGCGCCGGCAGCTCCGCGGCCCTGGACGCCTACTTCCGGCACGGGCGAGTCGGCACCGGCACGTTCGAGGCGCTCAGCGCCGACATCGCCTGCCAGTGGATGGACCACCGCGCCGCCGGTCGATCCGTCGCCGTCGTCGCCGAGACCAACGAACACGTCGACGCGCTCAACCACGCCATCCAGGAACTCCGGCGGGAGCACGGCCAGCTCGGCGAGCGCGCAGCCCGCATCGCCGGCGGCGAGTCAGCCGCAGTCGGAGACGTCGTCGTGACCCGCCGCAACAACCGCGAGCTGCGGACGAGCAGCGGCGAACCGGTCCGCAACCGCGACCGCTGGACCGTCACCGCCATCGGACGCGACGGAAGCCTCACTGCGTCCCACGAACACGGACACGGGCAGCTCGCCCTCCCCACCGACTATGCGCGCGAGCACGTTCGGCTCGGCTACGCCGCCACCGCCCACGGCCACCAAGGCGACACCGTCGACGTCAGCTTGACCGTCGTCACCGCCGCCACCACCCATCGCAGCCTCTACGTCGGCGCCACCCGAGGCCGCGATCTCAACCGTCTCCTCGTCGTGACGGAGGATCCCAACCTGGCACGCGACGTCCTCGAAGAGGTACTGACGAACGACCGGGCCGACCTTCCCGCCGTCGCCCAGCGCCGTCACCTCGCGAGCCAGGAGCCGCGGTACGGCCGTGAGACCGAAGACCGAGTGGCTGCCGCTCGTCGGGCTCTTGCCGAGGTGGAAGAACGGACGGAGCCACACCTCCGCCCTTTTCGGGAGGCGGAGCATGCCGTCGAGGAGGCACAGCGCGACGTATGGGCCGCTCGCCGGGCTGCAGACGACGCGCCTGTCCTGCGGCGGCGAGCTGCCAACCGCGACCTCACAGCGGCCGAGTCACGACTCGGTGGCGCACGGGAGCAGCTCGACCACGCCCTCGGACGCGCAGCACCACTCCTGGCCGAGCAGCACGCCGTCGAGGACGAACTGCGAGACGCAGAACGCGATCTGTCGTCGGCGCGGCTGCGTGAGCGGATGGACGCGCTCACCCGTCCGGCACCGGAGCGTTCCCTCGATCGAGGAATGGAGATCGAGCGATGACGACGCGAGGCCGGTCGTTTCACGGCTGCCGCCGGGGGGCAGGCCGCTCGCCCTACCGCGCTGACGCGGTGAAGTCCTCCAGCGTGGCGAAGATGGTTTCGAGGTCGGCCTCGACGAAGATGGCTTCAGGTCCCTGAGGTGCAACCCCGTCGTACGGCGTTTCGTACACGCGACCCGGTTCGACCATTCCACGCTGAGTGAGCTCGTTGATGATCAGGTTCACAAACTCGATCTGATTCTTGCTGTAGCGCTTGTCGTCGAGGAAGTCCGCAAACGCCGCCTTAGCTGCCGCCCGGTCCAGCCCGACGAGTGACCTTGCGAAGAGACCGAAGCTCCCCGTCCGCTTCGCCGCCTCGGCGAACGTTTCGTCGTCTCCGATCCCGGCCGCAATCAGGATCCGCTGCAGGTCCGCGATGTCCTGCGCCGTCAGCGGCGCGCCGGAGCGGACCTTCGCTACCGCTGCTTCGGCAAGGTGCTCCTTGAGAAAATGCTCCGCCTTCTTGCGGAACTGCAGGAACTCGGTACTGCCGGCCGCCGAGCCGGCACCTGGCAGCACGATCTCGCCGGCTTCGCCGATCTCGTCGACGAAGTCGGAGTAGATGACCTTCCGCTTCAAGCGCTCGATCAACGGCACGAGCAGCCGCAGCCTCTTGCGCACCTCTTCGAGCATCGGGTAGCTGACGTCCGTCCACCACTCGTCGGTCTGCACGTCCTGAATGAGCTCGAGGTGCGCTGCGATAGCAGGGATGACCTGCTGGTCTTCGAGCGCGCTTGCGATCTGCATGACCTTGCGTCGCTCGCCCTCGAACGGCCGGCCCTGCAGGAGCGCGAGCTGTGCGCTCAGGAGGAGGACGTCGAACCGCTTGGCTTCCTCATGCTCAGGGTCGAGCTGCGCCGGCAGCCTTGCGACCCGATCCGCCAGCGCAGCAAGGTCTCCGACCGACAGGCTCTCCCACGGCTCCTCTTCGCGGAAGCGCTCGACGAGCTGGAGGTGTGGCCGAACGAGGAAGTTGTCCGGGTTCATCGACGCGATGGCGTCGCGCAACGTTGCCGCGACGGTCGCGCGTTCGTCACCGTGCGAGTGGATCTCATCGAAGGTCTGGATGAGTTCGAGCCGTGACTTGAAGATCTGCTCGCTCAAGGGCACCGAGTCAGACGGCTCTGCCGGCGGGAGCTCTTGGCTGAAGTACTCGAGGTTCTGACAGAAGTCGAAGACCTTGAACTCGGTCTTGTCGTCGCCGGGCCCGAAGAGGTCCGGTCGCAGCCGCGTGCCTCGGCCGATCATCTGCCAGAACTTAGTCTTCGAGCGGAGGAGCTTGAAGAACACGAGGTTGACGATCTCGGGCACGTCGATTCCGGTGTCGAGCATGTCGACCGAGATGGCGATGTGCGCCGCCTTCTCCGGCGTCGAGAAGTCGTCGATCAGGCTCTGTGCGTACTTAACGCTGTGGGTGACGACGCGGGCGAAGTTGCCGTTGTCGAGATGCGGGTAGTTGGCGACGAACCGCTCGTAGATGTAGTCAGCGTGCCGCTGGTTCTTGGCGAAGATGATCGTCTTGCCGAGCCGATCCCCACCGGCGACGCGGATGCCCTGGGTCATGAGGTGCTCGAGCACCTTGTCGACCGTGTCCTCGTTGAAGAGGAACTTGTTCAGGGCGGCAGGGTCCACCTCGTCGGGAGGATCGAGCGGGTTGCCCTCCTCGTCCTCGCCCCACTCGAACTCGTCCCAGTCGTCCTTCTCGTCGTCCGACAGGTTCTTGTACTTGATGCCCTCGCGGATGAACTTGACCGGCACCGACACACCTTTCGGCGGGACGAGGTAGCCGTCGCCGATGGCCTCCTCCAATGAGTACGCATCCGTGGGAACACCTGTCTCGAGATCGAAGAGGTCGTAGGTGTTCTTGTCGACCTCGTCCTTGGGAGTCGCCGTCAGCCCGACGAGCAGCGAGTCGAAGTACTCGAAGATGCCGCGGTACTTCCGGTACACCGAGCGGTGCGCCTCGTCGATCACGACGAGGTCGAAGTGGCCCACCCCGAATCGACGCGTTCCGTCGTTGCGGTACTCGTCGATCTTGCCGACCATCGTCTGATAGGTGGACACGTAGACCCTGCCGTCCTCGCCGCCCTCCGATACGAGGTTCACGGGCGCCGACTGCGGCAGGTGCTCCTTGAAGGCGTTCACGGCCTGCTTGACGAGCGCAGTCCGATCGGCGAGGAACAGGACGCGCTTCGCCACGTTGGCGCGCATCAACAGGTCAGTGAGAGCGATGACGGTCCGGGTCTTGCCAGCGCCGGTTGCCATGACGAGGAGCGCCTTTCGCTGCTTGTCGACCTCGAATCGCTCGGAGATGGCTCGGATGGCTCGCTCCTGGTAGAAGCGCTCAACGATCGCGCCGTTCGTGTCGAGCGTCACGAGCGAACGCCGCGTCGTCCGCCGCTGCATCGCGAGCTGCAGCTCGTCCTTTGTCAGGAACCCCTGGACCGACCGCGGCGGGTACTGCGTGTCGTCCCACAGCCAGTGCTCGTAGCCGTTCGAGTAGAAGATCACCGGCCGCTGGCCGGTCGCCGCTTCGAGACAGTCCGCGTAGAGCTTCGCCTGCTGCTGGCCCGTCTGGGGCGACACCAGCGTCTTCTTCGCTTCGACGATCGCGTGTGGCAGCCCGTCGTCGCCCCACAGCACATAGTCGACGTAGCCGACGCCGGAGCCGGAGGGCATGCCGTGCACCTCGAACTCCCGGTCGCGGCCCTCTGTCAACGTCCAACCCGCCTCGGCGAGGAGCGCGTCGATCTTGAACCGACGAGTCTCGAGTTCGGACCAGTCGTACGACTCGATGGGGATCGCTTCGGCGGCCTTCTTTGCTGCCGCGACCTCAGCGATCAACGCGGCGCGCTCAGCCTCGAGCTGCTCGACCGTCTTGGCCAGCTCCGCGACACGCGCCCGAGCGAGCGCAGTGTCCTCGGCCTCTCGGGCAAGACGCTCTTCAAGTTCGAGCCGCTCGGTGAGCGATGCCGGCTCGTGCCGCTCGAACGACGCCAGCTTCTTCGGATCGAACTTGAGGCTGAGGTCGGGTTTCGATGAGCGCCCGTAGGTGTAGGCGAGCCAGAAGCAGAACTGGAACAGCGCCGAGATGACCTCGACTGCCTCGAGCTGTGTTGGTGGCTTCGCCTCGTGGACCGCGCGATTGCCGGCGCGCTGGATCTTCTTGGCGACGTTGTAGACGAGGCCGCTCGCCAGCGCCTTGAAAGCCGGCTCGTTCAGGTAAGCGTTGAGCTGGTCCTCGTACGGCTGCGACAGCGACCGGTCGTAGCGGTAGACCCACTTGACGCCTGACTCAAGCGCCTTGCGAGCGTAAATCATCGCCGGTCCCGGATCGGAGAGCGCGTGGCTCTCGGCCCACGATGCCGTGGCGAACTCGTCGCGGAACTCCGCTTCGAGGAAGAAGAACTGTGACTCGCTCACAGCTCGCCTCTGAAAGCGCGCTGCTGAAGCGCTCCCAGCAGCGTGTTGAGCGTCTCGAGACTACGGCGACGCTCGGTTCGAAGATCGACGACCGAGTCGAGAACGGCGGCGATTCTGTGTTGCTCAGTGAGGGCCGGCGCCGGTATCGGAAACTGGCGCAACTGCGAGAGGTTGATCCGAGGGCGCGTCTGTCCGTGCGCCAATGACGCTGCGTGCGATTGCGCTCGGCCCGAGTTCAAGTAGTGGACGAGGTAGCGCGCTGAGGCTTGTTCGGGATTACATCGCAGCTGGATGTAGTCCGCCTTGTTCAGCGCGAGCGGTATGAAGTCGGGCAGAACAGCCGCCCGCAAGATCGGATCGCCGAGCGTCGCGATGAGGACATCTCCAGGACGGCACTCATGTTTGCTGAGCTTCGCGAAGTGATCCGTCGAGATGAACGCGCGATCGCGATCGTCAAACTCTCCGACCGCGATGTTCTGCAGGCGAACCACCCGAACTCCGCCCTCGACGTAGTGCTCGCTCTTGAGATTCGAACCAAACGGCCCATCCTGCAGCTTCAATGCCAGATCGCCGAGGGGCACCATGGGAACGCTCACTTGAGCATGGCCTTCAGCTCGTCCAAGCCCTTCTGGATTCGCTCCTCGATCGCTGTCAGCTCATCGATGAGTTCTAGAGGCTGCGGGAACTCGACCTCGCGGTACGGCGTCTCCTGGTAGCGGTTGATCGAGAGGTCGTAGCCAGCTGATGCCACTTCGGACTTGGGAACACAGAACGATTGATCGTCGCGTCTCCGGCCGCGTTCGTTCCCATCTCGCTTCCGCCACCGTGCGAGCACGTCGGGAAGGTTGTTCTTCGCACGCTCGTCCTCAGTGAGGACTGCGGTGGCGCCGAGCTTGGACTCTGGGAGGAGCGGGGTTCGCTTGTCGTCGAGGCTTCGGCCATCGGCGTGCAGGTCGTAGAACCAGATGTGGTCGGTGCCTCCCGAGTTCGTCTTGGTGAACAGCAGGATCGCCGTCGAGACGCCCGCGTACGGCTTGAACACGCCAGACGGCAGCGAGACGATCCCATCGAGCTTCTGATCCTCGACGAGCATCCGCCGGAGTGCCTTGTGAGCGTTCGTAGATCCGAAGAGAACGCCATCCGGGACGATGACAGCCGCGCGCCCGCCGGGCTTGAGAAGTCGTAGAAACAGGGCGAGAAAGAGCAGCTCTGTCTTCTTCGTCTTCACGACTTGGAGCAGATCCTTCGCGGTCGACTCATAGTCGAGGCTGCCGGCGAAAGGCGGGTTGGCCAGGACGAGGCTGTAGGCCTCGATGTCGTTCGCATGGTCCTGGGCGAGGCTGTCGCGGTAGGCGATCGCGGGGTTCTCGATGCCATGCAGCTGCATGTTCATCGACCCGATGCGGAGCATCGTGTTGTCGAAGTCATAGCCATGGAACATCGACTCGTGGAAGTGCTGGGCATGAGTCGCGTCGGCCAGCACCGTCGGGTGGTGGCGGCGGAGGTACTCGCCAGCACCGACCAGGAAGCCAGCGGTACCGACGGCTGGATCGCAGATGGTGTCCTTGGGAGTCGGCGCCATCATCTCGACCATCAGCTCGATGATGTGGCGCGGCGTTCGGAACTGGCCGTTCTGCCCTGCCGTGGCGATCTTGGCGAGCATGTACTCGTAGACGTCGCCCTTGGTGTCGCGGTCCTCCATCGGGATGGCGTCGAGACCATCGACCGCCTTCTGGAGGAGTCCGGGTGTCGGGATGGTGAACCGCGCACCACGCATGTGCTTCCCATGCGTCGTCGTCGCCGTGCGCTCCTGGAGGAACGGGAAGACGTAGTTCTCGACGACGTCGTACATCTCGTTGGCCGGCATGTTCTTCAGCCGATCCCAGCGCAGGTCCGCGTACGGTCGACCCGTTGTCTGCCCCTCGGGCGTGAACGTGCCATCCGGGAAGATCGGGCGCTCGATGGCAGCGCCCGTGCGGTTCGCCTTCCGTTCGGCTCGGGTCTCTGCCTCGTCGAGGCCCTTGATGAACAGCAGGAGCGTCAGCTGTTCCATGACTTCGAGCGGATTAGAGATTCCGCCAGACCAGAAGTCGCTCCAGACCGCGTCGATCCTCGTCTTGAGCTCGCCGGTAATCATCGAACGTCGCCTACCGCGTACGCCCACCGGCCGCGCGCCACCGCTCCATCTCGGCTCGGCAGTTCGAACCCGCGGGACCGAAGCCATGCTCGACGAGAAACTCCCCGACGCTGCCGTACCGGAGGTTGATTACAGCAGCCTCGGCGAACTTGTCGTGACCCGGGACGAAGAAGTTTCCAGTTGTCGTCTCAGCGCCACACCCGCACCAGCAGTCACCCGTCGGCAGCAGCCGCCCGGCGCGGTCCCTGATCGTCTCAGCCATGCAAGGCCTCCATCCAAGAACTGATGTCTTGGAGTTTGGCCTTGGCGGCCCCTCCAAAGGAAGACCACTGAAGGCATGACTACATCGAGCTACGGCTTGACTTCGGCGGAGGCCAGGCGGCGCGGCCTACCCGAGCTGGAGGCCGTGGAGCGCGAGCGCGGCGCGAAGGTCCTCGTCATCGCCCCCGAACTCGGTGACGTCGATGACGCCTGGAGCCGCTGGCTCGAAGATCGTCCAGTTCTGCAGATCGTCGCCGTGCTTCGAGAGGTACGCGAGTCCGTTCCAACGTCTCGCGCCGCCGGACGTCTGCCCGAACACGTAACGCGAGACGTGCTGCGTGAACGCGCGCGGCGCGGTGAGTCGGAGAGTTGCAGCATCCAGATCGTGCAGACCGTGGTGGACGACCCGCGCAGCCAGCGCGGTCCGTAGTTCCGCGAGCGACTCGTGGTGTCCGACATCGGCGTAGTCGCCGACGAGGGTGGCCCGTCCGACGCGGCGCTGGTCGACCCAGGCTGCTGGGACGATCCCGGGTGCCGGCGGCTCCTCGTCGCCTTCCTCGCCGACGATGGCTTGCAGCTCCGCGACGACCTCGATGTCCGGGCGGTAGTAGGCGAGACACTCGACGAAGGTCGCGACGCGTTGCGTCGAGGCGTACAGGACTCTGTAGATGCCTTGCGGGTCGTCGTAGCGGTTGCCGAACGTGCCGTCAGCCTCGGCGTAGGCCCAGTCCGGCCACGCCCACGGGTCTGGCCGGCGCCCGAGACGGAAGACCTCCGCGGGTACGTCGGCCTGTCTCACCCGCCGACGAGGAAGGCTCGCGCCGCAGCGAGAACGAGCAGACCGACCTCGTCGAGATCACCGTCGCGGAGGAGTCGAGCCGGCGAGCGGTCCTCGAGGTGAGGATTCAACCCCTGGAACCATGCCTGGACGACGCGTGGCGCGTCGTGCTCGCTTAACAAGAGCGCTACCTGGAGCGCGAAGCGGAGACGGTCCTCGACCTCGCCCGACTTCGCCTCGCGAGTCCCGTCGGCCCACTGGTGGACCGCTCGCGTCTCGCGAACTCCGCCGATGTATGCAACGAGCCGAGGGGTGAGCAGATCTCTCAGTTCCTTCGCCGCTGTCGCGAAGGGCACCCGCATCGCGTGCTCATGGGCCTGCAACTCCGGCCTGCTCATCGTGGCTCCGGCCATGTCACCACCATACAGCACCCGAAATCACAGTACAATCACATTCCGAACCACAGCCTAACGCTCGGACCCGCACGGTCATCCAGCGTGCGACCCACCCAGGGGAACGCGCCGCCGCCTCCCGGCCACTCCAGGCGAAGCCGTCCGGAAGGGGCGACAGCACCGCCCACGAGGTGGCACGTGTGCGAATACTGGTCGGGTTATGCAGGACGAGACCTCACGGTGGTCTGCGGCGCGGTGGTCTGCGGCGCGCCGACCCCGGCACGACACGAGACCCCGAGCGCGCGTCTAATGCCCCCGGACAGACTGAACTCGGGCTTCGATGCAATTCGCCCCTGGCGAGGCTCGACCGCTCGCGGATTCGAGGAACTCTGCTACCAGCTGTTCAAGTCGGACGCTCCGGAGGGCGTACGAGCGATTCGCACGGGCAACCCGGACGGCGGCGTTGAGTGGTACGCGACCCTTGCCGACGGCGCAGAGTGGGGGTGGCAAGCCAAGCACGTACACGACGTCGATTCCCTTCTTGACGGCATGACCGAGAGCGTCAGGGCCGTCGTGCGTGATCGGCCGAAGGTCACCAAGCTGACGTTTCTCATCTCGTCCAACCTCGACACTGCCGTCGGACGTGGTCGCCGCAAGTCCCAGCGCCAGAAGTACGACGACAAGGTGGAGTTCTGGCACACGTCGATCGCGGGTGCGGCCGACATCGACTTCGAGCTGGTCCAAGAGAGCGACATCCTCAACCGCTTGGCGCTTCCCGAACACGAGGGAAGGCGGTGGTTCTGGTGGGGGGACACCGAGTTCACCGATGCCTGGCTCGGCCAGAAGCTTCGAGAACAGATCGATGTGGCCGGCCAGAAGTACCGACCCGACCTTCAGGTCGACCTCCCGATCGAGGACGATCTCGCTGCGCTGGCGTTCGACGCCGTCGCACTCGATCACTTGGATCGGCTGCGCCGAGGCGTCATTTCCGAGGCCGGCGACTACTGGATCACCAAGAAGGGCTCGAATGAGCTGATCAACGCGTACGCCGCGATCGAGGATGCCGTCGCTGATCTCAAGATCGCCGCGTCGGTCTTGCATGTTGAGCCCTCCACCGTCGAAACGGACCTCGCACCACTACGGAAGGCATCCGAGGACCTGTCTCGGACGGTCACCGTGGCATCCGACCTCGAGTACGCCGCCCAGGCAGAGTGGCGCGCGACGCATCCCGATCAGGACTGGCACGCCGTCCAGACCAATACGCCGCACGAAGCACGCGGGTACCGATCCAGCCGGCTCGTTGATCGGGTGACCGAGCTTGAACGGTGGCTGGACTCCACAGCCGGCCGAGCACTGCAGCGCGGCCTCTACTTCCTCGAAGGCGTTGCCGGATCTGGCAAGACCCATCTCCTGCTCGAAGCGACTCAACGGGCGCTCCAGGCCGGCCGACCGGCCGTCTTTCTCAGCGCTGCTCGATTCGGACGCGGCGACCTGTGGGCCGGCGTGTGTGATCAGCTTGGGCTGCCGCCCCTCGGAGCCGACACCTTGCTGGGGGCAATGGACGCGGCAGGTGAGGCCGCCGCGCTCACTGGACGTCGGTTCGTCATCTCGGTCGACGCGCTCAACGAGACGACCGACACCGACTTCTGGCGCACGCACCTCCCCGCCCTACGCGCTGCTGTCGCCCGGTGGCCGCACGTCGCGCTGGTCGTCTCATGTCGAGACACGTACATCGGGATCGTCTGCGAAGACGCGGAGCACCGTCGTTTCGTAGGACGGTCACATCCCGGCTTCGCGGGTCACGAGATCGATGCGACGCAGAAGTTCTTCGCGTTTCATGGGTTGCAGGCTCCGCGGATTCCGCTCCTCGTGCCTGAGTTCAGTCTTCCCCTATTCCTCAAGCTGTTCTGCGAAGGACTCAAAGACTCCGGTGAGACGGTGTACGGCGGCCACGAGGGACGCGTCACCATCTTCCAGCGGTACCTCGACTCGAAGCTGGTGCGAATCGCGCGACGGTTCCGGCCGCAGGCGCGTAGCTCATATGAGCAGTCGGTAGCGCTGCGCGCCGTCACTGCGGTGCTTGATGCCCTGCTCGACGAGTTCGCTGGGACCGGCCAAGAGGGTGTCTCGGTATCGCGGGCCGAGGAGTTGGCGGCGGCGGCACTTGGTGGCGCAGCGTCGAACGAGACCGCCGTCGTCCTTGGAGCGTTGCAGAGCGAAGGCGTCTTGAATCAGGAGCTCCTCTACCTCGGCGACGGGAACACCGAACAAGGCTTCCGAATCCTCTTCCAAGCCTTGGCCGACTACATGATCCTGCGTCGGCGTCTTGACCGTTCGGACGACGCGATGGCAGACATCGCCGTTCGTGACTGGCTCAAGGATGACTGCAGCTGGGGGATCTTGGAGGCTGCGGCCGTCGTCCTGCCGGAGTTGCACTCCGTCGAACTACCGGACTTGCTCGGCGTTCGGGCCAAGGAGCTCCAGCGACCAGACACCAACGATCGCGACGCTCACCGCGAGTACAACCGCGCCAAGCACATCGCCCTCTCCGTGATCCGTTCGCTGCCGTACCGCGAGGCTTCGGCTGTCACTGACCGAACGGTCGACCTGCTCAACGAATCGCTCCGCTTCCTTCGCCCTGAAGAGCTCTTCCGGGTCATGTTCATGATCGCCCCCCAGCCAGGCAACCAGCTCAACGGCGATCGTCTGCATCAACACTTGGTCCGGTTCCGGATGCCGGACCGCGATGCGTACTTTGGCTTCCCCACGTACCACGAGCTCGCCGACGAGAGCAGCGCTGGGTCAGTGCTCGCACGTTGGGCTAGCAAGGGTCCGTACCCCGACTACGACAGCGATGTCATCGAGTTGGCGGCCATACCGCTCATCTGGCTTCTGCTCTCTCCGAACCGCTTCATGCGCGACTGGATCACGAAGGCCCTCGTGGCCCTACTTCGGGGTCACATCGACGTACTGGAACGACTCGTCGTGCGGTTCTGGACCGTCAACGACCCCTACATCGTCCAGCGCGTGGTCGTCATCGCCTACGGAGCGCTCTTGCGATCGGATGCGGGTCAACGCGATCACGCCAAGAAGCTTGTGGCTCGCGTCCGTCGGCTCGTGTTCGCCGAGCCCGTGCGCGCCGACGAGATCGCGTTGGACGCGGCGCGCGGCATCGTCGAGTGGGGCGTCGCCAATGGAGTTGCCTCGAAGTCGCCGCTGAAGGTGATCCGGCGTCCATACGGACTCAAACCCCCGGGTCCCGTCCCATCCGAGGACGCGCTGGAGAAGAAGTACGGATGGAAGAGCGGCCAATCGGACGACGAGCGGTATTCAAGCGTCCTCCACTCGATTCTCAGCCTTGGCGACTTCGGTCGCTATGTGATCGAGCCCGGCGTCCGCATGTTCTCGCGTTATCCCCTCAGCAAGCCGTACCCCGAGCCTGATGACGAGGTGGATGAAGGTCCAAGCATCGTGAAGTCGAGATGGGCCAAGTTCGTGAAGTCGCTCAACGCGCCCCAACGCGCACAACTCGAAACGTTGCTCGCGGCGGAGTCGGCCGATGAACTCGATCGAATCGAGGCAATCCGTTCCGGGTTCTCAGCGAGTCTGAGTCGCGAGCAGTCTCAGCTCCTTTGGGACTCCTATCGACGCCCGCGGCGTCGGAAGTTCCGCGACGACTCCTACCCGGCTGACCGAGCCAAGCGGTGGGTGTTCATGCAGGTCCTCCGGCTCGGCTGGACGCCCAAGCAATTCGGAGAAGAAGACCGTCACCTTGGCAGAGGCGGGAGTGGACGCGAGGCCCACAAGGCCGAGAGATGGGGCAAGAAGTACCAATGGATGGCCTACCACGCGCTTCTGGCCCGGATCGCCGACAACTTCCACACCGCTCGGCGGTATTCCGATCACCAGGACTACGAGGGCCTGCACCAGATCATCGCGGATCGTGAGATCGATCCAAGCATGCCGCCGGTCGCATTCCACCAGTTCCTTGAGCCGGAATCGGGCAACGACACGTGGCGGCGATCCTCGATCGCGTTCCCGACGTGGCCACCGGCTGCGATCAACTTCCAGCAGCTTGGCGGGAGCCTCACCAGGTTCGTTCGCGACATCGGAAGCGAGCCCACACTCGACAAGGTCGTGCTGGTGGGCGACTCAACTGGTGAGCAATGGGTAATGCTCGACGCCAGCCTCGCCCAGGGTGATCCCGAAGCCGACAAGCCTTGGCGCGGCCTTCAGCAGTCCTTCTACCTCAACAGTTGGTTCGTGCCGGCAGGGGCGGCGGAATGTGCACTACGACATCTTGCGGCCATCGTCCGGAACGACCGCCACGACGTCATCGACACTCATGGCCACGTCGACTGCTGCTACTTCGGTGAGATCGGCTGGACGCCGCACAACTGCAGCAAGCGACACGCTGACCTCGTCGACGTAGAGATCGACGGAGAGACCTTCTCGGTGGTGAGCACCGTCGAGGACTACCTCTGGGAAGGAAGCCTGTACGACTGCTCGATCGGCGAGTCAGTACATGCGACGCTGCCGTCGACATTCGTACGGTCGCGGTCCTCGCTAACGGCGGACGAGCGCGGGCCGTCCTGGATGGATGACGGCGAGGTGGTCTTCACCAACCACGTGACATCGGACCGAGACCGGCAGCGCGCTTTCCTCGTTCGCGCCAGTTGGTTGAGCGCCTTCATGACGGCTCACAACGTTGAGGTAGTCCTCGGCGCCTCGACGCTGCGATGGCGGGTGACGGGTGACCACCACTATTCCGACAAGCGTGACCCCGAACGCGATGACAGGCTCGACGTGTATGCAGCGGCGCGTCTCACGCCAGACCTGAAGCTAGAGCTCGCGCCGTCGATTCGCGAGGTGAACGGCGAGGAGGTGAGCCCGCCACCGACTGGAGCGTGACTCGCCCCGAATCATCCGACGAGATCGCGCTCGTCGCAGCATTGGGCCGTACGACAAGATGGCGTCGCGGCGACGTGCCCGACGCCGCGATTTCTTCTACCGGATCTTCTACCGGATGCTCCGGCACGAGGAGTCCGGTGGCGGATCAGCCGTCACGGCTTCCAGCGCGAAGCCGCAGGTCACGACGCTTGCACGGCATCGGCCGATACGAGCCGACACCGCTCGAAGCGGACTACGGATCAGAAGGTTGGGGGTTCGAGTCCCTCCGAGCGCGCAGCATCAGTGCAGGTTCAGCATGCTGGCGCCCTGCGGGCTCACCGTGGCTCGCGAAGATTCGCGTGGGACTGCGGTGAGCTCGGGGTCTGGTCACGGGCGGGCTGGTCGGGGACGATCGAGGCGTCCGTTCCGGTGGGACACCGGACTCCTCTGTA
>JBBSIN010000002.1:0-79152 GCA_038232055.1 Mycobacteriales bacterium
CCTCGATCGTGCCCCAGGCCCGCTCGTACTGGGCCCGCTTCTTGGACAGGATCAGCCGGCCCTCCTTGTCCTCCTTCTGGAGGACGAGGGCCTCGACGTGGTCGCCCACCTTGACGACGTCGTTGGGGTCGACGTCGTGCTTGATCGAGAGCTCGCGGGAAGGGATGACCCCTTCGGTCTTGTAGCCGATGTCGAGGAGGACCTCGTCGCGGTCGACCTTGACGATCGTCCCGTCAACGATGTCGCCGTCGTTGAAGTACTTGATGGTCTCGTCGATCGCGGCGAGCAGGTCGTCCATCGACCCGATGTCGTTGATCGCGACCTGGTTCGCTCGTGCAGGCTCGTCGGACTGGGTAGGTGCGACGGCGGTCATGGCACTCGTCATGTGGGCTTCTGGCTCCGGCGGTGGGCTAGGGGCGTCGCGCCGGGGGCCCTTGTCGTGGATGCCGAGGGACGGACGGGTGGAAACTTGACCGGGTTGTCGACACAACGAGCGCGAGCCTGCTCTGTCTGAGGTACGCAGGCCCACAGCGCGTCGGTCAGAATACGGTGCGCGACGCAAAGTGGTCAATTGAGCGAACCGACCCACTACGGACAGGGGACACGTGGGCACCGACCCGTCGGGAGTGGTGCGGCGTACGGCGGACGGCCGCGAGAGCGCTCTGGCCAACCGGCATTGGTGGGATGCCGCGGCCGATACATACCAGGCAGAGCACGGGGACTTCCTGGGCGACGCCGGTTTTGTCTGGTGCCCGGAAGGTCTGGACGAGGCGGCCGTCCGGCTGCTCGGCGACGTCGGCGGCCGGCAGGTGCTCGAGGTCGGCTGCGGCGCCGCCCAGTGCGGCCGGTGGCTCGTGACGCAGGGCGCATCGGTCGTCGCGCTCGACATCTCCGCCGGTCAGCTGGCGCACGCCCGGCGACTCTCCGCCTCGACCGGCGTCGACGTACCCCTCCTGCAGGCGGACGCCCAGCGGCTGCCGCTCCGTGACGCCTCCGTCGATCTGGCGTGCTCGGCGTACGGCGGCGTCCCGTTCGTCGGGGACTCCGCGGCGGTCATGCGGGAGGTGGCGCGGGTGCTGCGGCCCGGTGGTCGGTGGGTCTTCTCGGTGACGCATCCGATCCAGTGGTGCTTCCCGGACGACCCCGGCCCGCGCGGGCTTCGGGTCAGGGACACGTACTTCGACCGGACGCCCTATGTCGAGGTGGACGAGCGGGGTGCCGCGACGTACGTCGAGCATCACCGCACGCTCGGCGACCGAATTCGGGAGATCGTCGCCGCCGAGCTGGAGCTGCTCGACCTCGTCGAGCCCGAGTGGCCGGCCGATCTGGCGAGGGTGTGGGGCCAATGGAGCCCACTCCGTGGCCGACTTCTTCCGGGTACGGCGATCTTCGTCACTCGCAAGCCCTGATCGGCCGCGGGTGGCAGGGCGATCTCGACGAGTCACCTAACAGCACCCGCGCGGGCGGCAGAGTCGCGCCGACGGTCAGCGTCTCGCGAAGCCGGTGTAGGAATCCGGCACGGTCGGCCCGAAAGGACGTGGGTGATACGTGTACGACGAGGGACTTGCAACGCTGTCGCACCGCCGAGCACCGCCACAGCGCCGTCGGCGGGTGGCGACCCGCACTCCACGTACAGCAGCGCGGCGCGCCAGCGCTGTCGCTCAGTCAGCCTGCCGGTAAAGGTCGCGACCACGCCCGGCAGGATTGGCTGCCACCGGCCCTGTGGCTGCGTGCGATGTGCGCTGGATCGGCGGCCGACCCCCGATGCCAGGAGCTGCCGTCGGTGCACCACGCCGTCCTGAGCGGCGATGACCTCGGCGAGATCCACCGTGTCACGGTCCAGGGTCGGCGACGTCCAGCCAGCGGGTCCCGGCGCGCCTGTGGACACCGGAGCCGCTCGTCCACAGCTGGCACCGAGTGATCGAGGGCGGCTGAGGCACCCTGCGCTGTGCCCGCCGCGCCCTGGATCACCGAGGATGGACGCTGGAACCCGTCGGCCGGGTGGGTGGATCAGCCGGCTGGCGGGGGTTCGAGGTGGACGACCTTCGTTCGGGTCACCTCGTCGAGGAGCTCCGGCCCGTACCCGAAGCCGGTGCCGCTGGCGCCGTACGGCTCGGCCGCCCCTCCCGGAGCTCCGCCCCACACCGCGTTGATCTTGACGGTGCCGGCTCTCAGCTCCCGCCACGCCCGCTGCGCATGCCCCATGTCGGCGGTGAGCACGGTGGCGGCAAGCCCGTATCGGGAGACGTTGGCCCGCCGCAGCGCCTCGTCGTACGACGACACGACGGCGATGGCGGCCACCGGACCGAACGTCTCCTCGCGCATGACGGCCATGTCATCGGTGCAGCCGGTGAGCACGGTGGGTGGATAGAAGGCACCCGGTCCCTCGGGCACCTCACCGCCGGCCACGTTCCGCGCGCCGTCGGCCATGGCGGCTGCGACGTGCGCGTGCACCACGTCGCGCTGTGCCCGATCGACCAGCGGCCCCATCGTCGTGGTCATGTCGAGACCATGGCCGACCACCAACCGTCCCGCTTCGACGACCAGGGCGTCAACGAAGGCCGGCGCGACCGACTCGTGGACGTAGATGCGCTCCACCGAGGTGCAGATCTGCCCGGCGTTGGCGAAGGCCCCGGAGGCGGCCTGCGCCGCTGCCCATGACGCGTCGACATCGGCATCCACGATGAGCGGGTCCTTGCCGCCCAGCTCGAGCAGCGCCTTCGCCCCGGTGCCGGCGCAGACCTTGGCGATCTCCCGGCCGGTCGCCACGGAACCGACGTGGCAGACGAGGTCGACGTCGGGATGCGTGACGAGCGGGCGACCGGCGCGCTCGTCACCGTGGACGACGTTGAGCACACCCGGCGGCAGCTCCTCCGCCACGATCTCGGCGAGCAGCTGGCCCGAGAGCGGCGTCCGCTCGGACGGCTTGAAGACGACGGCGTTGCCGGCCACGAGGTTGGCCGCGATGAGCTGCGCGGAGATCGCCACCGGGTCGTTCCATGGGGTGAGGACGACGGCGACCCCCCGCGGCTCGGGAATCATCAGGTCGACCGATCCCCAGCCGCCCTGCAAGCTTCGGCCGCGGTGCAGCGGGCCGAGCTCGGCGTACTGCTCCATCGCTCCGATGCCGGCGTCGACGCCGCCCCTCGACTGGTCGATCGGCTTGCCGCCCTCACGCGTCTGCAGCACGGCCAGCTCCTCCAGGCGCGCTCGCACCCGACCCGCGGCCGCCTTGACGATGGCGGCCCGCTCGGCAGGTGCGGTGCGCGCCCACTCGCCTGCCGCCTTGACGGCAGCGGTCACGCCGGCGTCCGCGTCGGCCGGGTCACCAGCCGGAACCACCCCGACGAGCTCGTCGGTTGCCGGGTCGCGAACCTCGATTCTCCCAACGCCGGCGGAGGGTACGGCGGCACCACCCACCAGCAAACTCGACACGTCAGTCATGCGCTCCTTCTTCCATGACAGGCAAGCGCCAGTTTGGCAGAGGCAGCCGTCGTCATACCGACGGCTTTCTCTGCCAAACGGCACAGACCGGGACCGGGGCCGGCGGGACGAGGCCCACCGGGAAGCTGGGGAGCCAGCCACACGGGTCAGTGCGCGGCGTCGTCCCAGGTGCGGCCGGCCCCGACGCTGACGTCGAGCGGCACCGACAGCGGGTACGCGCCGCCCATTTCGCACCGCACGATGTCCTCGACGGCATCGCGCTCACCGGGAGCGACCTCGAGCACCAGCTCGTCGTGCACCTGCAGCAGCAGCCGCGACCGCAGACCTCGCTCGGTCAGCGCCGCGTCGACCCGCAGCATTGCGACCTTGATGATGTCGGCGGCGCTGCCCTGGATCGGCGCGTTGAGCGCCATGCGCTCGGCCATCTGCCGCCGCTGCGCGTTGTCGCTCGTCAGGTCGGGCAGGTAGCGGCGGCGGCCGAGGATCGTTTCGGTGTAGCCGTCGCGACGCGCCTGGTCGACCACCGCGCGCAGATAGTCGCGGATGCCGCCGAAGCGCGAGAAGTAAGCGTCCATCTGCTGACGGGCCTCCTCCGGGGGAATGCCCAGCTGCTGCGCGAGGCCGTACGCCGAAAGCCCGTACGCCAGCCCGTACGACATCGCCTTGATCCGCCGCCGCATCTCGGCGTCGACCTGCTCGGGCGGGATGTTGTGCGCCCTCGAGGCGACGAAGGTGTGGAGGTCCTCGCCGGAGGTGAACGCGGAGAGGAGGCCTGCGTCGCCGGAGAGGTGCGCCATGATTCGCATCTCGATCTGGGAGTAGTCGGCGGTGAGCAGCGACTCGTAACCCGGCCCGACGACGAACGCCTCTCGGATCTGGCGGCCCTCCGACGTTCGGATCGGAATGTTCTGCAGGTTGGGGTCGGTGCTCGACAGCCGCCCCGTCGCGGCGATCATCTGGTTGAACGTGGTGTGGATGCGACCGCCGTCGTCGATCATCGGGATCAGCGAGTCGACGACGGTCTTCAGCCGCGACACGTCGCGGTGGCGCAGCAGGTGACCGATCACCGCGTGCTCGCTCTGCATGGCGAGCCACCCGAGCGCGTCGGCGTCCGTGGTGTAGCCGGTCTTGATCCGCTTCGTCTTCGGCAGCCCGAGCTCCTCGAAGAGCATCTGCTGAAGCTGCTTCGGCGACCCGAGGTTGAACTCGTGGCCCACCGCCGAGTAGGCGTCCTGCGTCACGGACTTGACCTGCTCGGCGAAACGGGTCTGCAGGTCGGCGAGGTGGTCGAGGTCGGCCGCGACGCCCGCGATCTCCATCTTGGCGAGCAGGGCGGTGAGCGGCAGCTCGACCTCGCCGAGCAGTTTTGTCCCGCCGCGGCGCTCGAGGTCGGCATCGAGGGAGTCGGCAAGGTCCACGATGGCGTTGGCTCGGACGATCTCGGCCTGCGCCTGCCCCGCCTCGTCACCGCCGTCGAGCGAAAGCTGCCCCTCGGTGGCGTGCTCGGCCCGAAGCTCGCGCCGAAGGTAGCGCAGTGCGAGGTCGCCCAGGTCGAACGAGCGCTGGCCGGGCAGCGCCAGGTAGGCCGCCAGCGCGGTGTCGCTGGTGAGTCCGCAGAGCCGCCAGCCGCGAGCGGCGAACGCCAGCATCGGCCCCTTGACGTCGTGCAGCGCCTTCGGCAGAGCCGGGTCCGCGAGCCACGATGAGAGGGCTCCGTCGTCCTCCTCGGTCAGCTGGGTCGGGTCGAGCCAGGCGCCGGTGCCGTCGGCGGTGGCGAACGCGAGCCCGGTCACGGCACCGGTACCCCGGCCCCACGAACCCGTGACCGACAGCCCCACCCGGTCGCGTCCACCGAGGTGCTCGAGGAGCCACCCAGCGACCTCGCCGGCCGCCAGGGGACCACCGGAGACTTCGAAACCCTCGTCGGCCTCCGGCTCGACGGCCTGCAGCGTCGTATAGAGCCGCTCGCGAAGCACTCGGAACTGCAGTGTGTCGAAGAGCCGGTGCACCGCATCGCGGTCCCACTGGCCCAGGTGCAGGTCGTGCGGACCGACGTCGAGCGGGACGTCGCGGGAGAGCATGGTGAGCCCGCGGTTGCGAACGACCTGGGCGAGATGGTCGCGCAGCGCCTGGCCCGCCTTTCCTGGTACCTCGTCGACCCGGTCGACCAGCGCGTCCAGGGAGCCGTACTCGCGGATCCACTTGGCCGCCGTCTTCTCCCCCACCCCGGCAATGTTGGGCAGGTTGTCGCTGGGGTCGCCGCGCACGGCGGCGAAGTCGGGGTACTGCGCGGGCGTCAGGCCGTACTTCTCCTGGACCGCCGACGGCGTGAAGCGGGTCATGTCGCTGATGCCCCGACGGGTCATGAGCACCGTGACCTGGTCGTCGACGAGCTGCAGCGCGTCGCGGTCTCCGGTCACGATCAGCGCGTCCATGCCATCGGCCCCGGCCTGTGTCGCGAGGGTGGCGATGACGTCGTCGGCCTCGAAGCCCTCCGCGCTGACCATCGGGATGGCGAGGGCGGTCAGCACCTCACGGATCAGGCTCACCTGGCCGCGGAAGTCGGTGGGCGTCTCCGCCCGGCCCGCCTTGTACTCGGCGTACTGCTCGTGGCGGAACGTCGGTCCCGACAGGTCGAAGGCCACCGCGATGTGCGTGGGCTGCTCGTCGCGCAGCACGTTGATGAGCATCGCCGTGAAGCCGTAGACGGCGTTGGTCGGCTGCCCGGTCGTCGTCGCGAAGTTCTCCACCGGCAGCGCAAAAAAGGCGCGGTAGGCCAACGAGTGCCCGTCGAGCAGCAGGAGCCGCTCGCGCGCCTCCCGGGCGGGGCTGGCGCCTCGGGCGGAGTCCGTCGAGGTTGTCACGTCCGGGATCTTAGGCTGACCCACCGACAGTTCTTAGACGCCGACGGAGGCGCAGTGACGGACCGGATCGACCTCATGAGCTCCGCGGACCTGCTCGCCGCGATCAACGCGGCTGCCGGGGCGCTCGCGCACACGATGGGCATCACGTTCCGCGAAGTGTCGGTCGATCGCCTGGTCGCCACGATGCCGGTCGAGGGCAACACCCAGCCTTACGGTCTGCTTCACGGCGGCGCCTCTTGCGTGCTCGCGGAGTCGCTCGGCTCGGTCGGGGCCGCACTGCACGCCGGCCAGGACCGCATCGCCGTCGGTGTGGACATCAACGCGACTCATCACCGCGCCGTGCGGGAGGGCGTGCTAACCGGCATCGCTGTCCCGTTGAAGCTCGGCCGCTCGATCGCCACCTACGAGGTGGCCATCTATGACGAGGCCGGCGAACGGGTCTCCACAGCGCGGCTGACCTGCGCCCTACGGACCAGCTGAGCGCCCAGCTCAACAGGCCAGCAGGGCGCTCAGCGGGTCCGGGCGGCGTTGGGCAGCGGACGGTGACTGCCCGGCCGGCGCAGCAGCCGCCGCCTGGCGAGGTCGCTGGCGGTCGGCCGACGCTCCGGGACCGCCAGCTTGCGCCGCAACGCGGCCACCGGGCTGACGCGGCGTACGACGACCGGCGCGAAGCCCAATCGCGCGTAGAACCGGTTGGCTTCGCGGTCCGCCGGTACGACCGCGACGGCCAGCTGCTCCATCCCGGCGTCCTCGGCGTAGGCGGCGGCCGCGGCGACCAGAGCTCTACCGACGCCTCGCCGGCGGGCCCGGCGAGCCACGACCGCGTAGTCCATCCGCAGCGTCGGCAGGTCGGTGAGCGAGGTCACCGGTGACTCGAAGAGGATCGCCATGCCGACGGGGTCCGTCCCCGTCTCCGCGAGCAGCACCTCCGTGGCGTCGTCGGCCACCAGGTCGGCCAGCCGCTCGGCCAGGCCGGACACTCCGCGCAGCAGCGAGCGGGAGGCCCGGCCCGCCTCGCGCAGCTCCTCCACCAACGAGAGGAGCGCCGGGACGTCCTCGCTCGTGGCGCGCCGTACGGCGAGATCGATCCGGTTCGCCCGAGCCACCAGGACACCTTCCTACGTTCGTCGATTCCGCGGGCGACCGGGGGTCGCTACGCTCCTCCCCCGAACGCCCGGCGCAGACTACGCCTGGGCACATCATCACATAACGGGCAGGTCACGACCGGCCGAGCGGAGGGCCTGTGATCCCGGGTGCCGGGACGGTGCTCAACGTCGCGACGGTGCTCGCCGGCTCTGTTCTCGGCGTCGCGCTCCGCGGCCGGCTGCCGCAGCGCACCCGCGAGGTCGTCACGGACGGGCTCGGGCTCATGACGCTGCTCATCGCCGCGTTGAACGTGGGCTCGGTCCGCGGGGCCGCGGCTGTCGAGGCGGTCGGCGCGTCGGCTGTGGTGCTCATCGTCCTCGGTTCCGTCGTCGTCGGCGGCATTCTCGGCTCGTTGCTGCGCCTCGGCGACCGCCTCGAGGGGCTCGGGAGCTGGCTGCAGCGCCGACTGGCACCGGGCGCCGGCTCGACGACGCGGGTGCGCTTCGTCGAGGGTTACGTCGTGGCCTCGCTCGTCTTCTGCGTCGGGCCGCTTACCGTGCTCGGCTCCCTCTCCGACGGGCTGGGCAGGGGCATCGACCAGCTGGCGCTGAAGTCCACGCTGGACGGGTTCGCCTCCGTCGCCTTCGCGGCCTCGTTCGGCTGGGGCGTGGCCGCCGCCGCGATCACCGTCGCCGTCGTCCAGGGCGCGATCACGCTGGTCGGCTTGGCGCTCGGCGGGGTGCTGCCCGCAGCGGAGGTCGATGCCATCACCGCGACCGGCGGGATCCTCCTCATCGGGGTCGGGCTTCGGCTGCTGCGCATCCGTGACGTGCCGGTCGTCGATCTGCTGCCGGCCCTCGCGCTGGCGCCGATCCTCACCGCGCTGGTCCACGCCCTGCGCTGAGGGAAACGCTGAGGGAAGCGCTGAGGGAACCTAACTCGCTTCGGTGATGCTCTCGCCGAGGTACGCCGCACGCACCCGTTCGTTGCCGAGCAGCCTCGCCGTAGTGTCTTGCATGACGATCTCACCGGTCTCGATCACATAGCCCCGGGTGGCGAGGCGCAACGCCTGCGCCGCGTTCTGCTCGACGAGCAGGACGGTGGTCCCCTGCTGGTTGATCTCCTTGATGATGTCGAAGATCCGGGCGACGATGAGCGGCGCGAGCCCCATCGACGGCTCGTCAAGGAGCAGCAGCCGGGGCCGGCCCATCATGGCGCGCCCAATGGCGAGCATCTGCTGCTCGCCGCCGGAGAGGGTGCCGCCCTCCTGGTTGCGCCGCTCCGCGAGCACCGGGAACAGCTCGAAGACCCGGTCCATGTCCGGCTTGAGGTCCCCCCGCCGGCGGTAGGCGCCCATGCGCAGGTTCTCGGCGACGCTCATGAACGGGAAGACCCGCCGCCCCTCCGGTGAATGCCCGATCCCGATCGCGACGACCTGGTGCGCTGGGACCCGGTCGAGTCGCCGGCCGTCGAAGCGGACGAACCCGCGGAAGGGCCGGAGCAGTCCCGAGATGGTCCGCAGGGTGGTCGTCTTGCCAGCCCCGTTGGCACCGAGCAGCGTGACGACCTCGCCGTCGTCGACGTTCAGTGAGATGCCCTTCAGCGCCTCGACGGCGCCGTAGCGCACCCAGACGTCCTCAAGCTCGAGCAGCATCGGAGCCTCCCTCGCCGTCGGTCTCCGGCGCACCGAGATAGGCCTCGATGACGGCCGGGTTGCGCTGGACCTCCTGCGGGGTGCCACCCGCGATGACCTGACCGAAGTTGAGGACCACGAGGCGGCTGGCGATCGACATGACCAGCCGCATGTCGTGCTCGATGAGCAGCACGGACAGCCCCAGCTCGACGTTGACCCGGCGGATCAGCCGCTCCAGGTCGAGCTTCTCCGAGGGGTTCGTCCCGGCCGCCGGCTCGTCGAGGAGGAGGAGTTCGGGCCCGGTCGCTATCGCCCGGGCCATCTCCAGCCGGCGCTGCTCGCCGTACGCCAGGCTGGCGGCCAGGTCGTTGGCCCGGCCGCGGAGCCCCACGAACTCGAGCAGGCCGAACGCCCGCTCGTCGCTCTCCCGCTCCTCCCGGCGAGCCCGGGGCAGTCCCAGCATCGCGCCGATGGGGCCGGTCCGCTGTCGCGACTCGAAGCCGATCTTGACGTTCTCCACTGCCGTGAGCGCGTTGA
Organism: Mycobacteriales bacterium; assembly: GCA_038232055.1. Lineage (GTDB taxonomy): Bacteria > Actinomycetota > Actinomycetes > JADGOV01 > JADGOV01 > JBBSIN01. The sequence goes on from JBBSIN010000002.1 coordinate 9,565, forward strand.
ACAGCCGGATGTTCTGGAAGGTGCGCGCGACGCCCAGCTGGTTGACCTTGAACGGCTTCCGACCGGAGAGAGACACCGCCTTGCCCTTGCTGGGGTGGAAGGTGATGCGCCCTTCCTGCGGAACGTAGACGCCGCTGAGGCAGTTGAACAGCGAGGTCTTCCCGGCGCCGTTTGGACCGATGACGGCGAGGATCTCGCCGCGCTGGTGCGCGAGGCTGACGCCGGAGAGGCTGGTGACGCCGCCGAACCGCAGCGTGACGTCGTCGACCGAGACGACCGGGTCGTTTCGCGCGGCCGCCGGCTGCAGAGTCTCGACGGCGGTGCTCATCGGGCCGCACCCCCGGCCGGGCCGCCCATCGCGTCGGCGCCACCGATGCCGCCCTCGGCCAACTCGAGCTCGCGCGCCCGCCGCCGCGAGGGGATCATGCCCTGTGGCCGGAAGATCATCATGACGACGAGCAGCGCTCCGAAGTAGATGAACCGGTCCTGCGGCGGGACGTAGTCGCGCAGGATGTTGGGCAGCCAGATCAGCGCGGCGGCTCCGGCGACGACTCCGGGCAGCGACCCCATGCCGCCGAAGATGACGTAGCACAGCACCAGGATCGAGTTGAGCAGCGGGAAGTTCTCCGGCGAGATGAACTGGATCTGGCTGGCGAAGATGACTCCGGCGAGCCCCGACGTCGACGCGCCGATCGCGAAGGCGAGCAACTTGAAGCGCACGGTCGGCACACCGCTCGCCGCCGCGGCCACCTCGTCCTCACGGATCGCCGTCCAGGCGCGCCCCACCCGGGAGTCCTCGAGCCGGCGGAAGAGGAACAGCAGGACGAGGATGAAGCCGAGCAGCAGCCAGTAGTACTCGCGTTGGCTCAACGTCCAGGTGTAGCCGAAGCCCCCGATGTGAAACGAGGGGTGCGGGATGCCGAAGGCGCCCCGTGGCCCGTTCGTGAAGTTCTTGTGGATGATCGGCACGTTGTCGCTGTTGACGAGGACGATTCTGACGATCTCTCCGAAGCCCAGTGTGACGATCGCCAGGTAGTCGCCGCGCAGCCGCAGGGTCGGCGCGCCCAGGATCACGCCAGCCATGAAGCAGACGAAGATGGCGATCGGCAGCACCTCGAACGGCGTCAGGTGAATCGGTGGGTGGATCGGCAGCGGCGAGATCTGGCCGGGAACGGTCTTCGGGTAGCCGGTGAAGAAGGCCGTTGTGTAGGCGCCGATCGCGAAGAACGCGATGTAGCCGAGGTCGAGCAGGCCGGCGAACCCGACGACGACGTTGAGCCCGATGGCGAGTACGACGTAGATGCCGATCTGCTGGGAGAGCACCGTCACCCAGAAGTTCGACACGATCAGCGGCAGCACGATCGCGAGGACGAGCAGCGCGAGGTAGACGCCGTAGCGGGTCGCGCTCATGCCGAAGAACCGCTTCCGTACGGCGGTCGCCGGGGCCAGCGACGTGCGCAGCCGCGCGCCGTAGCGCGACGAGCCCTCGATCAGCGCGAACAGCGCGAGCCCCAGCACGACGAAGACGAGGATCCGGGGGCGGAGCAGCGAGTGGGTCACCGCGAAGGCCGGATCGGCTGAGCTGCCCGTGGCACCGGTCATCAGGGCGAGGACGGCGGCGGCGAACAGGCAGGCGCCGAGGCGTCGGAGGGACTCGTTCTCGCGCCACGCCGCACGGGATACGCGCTCCTCGGTCTGGGCGGTCATGCCGACCGTCCCAGCCGTTCGCCGAGCAGACCGGTCGGCCGGAACATGAGCACGAGCACCAGGATGAGGAACGCGATGACGTCGCGCCAGGCCGACTCCACGCAGGCGACGCCGAGGTTCTCGACGATGCCGAGGAGGAGCCCACCGAGCATCGCGCCGCGGATGTTGCCGATCCCGCCGAGGACGGCGGCGGTGAACGCCTTCACCCCGGGAATGAAGCCCATGTTGTATTGCACATTGAAGGCGAGCCCGAAGAGGAAGCCGGCCGCACCGCCGAGCAGACCACCGACGACGAAGGTCTGCGAGATGACCCGGTTGATGTCGACGCCCATGAGGCTCGCCGTGTCGGCATCCTGGGCGACCGCTCGGATGCCCTGCCCCAGCTTCGTCTTCGCGACCAGTCGGTCGAGCAGGACCAGCATGATGAGGGCGGCGATGGCGATGACGATGTACGTCGTAAGCACCCGGGCGCCGAACACGGTGAACACGGTGCCGTTGGTGTAAAGATTGGGCACCGGGATCGCCAGCCGCCCGAACTGCTTGCCGGCGAGGTTGAGCAGGAACAGCGAGGCCCCGATGGCGCTGATGAGAAAGGCCAGCCGCGGTGCGTTGCGCCGGCGGAGTGGGCGGTAGGCGACCCGCTCGAGGAGGAACGCGACCACGCCGCCGGCGAGCGCACCCATCACGGTGCCGGCCAGGACGAGCAGCACGGACTGGATGCCGTGCGGTGTCGTGGACCCGACCAGGAACTGCACGAGGAACAGGCCGGCGAAACCGCCGCTCATGAACACCTCGCTGTGGGCGAAGTTGATGAGCTGGAGAACGCCGTAGACCAGGGTGTAGCCAAGCGCGATGAGCGCGTACAGGAACCCGTCAGCCAGCCCCGAGATGGCCAGGTTCCAGAAGTTGTTCGTGAAGCACATGGGCGTCCTCGGGGCGCGGCGGGGGCGGCGGACATGCTAGACGGTCGGGCACCCTGCCCGGGTGCCCGACCGTCGATGTTGGGAGAAACTACTTGACGAGGTCGGCCGTGGTGCCGAGTACCTCGATCTTGCCGCCCTTCACCTGGTAGATGAAGACGATCTTGCCCTCCACCTCACCGGTGGGCAGGAACTTCACCTGCTTGGTGATGCCCGGGAAGTCGATCGCCTTCACTGCGTCGTTGACCTTGGCGCGGGTCAGGTCCTTGCCGACCGACTTCATCGCCGCGATGACGGCGTTGGCGGAGTCGTAGGCCTCCGGCGAGTAGGTGCCGGGGTCGACGTTGTACGCCGCCTTGTACGCCTTGGCGAAGTCCGCGGCCTTCGGGTCGACGGTGGCGTCGGCACAGGGGCAGGAGAACAGCGTGCCCTCCGCCTTGTCGGCGCCGGCCTGAATCACGTACTGCTGGTCCTTGTCGCCGTCACCACCCATCAGCTTGCCGGAGTAACCGGCCGCCTTCAGCGCCTTGGTGAACAGCGCGAACTCGGCGAAGTAGCCGCTGTAGTAGACGGTATCCGGGCTGGCGCCGGTAACCTTTTGCGCGATGGCCGAGTAGTCCTTGGTGGGCGCGATGCCCTCGTGGACCACGGTCACGCCGGCGTTCTTCAGTGCGGGCTCCAGGATGCCGGACAGGCCGGCGCCGTACTCGCTCTTGTCGTCGACCGAGTAGACCTTCTTGGCCTGCAGGACCTTGGCGATGTAGCCGGCGGCCTCGGTGCCCTGTGCGCTGTCCGGCGGGACGATGCGGTAAAAGGTCTTGAAGCCCAAGCTGGTCAGCTGGTCGTTGGTAGCCGACGGGCTCACCGAGGCCATGGTCGCCTGGCTGAACAACGGCTCGCTGGCCTTTGTCGCGCCCGAGAATGCCGGGCCCACGACGGCCATGACCTGCGAGTCGCCGATGAGCTTTGTTGCGGCCGGCGGGCCTCCGTCGGGCGTGCCCTGGTCGTCGGAGTTGGTGTAGACCAGCGTGAACGGCAGGTCACCCTTGTCGTTCGCCTGCTTCACAGCGAGCTTCGCCGCGTTGTCCATGTTGATGCCCAGTTGGGCGTTGTCTCCCGACAGCGGACCCTGGTAGGCGAGCTTGAACGTCGGCTTGCCGCCACCGCTACCGCTTCCGCTTCCGCTGTTGTCGTTGCTACTCCCGCCACAAGCGGCAAGCGCGAGCGCTCCGACCGCAAGCGGTCCGACGAGCCGCAGTACGCGACGATTGATCACGGCATCCTTCCCCAGTGCGACAACAGGTTGGCCCCTTGGGCCGACCACCGCAGGCACCTGCGGCGACAGAAACGCTAGCGCAGGTGCCTCCCCTGTCGCGCGCGCCGCGCGGCGCTGTGACCGTTCCGTGATGTGACCCCGCCGAGTCAGGTGGGCGCGAGGACCGTCACCCGACCGCTACCGAGCGCCCGGGTGGCGACCGCGCCATCGCTGAGCCGCCAGGCCAGCAGCGCTCGCTGACCGCCGGACCGGAGTGCGGCCGCCACCACGCGCTCGCTATCGGACCACGCCACGACCTCCGGTCTTACCCCTGCCGGCAGGCGCAGGACGCGGAGGTCGGGCTCAGCGAGCGACACGGACAGCAGCACCGGGGCCGGTCCGGCGCCGGATGCCACCACGAGACGGCCGGCCAGGGCCAGTCGCGGATCGCCCACGCCGGTACCGCCTGCCCCGACGGCACCCTGGACCGACCACAACGTCGGCGAGTCGAGGATCGCCACGATGTGCCGGTGTCCGCTTCGCTGCTGCTCGTCGTACAGCCGGCAGTAGTGCGGGCAACCCCCGCCGAGCCAGGAGACGTGGTTGCGGACAACGGCCAGCAGCCGGCCGGCCGCGGTGATGTGGCGCACCACCCGTCCGGTCCGCCGGTCGACCACATCCACCGGCCCCGCCCCCCCCGGTCGGCGCGGTGACGAAGCCGCCGGTCACCTCTCCACGAAGCCGGCCGAGGGGGGCGCGTAACGAGACGGCAGGACCGCGAACCCCGGCAGGCGAGTACGGCGTACCGCGGGTTCCGCGAGGCGTCCTGCGCAGTAGCCAGACCCCGCCATCCGCTGCCGGCACGACAGCGTCGGCACCCGCCAACCGCCGCAGCGTCCCACCGGACCCGACGGCGTACGCGGCTGATTTGCCGCCGGCAGTGCGAACGAGCAGGACGGCACCTCGTTCGCCTAGGACGGTCGCCGTCACCGCGACCCGTCGGGGAAGCCCGCCGACCTCGGCCGGTCCCGAGGGTCCGGGCGGAAGGTCAACCCGCACCAGCGAGTTCCCGCCCACCAGCATGCTGACCGACACGGGAGCCGCTCGCTGGTGCCTCCCGTTGTGCGTCGGCGACGCCGGAGAGGGGTCGGGCAGCGAGCGCAACGCGGCGAGCACGCTGACCGCGACGAGGCCCCCGGCGATCACCGCGAGCCGCACCCGGGAAAGGGCGGCCGGACCCGAGCGGAGAAGCTCGGGTTCGGCCGGCACGACACCCAGCATGCGCGGTCCCGGTCGCCCGGTCAGCCAGCCGTGATCCGGCGTACGTGCGGCGGCCGCCCGCGACGCTGCGTAGGCTGTCGACCCGGCGGCCGAATCTAGACAGCTCAGCTGTAGCCACGGCACCCGCCCCGGTACTCCAACTGGCAGAGAGCATCGGCTCAAACCCGATGAGGTGTCGGTTCGAATCCGACCCGGGGCACTCGCACCGTAGCCGTCCGTATGCAGTAGCCGTCCGTGTGTGCAGAGCGCAGCCGCCGGCCAGTACCGTCCGACCTGTGCGCCTGGCCCTGCGAGTTTTCGGCCGCGTTGCCCGCAATGGCGCACTTGGCCGAGTCGTCACGGCGTACGCCCTGTTCATCCTGACCGAGTACGCCGTGTGGATCGCGATGCTGGTCTACGCGTATGGCAATGGTGGTGCCACTACCGCAGGCCTGGTCGCGCTGGCCCAGCTGCTGCCGGCGGCGGCCATCGCTCCGTTCGCCTCCACGGTGTCCGACCGGCGCTCGCCGGTTCGGCTGCTCGTCGGCGGTTACGTCCTCCAGGCGGTCGGCACGGCGGCGGCCGCGGTGGCGATCTTCCTGGACGCCGCTCCCTACCTCGCCTACCTGGGCGCGGTGCTGGCGGCGGCCGCGGTGTCCACCACTCGGCCGGCACAGGCCGCCCTGGTGCCGTCGCTGACTCGCGACGTCGAGGAGCTGACCGCCGCCAACGTGCTCCTCGGCTGGCTGGAGAGCCTGGGCATCGTGTTCGCCGGTGTGGGGACCGGGCTCATCCTGGCGCGAGGCAGCGTGGAGTACGTGTTCGCCGCCGCCGCGGTCCTGCTGGCCGGCGCCGGCTGGCTCGTGGTTGCCCTCCCCACACGGACGGCGGCCGGAGGCACCGCTACGGCGGGTGCGCTCCGCCACGTCGGCAGCGGGATCGCAGTGGTGCTCCGCAGCCGGCGAACCCGGCTACTGGTGGGGCTGCTCGGGGCGGAGTACGTCGTCGTCGGAGCGCTGGACCTGCTCTTCGTCGTGATGGCCATCGACGTCCTGGGTCTCGGGCCGGCGTGGACGGGCTATTTCAACACTGCCTACGGCGTCGGTGGGGTCTTCCTCGGCAGCCTCGCGGTTCTACTCGTCGGGCGCAGGCTCGGCCCGGTGATCGTGCTGACGGCGGTCCTCCTCGGTGTCGCGCTGGGCGCGACGGCGTTCGCCTCCGGCTCGGTCGCCGTGGTCGGGTTGCTGACCCTGGTGGGCGGTGGCCGGGCCCTGTTCGATGTGGCGACCCGCTCCTTGCTGCAGCGAGCAGTGCCGGCCGACATGGTGGCCCGGATCTTTGGGCTGGCGGAGGGACTCGCCATGGGTGGGCTTGCCGTGGGGTCGCTGCTGGCCCCTGCCCTGGTCGCCATGGGCGGGGGACGGTTCGCCCTGGCGGGTGTCGCGGCGGTCCTCCCGCTGGTGGTGGTGTTCCGTGGCCGGCTGCTCCTGCGCCTCGACCAGCATGCGCAGGTTCCCATCGTGGAGATCTCCCTGCTCCGATCGCTGCCCCTTTTCCACGATCTGCCTGCCCCGGCGCTCGAGGGTGTCGCCCGCGCGCTGGAGCGAGTCGACTACGCGTCGGGCACTGTGATGATCAAGGAGGGCGACGATGGCGACCGCTACTACGCCATCGCCGATGGACATGTCGAGATCCGTCAACAGGGGCTCGGCATAGCGGTGCTCGGGCGCGGCCATGGGATGGGAGAGATCGCCCTTCTGCAGGGCGGGCGGCGTACCGCCACTGCGGTCGCGACGTCACCCGTGACGGCGTACGCGCTGGACCGGGAATCCTTTCTCGTCGCGGTCAACGGACATGCGCCAACGAGGCAAACGGCCACGGCGATCGCCTACACACTGCAGGAACGGGACGAGCGACGTGCTGCCGGGCACGACGTGCCAGACCCCGAGTAAATCGCTACGTTGCTCTCGACCAGCTTGCCCGAACGGTTGGGTGGACGATGGCGGTGGCGCGCGACCCGCTGGCGATGCCTGCGCAGGAGATGCGGCGGGTCGGCTATGCCACTGTCGACGCACTTGTCCAGTTGCTCACCGATCGTCCACCGGTGATCCGGCAGGCCACCCCCGAGGAGATGCGCCAGCGGCTCGGCGGACCGCCGCCCGAGGAAGCCGAAGGCTTCGACCGGACACTTGAGTCGGTGGTGTCGGACGTGCTGCCGTTTCGCAGCAACATTCACCACCCTGGCTACTTCGCCTACATTCCCGGCAGCAACACCTGGCCCGGCGCACTGGGCGACCTGGTCGCGAGCGCGATGAACCTCGACTGCGGCAACTGGATGGAGTCGGCGGGCCCGAGTCAGGTCGAGCTGCAGGTGCTCGACTGGTTCCGGGATTGGATCGGTTACCCCGAAGGGGCCGAGGGCGTCCTCGTGTCGGGCGGCTCCGCGGCAAACCTGACGGCACTGGCCTGCGCCCGCGAGTTGCGACTGGGGCCGATGACCGACCTGGCGGTCGCCTACTGCTCCGACCAGTCCCACTCCTCGATCTCCCGCGCGGCGCGGACCCTCGGGTTCCGACCCGACCAGCTGCACGTGCTACCGAGCGACGATCGTTACCGTTTGCGCCTCGACGCCCTGGTTGCCGCTGTGGAAAGCGACCGCCGAGCCGGTCGGATCCCACTGTTCGTCTCGGCCAACGCCGGCGCCACCAACACCGGGGTGATCGACCCCCTGCCAGAGCTGGCGGCGTACTGCACCGAGCAGGGCATCTGGTTGCACGTGGACGCCGCGTACGGCGGATTCGCCGTGCTGACCGAGGCCGGCCACAACCTGCTGCGCGGGCTCGAGCTGGCCGACTCCGTGACGCTCGACCCGCACAAGTGGCTGTACCAGCCGTTCGAGTGCGGCGCGCTCCTCGTGCGTGACCCGCGCGCGCTGGAGCGGGCCTTCTCGGTGACGCCCGACTACCTCGCGGACACCGAGGCCGGACTGGCAGAGACCAACTTCGCCGCCCGTGGCCTGCAGCTGACCCGTACCAGCCGCGCGCTCAAGCTGTGGATGTCGCTGCGCGCGTTCGGGGTCGGCGCGTTTCGCGACGCGATCGAGCGCTGCTTCGCCTTGGCGGCGCAGGTAGAGCAGACGGTGCGCGACGACGACCGCTTGGAGCTGATGATGCCCGCCACCCTCGGCATTGTCTGCTTCCGACGTCGGCTCTCCGACTCCGAGCCGGAGAGCGAGATCGCCGCTCGCAACGCCGCTCTTGTGACGTCGCTGGCCGCTTCGGGCGTCGGAATGGTGTCGTCGACCCGGCTGCGCGGCAGGTACGCGATCCGGATGTGTGTCCTCAACCACAGCAGCACGACCGACGACGTGCTACGGGTGCTCGAACACCTGGCAGCGGCCCCGGTTTCCGGTGCCTTCCCGGTTTCCGGTGCCTCCCCGGCGCTCGGCCTGGACGTGGAGCGCGCCCCGACGCGGGTCCCGCAACCACCCCCGGTCGGCACGGCGGGCCTGTGGACGCATCCGGTCCTGGTGGGGCTCTCGACTGCCGGACAGCGGCTGGTCGCGTCGAGTGGCCAGGAGGTCCAGGTGCCGGCCGGCGAAGTCGTCGTACGCCGATGGGCCGCCGACCGCGACTTCTACGTCGTACTCGCCGGCCGCCTGCGAGTCGACGTCGACGGGACCGTTGCCCGGAGCCTGTCGGCCGGCGACTTCTTCGGCGAGCTGGCGGCGAGGGACTGGGGCTCGGGGTTCGGATACCCGCGCCTGGCCACCATCACGGTCGAGTCATCCGCCCGCCTCTGGCAGCTCCCGCCAGAGGTTTTCGGCCGCCTGCTGTCGACGGAGCCTGCATTCCAGGCCGCCGTAGAGCAGGCCGTTCGAGAGAGGCTGCCCGTCAGCTGAGGCAGCACACTGGCCGGGTGAGCGCGATCACGACCGGCCGGCTGCGCCGTACGCTTCGGCTGCTCTCACTGCCCGCCGGCGCGGCGACGTTGTCGTTGGAGGGACTGCTGCGGCGTACGGCTGGCCAGCCCTCCGACGAGGTTCGCCGTCTGCTGCGGGCCAGGAATGCCGCCCGTACGCGGCGCGTGCTCGGCGAGCTCAAGGGCGGTGCGCTGAAGGCTGGTCAGCTGCTCTCCACCGTCGAGGCACTCCTTCCGCCGGATCCGGAGTCGACCTGGCGGGAGACGTTGACCGCGCTGCAGGAGTCGAACGCGGCGTTGCCGTTCGAGCAGATGGAACCGGTCCTGGTCCGGGAGCTCGGGGCCAACTGGCGTAGCTCGTTCCACTGGTTCGACGAGAGCCCCGCGGCGGCGGCCTCGATCGGGCAGGTGCACCGGGGCGTATGGCGCGACGGCCGTGAGGTCGCGGTCAAGGTGCAGTACCCAGGAGTGCGAGAGGCGCTCGCCGCCGACGTCAGCGCGCTGTCGGTGATGACCCGGCTGGCCAGCCTCGTTGCGCGCGGAATGGCCCTGCCACCCCTTGTGGCGGAGATGCGCGAGCGGCTCGCGGAGGAGCTCGACTACCAGCACGAGGCGCAGACGCAACGGCGCTTCGCGACCACGTTCCGCGGCGACCCGGAGGTGGCGATTCCGGAGGTGGTCCACGCGACGTCTCGGGTGCTCGTCATGGGATGGCTCGACGGCACACCACTGGCTGCGGTGGGCAGCTCCGGCTCCCCGGCGGAACGGAACCGCGCGGGCACGCTCTACCAGCGGTTCCTGCTCTCCTGCCCGGCGCTGGCTGGGCTGCTGCACACCGACCCGCACCCGGGCAACTTCCGCATGCTGCCTGACGGTCGCCTCGGCGTGCTCGACTTCGGGTCGGCGCTGGAGATGCCGAGCGGCATGCCCCCGACCTTCGGGCGGTTGATCAGCGCGCTGCTCTCCGGCGACGACGCCGACGTCCTGCGGCGCCTTGAGGCTGACGGTTTCGTCCGACCTGGCGCCGGCCTCGACGCGGGCAAGCTGCGTGACTACATGTCGCCGTTCACCGTGCCGGCGCGCCACGAGTGCTTCTCGTTCAGCCCGGCGTGGCTGCGCGGCGAGTTCGGCCGGGTCAACGACCCGCGCAACCCGGACTTCGCGGTGGCGCTGCAGCTCTCGATGCCGGCCGAACACCTCTTCACCCACCGGGTCTGGCTGGGCTGCGTCGGGGTCCTGTGCCAGCTCGAGGCGACCGTACCGATTCGTAGTGAGCTGATGCGCTGGCTCCCCGGCTTCACTGCTCCCGGGTAGCGCTGCTGCCTGCCTCGCTGCCCTCTCCGGGTTTCGCTGTGCATGCGGGTGATCGTGCGAGTGATCGTCCGAGTGATCGTCCGAGGAGATTCGGTCCGGCCACCTGCGGAAACAGGGTGGAAGTCGCTCGGATAGGTCCTCGGGCAATCTTGGGGATGCCTGCCCCGGACACTGAAGGCTTTGAGCGTAGACGTGCAAAACGGGACGGGCCGCAGGTTGCGGCCCGTCCCGTCCGGCGTCGAGTCAGGCCTTCGCAAACTCGTCGACGAGCGACTGCGAGAACGCCTTGAGGTCATCCGGCTTGCGACTGGAGATCAGCGTGTTGCCGGCATTGTCGACGTGCACTTCCTCGTCGACCCAGGTGGCGCCGGCGTTGCGAAGGTCGGTCTGCAGGCTTGGCCACGACGTCAGGGTCCGACCGCGTACGACGTCGGCTTCGACCAGCGTCCACGGGCCGTGACAGATGACGGCCACCGGCTTGCCGCTGTCGAAGAACGCCTTGGCGAACGAGACCGCCACGGGAAGCGTCCGTAGCCGGTCGGGGTTGGCGACCCCGCCCGGGAGTACGAGCGCGTCGAACTGCGACGGGTCTGCGTCGGACAGCGCCGCGTCGACCGGAAACGTGTCGCCCTTGTCGAGGTGGTTGAATGCCTGGATCTGTCCGCTCTCCGGCGCGACCAGCTTCGGCGTGCCGCCGGCGTCCTTCACGGCCTGCCACGGCTCGGTCAGCTCGACCTGCTCGGTGCCCTCGGTGTTGCACAAAAAGGCCACCGTCTTGCCGGACAGTTCGCTTGCCATCTCGGAGCTCCTCTCGTCGTCGTACTGAAGGCGTCGTACTGAGGATCCTTGCCTCGATGGGCCGCAGGCAAACGAGCGGCCCCGCCCGGGATTGCCGGGCGGGGCCGCTGGTCGTCGTACCGGACTCAGCCGTTCGACCGCACCGCCGAGTAGGCGTTGACGATGCCCGAACCGTAGAACCCGTTGTCACTGTCCGGACCACCGCAGTACGCGTGCGCCCGATAGACGGTTCCGTCCGAGGCAATCCGCTTGTAGTGGAAGTCCCGCGGCTGCGGACAGGCGTGCTCGACTGCGGAGTCCCGGAGGATCCGCGTCGCAGCCGACGGGGCGAGCGTCAACCCACCGGCGTGAGCGGCGTCGGCATGCCCGAACTGGCTCACGATGAGCGCCACGACGCCAGCCGCGTGCGGCGAGGCCATCGACGTGCCCTGGAGGTACTGCCAGTAGCCGCAGACCTTGGAGCTGCCCGTGCCGCGGCAGTTCCTGACGACGAACGGCGTGGTCGGCTGCCCGCTTGCGTCGATGTCGCCGTTGATGCGAGCCAGCCGCTTCGGATAGGCGGCGAGCACCAAGTTGCGGACGTCGCCGGTGTTGTCCGGCGTGTCGTAGTAGTCGCCACCCGGTCCGGCAACGTCGGTCTGCTCGGTCCCGAAGTTCGAGTAGTACGCCTTGCGGGCGGTGAGGCCGGTCGAGGACACCGCGATGACGCCCCTGGTCTCGGTCGGCACCGTGATGCACTTGTTGGTGATGTCGCGGTCCTTCGCGGTGCCCGGCGGGAAGTCCGGGCTGGTCGGGTCGAAGGTCGGGTGGTCGAGGTTGGTCGCCTCGTTGCCGGCCGCCGCGACCGGCGTCACGCCGTGGTTGACTGCATAGTCCATCGCCCGCTGGGTCGCGAGCCGGATGGTCCGCTGCTCACGCTGCTCCGCCGGCGAGTCGGCCGGGTTGTCGACGCAGTTGAAGAGCCACGGGTCGGTGTAGAAGCTCATGTTGACGACGTCGACCCCGATGTCACCGGCGTAGGTCAGCGCGTCGAGCGTGGACTGCAGGAAGAAGTAACCGAAGTCCTGCCCGGCGCGGACGTTGACGAGTGTCACGTTGGGCGCCACACCGGCGATCCCGATGCGGTTGATCGGCGCGCCGATCGTGCTGGCGACGTGCGTGCCGTGGCCGTTGTCGTCCCAGCCGGCCGGGTCCTTGCAGCTCGCGAACTCACACGGACCGTCGATCGAGGGGATGTCGGTGGTGAAGTTGCGTGAGAGTGAGCGGTTGAAGTGCGCCGCGATGTCGGGGTGCGTGGCGTCGACGCCGGTGTCGATGACGCCGACGAGGACCCGCCTGTCACCTGGCTGCACCCGGTACGAGCCGCCCTTCGTCGCGCCGATCTGGCGCATGTCCCACTGGCGGTCGGACAGCGGGTCGCCGCTCGTCGGGGAGATGGCAGCGCTCTTGCGGGTGGGTGTCGTGGCCCGGTCGCGAGCCACCTTCTCGATGGCCTCGCGCTTGGGTCGCTCGCTCTTCGGCGCCGTACCAATGCTGCGGTTACGCGCGGCGCCCTCGAGCGTCGCCTCCTTGGCCACCCGGTCGCGGAAGGCGCTGTCCGTCGAGCGGACGAACGCGTAGCCGACCTTGGTGTTCTCCTGAACGACGGTGCCGCCGGACCGCTCGATCGCGGCTCGGGCCGATGCCGAGCTCGTCCCCTGCGCATACAGGACGACGTAGTCGGTACTTTCGCCGCGCGTGCTGGCGGCGTTCGGGGCTGCACCGGCGGCAACCGGGGAGGCCAAAAGGCCTGCTCCTACGGTTGCCGCCGCAGCGATGCCCACAAGGGCTCTGCGCACGAGATGCCTCCTAGTCCAGCCACCTCTGTCGGTGGCCGTATGAAAGGAAACGGTATTAGATGCGCAAACGCTACGTAAAGGGGAGTGCTGCCGCGAGCGTGTCGCTGCTAGCCGACACCGACGCCGATGGCCGAGCCGATCCCGAATGTGACCGCCGCGGCCAGGCCGCCGAGCACGAGCTGGCGGGCTCCGCCGTACGCCCACGCGCGCCTGGTCATCCGCGCGACCATTGCGCCCGAACCGAACAGGCCGAGGCCGGCCAGCACCAGCGCCCAGAACAGAGTCGTGGCGCCGAGGAGGTAGGGCAGCAGCGGGACGAAGGCGCCGAGCGCGAAGGCGATGAACGACGAGACGGCCGCCGTCCCGCCCGACGGAAGGTCGTCGGGGTCGACGCCGAGCTCCTCCCGGGCGTGGACCCGCCACGCCTGCTCGGGGTCGGCCGAGAGCTGCCGGGCCACCTCGGCCGCCAGCCTTGGTTCGAGCCCGCGAGCGCGGTAGAGGGCGGCGAGCTCGGCCTCTTCGGCCTTGGGCGCCCGCTGGATCTCGGCCTTCTCGACGTCGATCTCCGCCTCGGTCAGCTCCGACTGCGACGTCACGGAGACGTACTCGCCGGTGGCCATCGAGAACGCGCCCGCGACGAGCCCGGCCAGGCCGGTGAGCCCGATCGTGCGCGGCGCGAGCCCGCCTCCCGCCACCCCGGCGATGAGCGCGAAGTTGGACACCAGCCCGTCGGTGACACCGAACACCGCCGGGCGAAGCCAGCCACCGGTCACGTCCCGGTGCGAATGGTGGATCTCGGTGAGGTGCTGCTGGACTGCCACACCGTGCAGGTTACCCGGCCGACACCGGTTCCTCGGCTGCTTCGGCCGCCGGTTCCACCTCGTCCTCGCGGGTGCTGTGCCGGCGTACGACGAGATAGGTGACCGCCCCGAGGAAGACGAGGATCGAGGTCCACTCGTTGAGCCGCAGGCCGAGGATGTGGTTCGCCCGGTCGACCCGCAGCATCTCGATCCAGAATCGGCCGACCGTATAGGCGGCGACGTAGACCGCAAAGGCGCGGCCGTGGCCGAGGCGGAAGCGGCGGTCGGCCCAGACGACGAGGGCGGCGGCGCCGAGGTCCCACAGCAGCTCGTAGAGGAAGGTCGGGTGGTAGTAGCCCGGCACCCCGTCCTTCGGCGCGGTGATGTGCAGCGCCCACGGCAGGTCGGTCGCCTTCCCGTAGAGCTCCTGGTTGAACCAGTTGCCGAGCCGGCCGATGGCCTGGGCGACCAGGATGCCGGGCGCAGTCGCGTCGCCGAAGGCGCCGATGCCGATACCGCGCCGGCGGCAGGCGATCCAGGCGCCCACCCCGCCCAGGGCGATCGCCCCCCAGATACCCAGGCCGCCTTCCCACACCTTCAGCGCGTCGACCGGGTGCCGGCCGGCCCCGAAGTAGAGCTCCGGGTCGGTCAGCACGTGGTAGAGCCGGCCGCCGACGATTCCGAACGGCACCGCCCAGGCGGCGACATCGGACACCGTGCCTGGCCGGCCGCCGCGAGCGACCCAGCGCCGCTCACCGATCAGGATCGCGGCGACGACGCCGAGGATGATGAACAGGGCATACGCGCGGAGCGGGACCGGGCCGAGATGCCACACGCCACGGGACGGGCTAGGGATCGACGCGAGGAGCACCGTTCGACGGTAGCCCAGGACGTTCAGCGGAAGCGGTACGCCGACCAGGTGTCTCCCGAAGCCCCGCGCGTCGGTCAGGTTCGGCGGACGCCCTCGGCGAGCTCGGTGACCAGGTCGGTCAGCCCGGTGAGGTCCGCCCCGTCGGTCAGGTCGGCCGGGCCGCCGCCGTCGAGGAGCCGGCGGACGAAGGCCGAACCGACGATCACGCCGTCGGCGTACGACGCAACCTCTGCCGCCTGGGCGCCACTGCTCACGCCGAGTCCCACCGCGACCGGGAGGTCGGTGGCGGCGCGGACGCGGTGGACGAGCGCGGCCGCCGTCCCGGCTACCGCGTCGCGGGTTCCGGTGACGCCCATCGTCGAGGCCGCGTAGACGAACCCGCGGGTGACGTCGGCCACGGCCCGGATGCGCTCCTCGGACGACGACGGCGCGACGAGGAACACCGGGTCCAGCGCGTGCTTGCTGGCGGCCGCCAGCCACGGCGCGGACTCCTCGGGCAGCACGTCCGGCGTGATCGCGCCCACCCCTCCCGCCGTGGCGAGGTCTCGGGCGAAGGCGTCCACGCCGTAGCGCTCGACCGGGTTCCAGTAGGTCATCACCAGCGTCGGTGCGCCGGTCGCGACAACGACCGCCTCGACGGTGTCCAGCACGTCGCGGGGCGTCGTGCCGCCGGCGAGCGACCGGTCGACCGCTGCCTGAATGGTCGGCCCGTCCATCAGCGGGTCGGAGTAGGGCAGCCCCACCTCGACCACGTCCACCCCGGCCCGCACCATGGCGATGAGGGCGACGACGCAGCCGTCGTACGACGGAAAACCGGCCGGCAGGTAGCCGACGAGCAGCGGCCGCCCCGCCGTGGCAAAGGCGTCGGAGAGCGCGCTCACGCCAGCTCGAACCAGCGGGCCGCGGTGTCGACGTCCTTGTCGCCGCGACCGGAGCAGCTGACCAGCACCACCCCGTCCGGCCCGAGCTCGGCACCGACGTCGAGTGCGCCGGCGACGGCATGCGCGGTCTCGATCGCCGGGAGGATCCCCTCGGTCCTGGCGAGCAGTGCGAACGCCGACATCGCGACCTCGTCGGTGACCGGCCGATACGTCGCCCGGCCGGTGTCGCGCAGCCATGCATGCTCCGGTCCGACGCCCGGGTAGTCGAGGCCGGCCGAGATGGACTGCGTGCCGCTGGTCTGGCCCCACTCGTCCTGCAGGAGGTAGGAGCGGGCACCGTGCAGCACGCCCGGCTCGCCCCCGGACAGCGTGGCCGCATGGTGGCCGGTCTCGACGCCGGACCCGCCGGCCTCGCAGCCGACCAGCCGCACGTCGACGGCGTCGAGGAAGGGATGGAAGATGCCCATCGCGTTGGAGCCCCCGCCCACGCAGGCGACCACGGCGTCCGGCAGCCGGCCGACCAGCTCCAGACACTGCCCGCGCGCCTCGACCCCGATGATGCGCTGGAAGTCGCGGACCATCGTGGGGAAGGGGTGCGGTCCGACGACGCTGCCGAGAATGTAGTGCGTCGTGTCGACGTTGGTAACCCAGTCGCGCATCGCCTCGTTGACCGCATCCTTGAGCGTGCGGCTGCCGATCGTCACAGGTACGACGGAGGCGCCGAGGAGCTGCATCCGGGCCACGTTGAGGGCCTGCCGACGGGTGTCCTCCTCCCCCATGTAGACGACGCACTCGAGCCCCAGCAGCGCGCAGGCGGTGGCCGTGGCGACCCCGTGCTGACCGGCACCGGTCTCAGCGATGACGCGGGGCTTGTCCATCCGCTGGGTGAGCAGGGCCTGGCCGAGCACGTTGTTGATCTTGTGCGAGCCGGTGTGGGCGAGATCCTCGCGCTTGAGCAGGATGCGGGCGCCGCCAGCGTGCGTCGCCAGACGACGAGCGTCCGTCACCGGCGTCGGGCGGCCGGCGTAGGTGGTGAGCAGCCGGTCGAGCTCGGTCGAAAAGGAGCTGTCGATGCGCGCAGCGGCGTACGCCGCAGTCAGCTCGTCGAGTGCCGCGACCAGCGCTTCGGGGACGAAGCGCCCGCCGTACGGGCCGAAGTGGCCGCCGACGTCGGGAACCGTTGACGCGCTCATCCGGCTGCCTGCCGCGCGCTGGGATGGGACCCGGCGGTGACCAGGGCCGAGACCGCCTGCCGCGGGTCGGCGTCGGTGACGAGCCCCTCGCCGACGAGCACGGCGTCGGCGCCCGCGGCGGCGTAGGCGAGCAGGTCGTGCGGCCCGCGTACGCCGGACTCGGCCACCTTCACGACCCCCCGGGGAAGCTGCGGCGCGAGCCGGCCGAAGGTGTCCCTGTCGACGCGAAGCGTGGTGAGGTCGCGCGCGTTGACCCCCACGACCCGCGCCCCGGCGGCGAGAGCCCGGTCGAGCTCGGCCTCATCGTGGACCTCGACCAGTGCGGTCATGCCCAGCGACTCGACGCGCTCGAGAAGGCAGACGAGCGCGTCGGGCTCGAGGGCCGCGACGATGAGGAGTACGACGTCAGCCCCGTGAGCGCGCGCCTCCCAGACCTGATACGGCGTCACGACGAAGTCCTTGCGCAGCACCGCGACGTCGACCGCCCGGCGCACCGCGTCGAGGTCGGCCAGGCTGCCGCCGAAGCGACGGCCCTCCGTCAGCACGCTGATCGCTACCGCACCGCCGTCCTCGTACGCCCGAGCGAGCGCCGCCGGATCGCGGATCGGCGCCAGCGCGCCGCCGGAGGGGCTGGCCCGCTTGACCTCGGCGATCACGCTGACGCCCGGCCGGCGCAGGGCGGCGACAGCGTCCCGCGCCGGTGGCCGGTCGGCGGCCCGGCGCTTCAACGCGTCGAGCGGCACCGCCGCCTCCCGGACGGCAAGGTCAACGCGCACGTCGCGGAGGATCGCGTCGAGCACGGACATCCCGACACGATAACGGCGACCCTTCGCGGTCCGGTCAGCGCCGCCCGGCCGGGGCGGAGTCGGGATGGGCGGGACCGGGATGGGGGGAGTCGGTCGCCGGCACGCGAATCCCGAAGCAGGCGCCACCCTCCGGTGCATGGCCGGCCTCGGCGTGTCCGCCCATCCGGGCCACGAGACCGGCGATGAGCGCAAGGCCCACGCCCGTACCGACCCGGCGAGTGCCTCGATACCGGTCGTAGAGCGCGGACCGCTCGAAGGCGACCCGCACGTCGTCGTCGGTCAGCCCCGGACCGCCGTCACGCACCTCGAGCACGACGTCGCGGCTGTCCCGGCGTACGGCGAACACCAGCGGCCGCCCGGCCGGCGTCGCCCGAAGCGCATTCTCCGCGAGCCCGTCGAGGATCTGGCGCAGCCGGGTCGGGTCGACGACGGCCAGGACCGGCCCGCCGTCGGCCTCCAGTCGCAGGTCGACCCCCTCCCGCTCACAGCGCGCCGACCACACCTGCGCCGCCTGGCGGGCGAGCGCCGAGACGTCGGTTCGGATGAGGTCCAGCCGGAAGTCGTCAGCACCCAGTCGAGCCAGGCCGAGCAGGTCGGAGACGAGCCGCTCGAGCCGGGTCGCCTCGGCGAGCATGGTCGCGCCGGTCGCCGCAACGTCGGGCGCCGGTACGACGCCGTCGGCCAGCGCCTCGGCGAATCCCTTGACCGCCGTCAGCGGCGTACGCAGCTCGTGGGAGACGGAGAGCAGGAACTCCCGCTGCCGACCCTCGCTGGTGGTCAGCGCGGCGGCGAGCGTGTTCAGCGCCTGCGCGACCTCTGCCACCTCGGCCGGGCCCGCCGGGGTCAGCCGAACGTCGCGCCGCCCGCCGGCCAGGTCATGCGCAGCGGCCGCCGCCTGCTGCAGCGGTCGGGCCAGCCGGCGGGAGAGCAGGAACCCGGCGATCGCGGCGCCGACCAGCCCGATCAGCAGGGCGGCGAGGATGCGGCGCCGGGCACCGGACGTCACGGCGCCGGCCACGCTCGCCGGCTGCACGAGAGCCACCGCCCCGCCGCCCTCGACCGGCCGGCCCACGACGAAGTACCGCCGCCCGCTGGACCGGCGCACCGCGCGGACGTCGGCACCGCTGCCCAGCGCGGTCCGGTCGGCTGGCGTCAGAAGGGCGGCGGCCGCCCCGGTCGTCCGGCCGTCCGGCCGGATCCGGACGAGCCGAATCTGCTGCCCGCCGAAGAGCCGGCGAGGCGGGAGCCGCTCGGCGCGGTCCACCACGTTGGCAACGATCCGCGCCTGCTGGTCGAGGGTGTCCAGCGCCTGGTGCTCGGCGGCGCCGCGGATGAGCTGCAGCGCCACGACCCCGGTGAGCAGGAGCGCAACGGCGGCGACCGCCGCCATCGCCGACGCCGCCTGGCCGGCGAGTCCCCGCCGGCGCGGCTGGCCCTCAGCCACTCGCCTCGTCGGCGGAGTAGCCGACCCCGCGCACCGTTCGAATCGGGCTGGTCCCGCCGAGCTTCGCCCGCAGCTGCGCAACATGGACGTCGACGGTGCGGGTGCCGGCGGCCGCGGCGTAGCCCCAGACCTCGCTCAGCAGCTGCTCCCGTGGGTAGACGCGCCCCGGCCGGCGCATGAGGCAGGCCAGCAGGTCGAACTCAATGGCAGTGAGCGCGACCTCCCGGCCGTCGGCGCGGACCGTACGCCGGAGCGGGTCGACGGTGAGCCCGCCAAGGCGGAGCGCCGGCTGCTCCCCTGGCCCGGCTGCCCGTCGTACGACACCCTTGACCCGGGCCACCAGCTCCCGCGGGGAGAACGGCTTGGCGATGTAGTCGTCGCCCCCGAGCTCCAGCCCGAGCACTCGGTCGACCTCGTCGTCGCGGGCGGTCACGAACAGCACGGGCGTCCAGTCCCCGTCGGCGCGCAGCGCCCGGCACACCTCCGTGCCGTCGAGCGTGGGCAGCCCGACGTCAAGGATGATCGCAACCGGGTGCAGGCCACGGGCTGCCGCCAGCCCCGCGCGACCGTCCGACTCGACGTGGACTCCGAAGCCCTCGCGCGCGAGGTAGAGCCGCTGCAGGTCGGCGATGGGCTTCTCGTCCTCGATGACGAGCACCAGTCCCCTGCTCTCCGGCATGAGATCACGGTACGGCGATCGGTCAGCGGAGCGCGGAACCTTCGTCGCTTTCGAGTTCTCCCCGCAACCGACGCAGGCCGGTCCGGACCCGGGTCTTGACGGTCCCGATCGGCGCACCGGTCACCTCCGCGATCTCCCGGTGGCTGAGCCCGCCGAGGAACGAGAGCACTACCGCCTCCCGCTGCGGCCCCGGCAGCGACGCGAGGGCCGCCTGCAGCTCGGCCCGGCGCAGGCGGAGCCACGCCATCTCGTCCGCACCGGCGCACTCCGAAAGCCGCGGGGCAAGCTCCTGCGCACCGGCGACTCGGCGCCGTTCCCGCTCGGCCACCCGCACGGCGTCGACCGCCTGGTGGTGCGTGACGGTCAGCAGCCACGCGAGGAGCGTGCCGCGCTGCGGCCGGTAGTGCGACCGCCCGGTGCGCCACAGCGCCAGGAACGCCTCCTGGACGACGTCGTGCGCGAGGTGTTCGTCACGAACCACCTGGCGCGCGAGCGCCAGGCAGCGCCGATGATGCTCGCGATACAGCGCCGAGAAGCCCCAGCCGGGGACGGGAGAGGTGTGCTCGTCGAAGCCCACGCCGTGGCGCTGCTCGCCCGCCGCCGTGTCGCCGTACGGCGACGGCGTTCCGCTGGGCATGGCGTTCGCCGACACGGTGCCAGCAGTCCTTCCCGAAGACACGCGCCGCCCGGCGGCGCGGCGATGGTCGAGTCACCGCACGGAACATTCGAAGCAGCGGCGCCGATCGGCTTTCTCCTTCAGTCCAGCCTGAAGGACCGGCCGCGTCCTGCGCAGCAGCCACGGGGAGCAACCCGCCGGGACCGATCAGCGCAGTGGTGGTGCTGGCGGGTGCCGCGGTCCGCCGTACGGTGAGCCGAGCTGGGGAGGAAGGATGGGTGCCATGACGGATTTCGCAGACCGGGCGCGGGACGCGGCTGCCCTAGCCGGCCGAGAGAAGGCGGCGTACACCGGCGGCGAGGAGCGGCCGCTCGGGTCGTTCGTCGCGATCATGGGCGCATACGTCGCGACGGTGGCCACCCTGTCGGGTGTGGCCCGGTGGCGCGGCGTCCGGTTGCCTGAGCGGTTGTCGTGGAGCGACCTGGCCCTGGCGACCGTGGCCACGCACAAGGTCGCCCGGCTGTTGTCCAAAGACCCGGTCACCAGCCCGCTGCGTGCCCCGTTCACCCGCTTCGCCGGTACGAGCGGGGAGGCCGAACTCGCCGAGGAGGTACGGGGCAGTGGGCCGCGAAAGGCGATCGGCGAGCTGGTCACCTGCCCGTTCTGCCTCGGTCAGTGGGTCACGACCGCTTTCGTCTTCGGTCTCGTGACGGCACCCCGGGCGACCCGGCTGGCCGCCACGGTGTTCGCGATGCACGCCGGCGCCGACCTGCTGCAGTTCGCCTACGCGAAGGCCCAGAGCATGGCCGACTGACCGACTGGTTCCGTCGAGATCGCCGGGTCGGTCGCCGCAGCCTTGGTCACCGCAGGCTGGTCACCGCAGGCTGTCAACGCAGCGTGGGATCCTCGCCGTGGTCGAGGGCGCGCCAGGGGTCGGTGTCGCGGGCCGGCGTACGGCGGGCCGGCGCGTCGTAGCGGGTGCCCATACCCGGCCAGTCGCGGCCCCGGCCGATGGCCAGTGCGCCGGAGGCGGCCACCGCGACCCCGCCGGCTGCGTACAGCAGGGGCCAGACCGTGCGGCCCGACACGGTGACGCTCGCACCGGTGTCGAGCCGCGTCTTGATCTCGCCGGCGTCGCGGACATGCGTGGGCGCGGCGAGCCCGAGCGCGAGGACGGCACCCACGCCTGCGGCAACGAGAACCGCACCGAGCGCCACCCGCCACCAACCGCGGAGGGCAAGGAGAGCCGCGATGCCGGCCGATCCGAGCAGGGCGAGCGCTCTCACCACCCCGGCGAGGTCGCCTCCGCTCACCGCGACGCGCTGTTGGGGCAGCGGCGGGGGCTGGTGTATCACGGCGTGGGCCCAGGGTCGGCCGGCCGAGACCAGCATGGCGAGCGCCCCCAGCCCGGCCATCCCGCAGGCGAGGGCGAGCTGGCGCCGCGAGCCGGTCACGTCGTCGCCGACAGGCTTCCCGCCAGTCATCGGGACGCTGGGTCCGTCGGCTGGTCGCCGGAGACCACGAGCACTCCCGCATCGAAGCAGGTGCGGGCGCCGGTGTGGCAGGCCCCACCCGCCTGGTCGACCCGCAACAGCACCGTGTCGCCGTCACAGTCCAGGGCGACCGAGCGCACGGTCTGGACGTGGCCCGAGGTCTCGCCCTTGACCCAGTACTGCTGCCGGCTTCGGCTCCAGTACGTCGCGCGCCCGGTCGAGAGCGTGCGCTGCAGCGCTTCGTCGTCCATCCACGCGACCATGAGGACCTCGCCGGTGTCGTGCTGCTGCGCCACCGCCGGAAAGAGGCCGTCGCGGTCGCGCTTGAGCCGCTCGGCGATGGCGGCGGGCAGGCCGGAGACGGGCCGTTGAGGGTCAGCGGGCATGCCAAAAGTGTGCTGGACGCCTCGCCGAACCTCGCCGGGCGCCCGGCAGATCAGACCGGATCGCCGAAGAACCGCTTGCTCTCCACGTTGAACATCAGGAGGTAGATGATCACTGCGGACAGCGCGATGCCCACGAGCGAGCCGATCGGGTTGCGCCCGATCGTCGCGAGGTTGGACACGATGCCGATGGAGACCAGGACGACGGTGACGAGCCGCGCCGTCCGATCGGCCTTCTTGAGGCGCCCGGCAAGCACGATATAGGCGATGCCGATCGCCAGCAGGATGACTGCGAAGATCAGGAAGAGGGCGTTGACGCTCGTCGCCACGAAACCGAAGAGCGCCCCGAGAAAGGCGAACCCGGCACCGATGTAGAGCAGAATCGCGACCGTGCGCACCGGACTGGGCGTGACCGGTCCGCCGACACCGCCGCCGGCGCCGTAGGGCTGCGTGCCGTAAGGCTGGGTGCCGTACGCGGGAGGGGCGTAGGCCGGTGGGGTGCCGTAGCCACCCTCGGGCGCACCCGGAGCGCCGTACTCGGGGCCGGCGACCGGCGGCGGCGTCTCGGCGCCCGGCGGAGTCGCATACGGATCCTCGCGTGGCTGGTCGGACGGACCGGTCGGCACGCTCATGCTCGTCTCCCTTGGATCGGCCCCGCGCTGCATTGGCTACTTGGGTCGGGTCTGCTGCTTGCGGTCAAGTAACCGCAAAGTTACCCTTCCCGGCGCTCGGTCGGCCAGGTACGACGCGCGAAGCAACCTTCGCCCGGTTGGCCTCCCGCTTGGCCTGGTGCCAGGTCCGCTCGCCCAGTCCTGAAACGCTTCCGCGCTTGACCCGTCTGCCGTTGACGGGCATGCAGGAACCCTTAGTCGATCTCCTTCGCTTGGCCCGTGGTGGTTAGTTGATCTCAAATTGAGCCTGTCAGCAACAACAGTCAAGGCGAAGGAGATCGCAACCCGGCGCCCGACCGCCATCTGCTTCCGCGGGAAGTCGCCGAGGTCGCCTTCAGTCGGCCGCGGAACCGGCGGCGTCATGGTCCTGCGCGGCTCGCTCACGGTCGAGTACAGCCGGGTGAACCGCAACCGGGCCAACCTCACGTCGTCGCTGCCGTCCTTCGCCGGTGACGGCGTGATCGAACTGAGCGCCAACTCTGGCGCCATCCACGTCGGAGACGGCGTACCGACCAGGGTCGATAGCAGCGAGCTCGCCGACAATGTGGTTACCGCGAACGACCCCCGGGGCGAGGTCCTCGCTGTCGACTCCGCGATGCGGGTCGGTGACAGCCCACTGGTCATGCGGACAGTGTCATCAGGGGCAACCGGGTGACTGGCACGCCGGCCAACTCGGCCGATGTCGGCCCGGGCGGCAGCGCGTTGGAGCTCGACGGGGGCGGCACGATCCGGCACACCCGCATTACGGGGAACAGCTCCACCGCTATCAGCTCGGCAGGCGCCGCTGCGAGGTGCCGCCCAGGGCGGCGGCATCTGGAATGGAGTCGAGCTCTCCCGTCCGCCCGTCCGGCTCACGCTGAATAACACGACGGTGTCCCGGAACTCCCTCAAAGCGAGTCACCGCCTTCCCGCTCAAGGCGGCGGGCTCTACACCACGTGTCCGGTGACTCTCACCAACAGCACCACGCGGCGCAACATCCCGGACAATCTGTTCGGCGTAAGGGCACGCGCTGGCAGTGTCAGCACCGTCGCTACCGCGGAACGACAGGGCAGCGAGCGCCAGCCGTAGCTGGACCGGGCGAAACGGGATCAGCCTCCCCTCCACGCGAGCGTCCGGTCTCTGAGCGTCGTACGGCGCGCGCGTCAATGTTGAGCGCGGCGGCACCAGCCGCAATAGTGAGGGCAGAAGCACCGGAGTCCCGGTCCGGCAGGGAGGCATCCATGCGTGTTCGTGACGGAATGAGCCAGACGGTGCTCACGGTCGGACCCACCCACACGCTGCGCGATGCGGCGAACCGCATGGCGGCGCGGAAGGTGGGGGCTGCGGTGGTGCACGACCCGGACAACGACGGGCTCGGCATCATCACCGAGCGCGACGTGCTCAACGCCATCGGTACCAACCAGGACCCGGATACCGAGCTCGTCGCCGAGCACCTGACGAGCAGCCTCGTCGTGGCCGCGCCGGACTGGCCGCTGGAGAAGGCGGCCGAGGCGATGGTCAGGGGAGGCTTTCGGCACCTTGTCGTCCTCGAAGGCAACGACGTGATCGGCCTGCTCGCCATGCGTGACATCGTCCGGTGCTGGACGGAACAGGGCAGCTCGACGGCGGCCGGCTGAACCCGCACCCGCACCTCCACGCGCAGCAACCCGCGGCGCAGCACCCCACGGCCGGCGGCGACACCGCGCCGAAGGAGGTGCGCTTCTGCTCGCGCTGTGGGACCGGGATGGTGACCCGGCCGATTGCCGGCCGGGCGCGGCGTACCTGCCCGTTCTGTGGCTTCGTGCACTTCGTCGACCCCAAGGTGGCGGTGGGCACGGTCGTCGTCCTGGCCGGGCGGCTGCTGCTCGTACGGCGCACCATGGAGCCGCACCGTGGCCGCTGGAGCCTGCCGGCCGGGTTTCTCGACGCGGGCGAGGATCCGCGGGCAGCGGCGGCGCGAGAGACGCTCGAGGAGGCCGGGGTCGCCATCGACGTCGGGGAGCTGCTGGACGTGGTGGCGAAACCGTCGGGGAGCGCGACGCTGTTCCTCGTGTACCGGGCCACCTACGTCGGCAACGAACCCCGCGCTGGCGACGACGCCGATGCGGCAGCCTTCTTCGGCCCCGACAAGCTTCCGGAGCTCGCCTTCGAGAGCACCCGGGCCGCCGTACGACGGTGGCTCAGCGATCCTGCAGAGCGTCCAGCGCCACGGTGAGCGCCATGGCAACGCGGCGGTCGAGCACCCGGTCAGTGTCGCCGGTGAGGTCGAGGACGTAGCGGTCGCGCAGCGCCACCAGCCGCTGGTAACGCCCGACCCGCCGGTTCCCCACCGAGATGTCGAAGTGGAACGGCAGGAAGAACGGCACGTTCTCGGCGACCGGGATGAAGCCCCATACCCGGCGCAGGATCGCGATGAAGACGCTGCTCTCCTGCGCGCTCGCGACCACCTGCCCCTGGCCGTCGAGCACCTGCCAGCTGGAGCGGAGCAGCGACTGCCCGAAGACCTTCTGCAGCTGACCGATCACCGTGCCGTCGGGCAGCAGCACGTCGGTACGGCCGCGGAATTCGAAGACCTTGCGGGCCTTGAGGCGCAGTACGAGCTGGTTCTGCGCCTCGTCGGCAAAGAAGTTGATCTCTTCGCGAATCTTCATCCGCTTCTGCCGCACGTAGACCAGCGGTTCACCTTCGCTGCTCCCGTCGGCCGCGACCGTCGAGATGCGGTAGCTGTTGACCAGTGGCGCGAACTTCTGCTGCACGAACAGCCGGTCGAGCGTCGACACCTGGTCCAGCACGTCCATACGACCCAGCCAACCACATCGGGCCACAGGCTGAGGGCGCTAGTTTCGCGGCATGGCACCGGCTCCCCCGACCGACCTGATACCGGCGGCGCTCCTCGACTGCCTGATCGACCACGCTGCGCTCTTTCCGCCGGCTCGGCTGCCGCTCGACGAGGCAGTCTCCCTGGACCGGCGGCTTCGCGGCGGGCCGCACGGGTACTTGCTCGGGGCCTTTGTCTGCCCGTCGTCACGCCTGGACGAGCTGGCCGGTGCGCTCGAGGAGCACGAGCGGCTGCCGGTCTCCGCCGTTGTCGAGGACGCCCGGGTGCCGCGGCCCACCGACCCCCGGGTCTACCTGCGGATGCTCGAGCGGGCAATGACCGCTGACGAGGCGCTCGAGGCGCTGCAGGACGCACCGCCCGGCCTGCCGGCGTACGTCGAGGTGCCGCATGACGACCTCGAACGCGATCTCGACACGTTGAGCAAGGCTCGCGCCGACGGCCGCCCGGTGGGCGCGAAGGTGCGCTGCGGCGGGGCCAGCGTGCCGAGCGATGCGGAGCTGGCATCGTTCGTCACGGCCTGCGCCGACCGTGGGCTACCGCTCAAGGCCACTCAGGGGCTGCACCACGCGATCCGTACCGAGCAGGAGCACGGCTTCCTCAATTTGCTGCTCGCGTGCGCGGTCGCGCTGGAGGGCGGGGACGTGCGCGGAGTGCTCGCCGAGCGATCCGCGCCGATCCTGCTGACGGCGATGCCCGATGAGGAGACGGCTCGCCGGATGCGCCAGGACCTGCTCGTCAGCTACGGCTCGTGCAGCGTCGAGGAGCCGGTCGCGGCCCTGCAGTCGCTTGGTGTCCTGGCATGACGTGGGTGCCCGTTCCGGACGGCTCGGACTTCCCGATCGAGAACCTGCCGTACGGGATGTTCACCACCGGCGACCGGGAGCCCTCGCTGGGAGTGGCCGTGGGCCAGCAGGTCGTCGACGTGAGCGCCCTGTCCCGGGCCGGGGCGTTCCCCGACGTCGCCGACGGGGTGCTGGCGACGCTCGACAGGCTGATGGCGGCCGGACGACCGGTCTGGTCCGCCGTACGGCGCGAACTCACCACGCTGCTCACCGACGAGGCGGCGCGGCCGCGGGTCGAGCCCGCGATGGTCCCCCAGGCCGACGTCACCATGCTGCTGCCGTTTGCCGTCGGCGACTACGTCGACTTCTACTCCTCGATCGAACACGCCACGAACATCGGCCGGCTCTTCCGGCCGGACGCCGAGCCGCTGACGCCCAACTGGCGGCACCTACCGATCGGCTACCACGGCCGCGCGGGCACCGTCGTCGTCTCCGGTACGTCGATCGCCCGACCCGCCGGGCAGCGGCGCGGCGCGGACGGCGGACCGCCCGTGTTCGGACCGTCGATGCGGCTCGACATCGAAGCCGAGGTTGGCTTCGTCGTCGGCACGCCCAGCCCGCTCGGGCAGCCGGTGCCGACGGCCGCGGCAAAGGAGCACGTCTTCGGGCTGGTCCTCGTCAACGATTGGAGCGCCCGCGACATCCAGGCCTGGGAGTACCAGCCGCTCGGCCCCTTCCTCGGCAAGTCCTTCGCGACCACGATCTCGCCGTGGGTCGTACCGCTGGCGGCTCTGGCCGGCGCTCGGGTGCCGGCCCCGGTCCAGGATCCGCAGCCCCTCCCCTATCTCCGCTGTGCCGGCGACTGGGGCCTCGACCTGCGGATCGAGGTGGAGATCGGCGGGGGCGTGGTGTCGCGTCCGCCGTTCGCCGGCATGTACTGGACCATCTCGCAGCAGCTCGCGCACGCCACCGTCAACGGGGCAGCCCTCCGCACCGGCGACCTCTTCGCGTCCGGAACGGTCTCCGGACCCGACAGGCACCAGCGGGGCAGCCTGATCGAGCTCTCGTGGGGCGGCACGGAGCCGGTGCGGCTCGCCGACGGTTCGACCCGCACCTTCCTCGAGGACGGCGACTCGGTGACGCTCCGCGCCCGGACCGGTCGCGGCCCTCGGCTCGGCTTCGGCGAATGCACGGGGAAAATTACGCCGTCCGGCCCTTAGTTGGACCTCGCTCGTGCCGAATCCTGGAAATGTGACGACCCTTCCCAGCACCACCCGGGCCGCCACGCAGGCGCCTGCACAGCGTCGCGCCGAGACCACCGTACCGCTGCGCGTGGGCCCGGAGTGGCGACGGCAGTACGCCGCCGTGCTGATTCTCCTGGACTTCGCCGTCGCGATCGCCGGCGGCATCGCCGCCTCCATCGTACGCTTCGGCGACTCGGGTGGCCCCGACGGGCGCTACGTCGCGTGGACGCTGATCTTCCCGCCGCTCTACGTCGCCGCGGCGGCCGCCAGCCGCGCGTACGAGCACCGCTTCCTCGGCTCCGGGTCGGAGGAGTATCGGCGGCTCCTGCACGCCGCCGTCTGCCTCGCGGCGGCGATCGCGAGCATGGCCTTCGGGTTCGCGCTGTCGGTGCCGCGCGGCTACGTCGTCGTCGCGCTCCCGGTGGCCGTTGGCGGTTCGCTCACCGGACGCTCGATCGCGCGGACCCTGCTCCGCGCGGCCCGCCGGCGCGGCAGCTGCCAGCACCGCGTGCTGCTCGTCGGCACCGAGCGCTCGATCGCCGAGATGATCCGCCAGGTCGCGCGTGACCCCGACGCCGGCTTCGCGGTGGTCGGCGCCTGCCTCGACCGGAGTAGGGGCGACACGATCGAGGGCGTGCCGATCGTCGGTACGTCGAAGACCATCCTGGCGGCGCTGCGCAGCAGCCGGGCCGACACCGTCGCCGTCACCGCCTGGTCCATCCTCACCCAGCGCGAGCTGCGGCGGCTGTCCTGGCAGCTCGAGGGCAGTGACGTCGAGGTGCTCGTCGCCCCCGCGATCACCGACATCGCCGGGCCCCGGATCCACATCCGGCCGGTGGCCGGCCTCCCCCTGCTGCACGTCGAACAGCCGCAGTTCGCCGGCGGCCGCCGGATCGTCAAGGGTGGCTTCGACCGGCTGGTCGCCGGTACCGCCCTGCTCATCGTCGCGCCGGTGCTGCTGACGATCGGCGCGGCGATCCGGTTCACGAGCAGCGGTCCCGCACTGTTCCGGCAGCGACGGGTCGGCCGTGACGGGCGCGAGTTCATGATTTACAAGTTCCGGACGATGTACGTCGACGCCGAGGCGCGGCTGTCCGAGCTGGTCCACCTCAACGAGGCGTCGGACGGCCTGCTGTTCAAGATGCGCAGCGACCCCAGGGTCACCCGCATCGGGGCTGCCCTGCGGCGCTACTCGATCGACGAGCTTCCGCAGCTGCTCAACGTGGTCCGCGGCGAGATGTCGCTCGTCGGCCCGCGCCCGCCGTTGCCGGCCGAGGTCGCTCAGTACGAGGACGACGTGCACCGGCGACTCCTGGTCAAGCCGGGCCTCACCGGGCTCTGGCAGGTCAGCGGCCGGTCGGACCTGTCGTGGGAGGAGGCCGTGCGCCTCGACCTCAACTACGTGGAGAACTGGTCGCTCGCCGTCGACATCGGGATCCTGTGGCGTACGGCGTCCGCCGTACTCGCCAGTCGGGGTGCGTATTGATGCGGGCTCCGATGTCCTCGCGCTGCCGGCTCCGGTCCTGGCGATCGCCGCTGCGCGTCGCGGGTTTCCGTCATCCGGGCTTGTGGGGCCGGTGCGACGATGCCCGGCGTGGATACCGACCGGCTGCGTGAGGCGTTCCTCGAAGCCGACTACACCGTCGACGGCGTCCAGGCGCTGCTCGGACCGGTCGCCCACGAGGCACTGAGCCGCGGTGAGGTGGTGCCGTCGCTGCGCGCGACGAGCGGCGGCAGCCGGCTGGAGACGCTGGTCCGGCTCTTCCTCCTCGGCGCGGCCGTGTCCGAGCAGGCGGCGACGCAGGCCGTCGGCCCTACGGCGAGCACTGGTGGATCGTCTCCGATACCAGCCCGCCCAGCCGGCCCGACCATGTGCTCGGCGTGGGCGGCGCGTCGGTCATGCTCGCGCAGGCCACGCTCCCGGACGTGATCACCACCTCGCTGGGCTCCGCCGCCGGGCCGGCGTGGACGCCGTCGGCGTGGCGGTGCTCGCGGCCTGTAACGGCGTCCGCCGGATGGGAGAGGTGCTGGCCGTCGCCGGGGCGGCGTACGGAGTTGCACCGGGTGACGCGCTGCCCGTCGTCCGTCGCCTCGTCGATGACGGCTATCTTCTCCCCGGCCAGCTGCCGCCCGAGGGAGGAGTCGCATGCCTAGCCAGAGGCTGAGCGTGGCGGCGGAGGTCAGCGCCGCCCTCGCCGCCGGCCGGCCGGTCGTTGCTCTGGAAAGCACGCTGGTCGCCCACGGGCTGCCCCGCCCGGACAACCTCGCCATCGCGCGGGACATCGAGGGTGCCGTCTGGTCCCGCGGCGCGGTGCCGGCAACGGTTGCCATGCTCGCCGGCACCGCCTGCGTCGGTCTCGACGACGCCCAGCTCATCCGCATCGCCACCGGTGCGGAGGTGCCCAAGCTGTCCGTCCGCGACCTCGGCCCCGCCGCCGCCCAGCAGCGCGACGGCGCGACGACCGTCGCCGCCACCGCCGCGCTGGCCGCGCGGGCCGGCGTACGCGCCTTCGCGACCGGCGGGCTCGGTGGTGTGCACCGGGAGGCGCGGGAGACGTGGGACGAGTCGGCCGACCTGGACACGCTGGCCCGTACGCCGATCGTGGTCGTCTGCTCCGGGGTGAAGTCGATCCTCGACGTCGGCGCCACGCTGGAGCGGCTGGAGACGCTCGGCGTCCCCGTGCTCGGTTACCGGACCGATCGCTTCCCCGGCTTCTACCGCACCGACTCTGGCCATCGCCTCGACTGGACAGCAGCCTCGCCGGCAGAAGTCGCGGCGGTCGCCGAGGCAGGGCGCGCGCTCGGCGTCGGCGACCGGGCGCTCGTCGTCGCCAACCCCCTCCCCCCGGACGAGCAGCTCGACCCGGAGCTGCACGACCGGGTGCTCGCCAGTGGACTCGCCGCGGCGTCGGCAAAAGGCGTGCGGGGGAAGGCCGTCACGCCCTTTTTGCTCTCGTGGTTCCACGCGGAGACCGGTGGCGCCAGTCTCACGGCAAACGTCCGGCTGGTGCGCCGCAACGCCGAACTGGCTGCCGACATCGCCGTGGCCCTCGCGACGCGGCCGTGACAGGCCCCGGCCCCAGGCGCCCGGTCGTCGTGCTGGGCGACGTGATGACCGACGTCGTGGCCCGACTACGGGAGGGAATCGCGCTCGGCAGCGACGCCGCGGCCGACATCGAGATGTGCGGCGGCGGATCGGCGGCCAACACCGCGGCCTGGCTCGCCGGGTGCGGCGTCGACGTGACGCTCGTCGGGCGCATCGGGGCCGACCCGGCCGGGCGGCGCCAGGTGGCGGAGCTCGCGTCGTACGGCGTCACGCCCCGGTTGGCGGTGGACACTGACCGGCGCACCGGCACCTGCGTCGTCATCGTCGGTCCGGACGGGGAGCGGACGATGCTTCCGGACCGAGGTGCCAACCTCGCACTGTCCGCGGACGACGTGCCGCCGGAGCTCTTCAGCACCCGCGCTCACCTGCACGTCTCCGGATACGCGCTGCTCGACCCCGGCCCGCGGGACGCGGCCAGGCACGCGATGACCCTCGCCCGAGGGAGTGGTCAGACGATCTCGGTCGACGCCTCCTCCGCTGCGCCGCTCGCCGCCGCAGGCGCAGGCGCCTTTTGGGAGTGGACCGAAGAGTCCGACCTGCTCCTCGCCAACGCCGATGAGGCGTCGCTGCTGGGCGACGCCATCTCGGCGTACGCCGACGTGGTGGTCAAGCTCGGTGCCGACGGCGCCGAGTGGCGGCGGGGCGGGGTAGTGACCCGGGTGCCCGCGGCCCCGGCGACGGTCCTCGACACCACCGGTGCCGGCGACGCCTTTGCGGCCGGACTGCTCGCGGCCTGGCTGGCCGGCGCCGAGCCGGACGGGGCGCTGGCAGCCGGCGCCGGTCTGGCCGCCCGTTGCGTGCAGCGGGTCGGCGCCCGGCCGCAGGCGCGCCCGGCGCGCCGTTGGTCCGGGGGCGGCTCTCGCCCGAACCGGGGGTAAGCAGTCGCCTCTCGGGCGCCGCGGTGTTACGGTTTCCCCGTTGCGCTACGCCGGGTGGTCGAGGTCGGGAACATTGTCCTGTCCACCCGCGTTGTTGCTCCTGCGGACCTCCGCTGGATGGGCCCTTGGGGCTCCCGCGACCGCCAGGTCCCGACCGCAGTTCCAGCAGCAACATCATCCGGCGAAGTGATCTCCGGCAGCAGGCAGTTCCGATGGCACCAAGACCGCACCGAGTGAGGACATCTGTGGCCCCGGCACGTACGGCGAACGCCACCGTCTCTGACCGCCGTTCCGACGACACCCTCGTGCACCTCGACGCGCTCATCCAGCGCGGACGAGACCGCGGCGAGCTCGCCGTCACCGAGTTGCGGCACGCCTTCGACTCCGCCGGCATACCGGCCGCCCGCGGCAAGAAGATTCTTCGCGAGCTGAGCGACGCGGGGGTCTCCCTCGTCGTCGACGGCGGGCGACCCGGGCGCCGTACCAAGGGCAGCGCCGCGCCGGCCAAGTCTGCTGCTGCGGCCGGCTCATCTCTACCCGCGGCCGAGTCGGCCGCCAAGCCGGCCAAGACCAAGCCGGCGCGCAAGTCGACCCGCAAGCCGGCTGCCGCCGCGTCACCCCCGGTCTCGACCGGTGAAGTGGCCGAGCGCCCTGACGGCACGGTGGACAACCCGGCGGCCGGCACGGCGGTGGGTGCGACGCCCGGCACCGACGGCACTGCCGACGAGGCGCCGCGGGCGCTCTCGGTCGTTCCGGACTCGGAGCCGGAGCCGGAGGACCTCGAGGACGAGGCGGCTGCGGAGGAGAGCACCGAGGAGGCCAGCGGCGTCTCGGCCGACCTGGTGCGGGTCTACCTCCGGGAGATCGGCAAGGTCGCCCTGCTCAACGCTGAGCAGGAGGTGGAGCTCTCCAAGCGCATCGAGGCCGGGCTCTTCGCCGCGGACAAGCTGCGCACGGACGACGCTCCCGGCGAGAACGGCGGCCGGGCGCCGTCGCGTCACGAGTTGGAGTGGATTCGTCGCGACGGCGAGCGGGCCAAGGACCACCTGCTGGAAGCTAACCTGCGCCTCGTCGTCTCGGTCGCCAAGCGTTACACCGGGCGCGGGATGGCCTTCCTCGATCTCATCCAGGAGGGCAACCTCGGCCTGGTGCGCGCGGTCGAGAAGTTCGACTACACCAAGGGCTACAAGTTCTCGACGTATGCCACCTGGTGGATCCGCCAGGCGATCACCAGGGCGATGGCCGACCAGTCACGCACGATCCGCATCCCGGTGCACATGGTGGAGATCATCAACCGGGTCACCAGGGCGCAGCGCCAGATGCTCGCCGACCTCGGCCGCGAGCCGACTCCGGACGAGCTCTCCACGCAGGTCGAGATGACCCCCGAGAAGGTGGTCGAGATCCTGCGCTACGCCCGCGACCCGGTGAGCCTGGACCAGGCCGTCGGTGACGAGGGTGACTCGCTGCTCGGGGACTTCATCGAGGACGCCGACGCGCCGATCGCGGTCGACGTCGTGAACTTCGGCCTCCTCCAGGACCAGATCGAGGACGTGCTCGCGACACTTCCCGAGCGCGAGGCCATGGTCGTCCGGCTGCGCTTCGGCTTGAGCGACGGGCAGCCCCGCACGCTCGACGAGATCGGCCGTGAGCTGGGCCTGACTCGAGAGCGGATCCGCCAGATCGAGGCGAAGACGATGTCGAAGCTGCGGCACCCGTCGCGGTCGCGCGTGCTCCGCGACTACGTGGAATAGGCGTGATCCGCCGACGCGTCCTGGTCAACGGCGACGTACAGGGTGTCTTCTTTCGCGACACCTGCCGCCGCGAGGCGACGGCGGCCGGGGTGCGCGGCTGGGTGGGTAACCGTGGTGACGGTGGCGTCGAGGCGGTCTTCGAGGGCGAGCCGGATGCGGTGGAGCGCTTGGTGGAGTGGTGCCGGCAGGGTCCGGACCACGCATCCGTCACGTCGGTCGACGTCTCCGACGAACCGCCGGAGAGCCTCGGCGAATTCTCGGTGCGCTGACGCCGTACCGTCTCGTCGTGCCCGACGCCTTCTTCCGGCAGCTCGACGCCGACCGGTTCGAGGCAACCGAGCACACCGCCGGCCCATGGGATCCGCGACACCAGCACGCCGGGCCCCCTTCGGCGCTGCTGGCCCGCGCGATCGAGGCGCTGGCGCCTCGCGAAGCCGTCCTCGTCGCGCGCATCGCGCTGGACATCCTCGGCCCGCTGCCGCTGGGTGAGGTCACCGTCGACGCCACAATGCTTCGCCCTGGTCGCAGCGTCGAGCTCGTCGAGGCGCAGCTGTCGGCCGGTGGACGGGCCGTGCTGCGGGCCACCGGGTGGCGGATGCTGGCAAGCCCGTCCGACCTCCCTGCCACGGCGGCGGGCGCCGAGCCGGCCGGCAAGCTTCCCGCGCCCGATGACTCCCCGGCCGGCATAGGCCCCGGGTGGGACTCCGGTTACCTCTCGGCGATCGAGTGGCGTTTCGTCGCCGGGCACTTCCTCGAGCGCGGGCCGGCCACGGCGTGGACGCGCATGCGGATTCCGCTCGTGGACGGCGAGGACCCGACGCCCCTGCAACGTGCGCTCGTCGTCGTCGACTCCGGCAGCGGCGTCAGCAACGTTCTCGACATCGGCTCCTGGCTCTTCGTCAACCCGGACCTCACCTACCACGTCGCCAGGCCGGCTCGGGGCGAGTGGCTCTGCCTCGACTCGGTCTCCGGGATCCAGGGCGGCGGGATCGGCCTGACCCGCACGACGCTCCGCGACCTCGACGGAATCGTGGGGGTCGGTGCGCAGTCGCTGTTCGTGGCGCCGCGCTAGCGACGGAAGACCTACGCGCTCTTGCGACGGTTGGGTCCGCCGCGCCCGCGGAACTCGACACCTGCCTCTATCAGCAGACGGCGTATCCGACCGATGCTGTAACCAGTCGCATCGCAGATCTGGCGGATGCTCCTACCCGACTGGTACTGCCGCAGCAGGTCGGCACGCAGGCAATCTCGTTCGTCGCCGGAGATTCGCTGGCCGCGACGCAGTTCTGGAACCTTCGCCATGTTGACGTCCTCTCAGCGGTACGCCGGATACTGGCGGCCCCGAGGTTTTACCGTTCGGTCGGCCTCGCTACCCCAGACCGACCAGCCGTCCCTGGGGTAGCGGGCGAACAGTTCGAGGTAGGGCCCGGGACTACACGACTCGATGATCTCGTACACCTCGTCGGGCTTTCGCGAGTGCTCACGCTTCCGCGTTTCGATCATGTTCACCTGTCGCCGCCCGGGCGGCAGGGTGCGCATCGACCCGCGTACGCCGAACAGAACCAGTTCGGTGACGTTGCGGAAGTAGAAACCGACCCCACGCCCGTCCGGGCCGCCGTCCTTGCGGCGCTTCGCCCAAACGAGATTCGAGACATAGCGGAACCCCCACGATTGGAGCACCTGCAAACCTTCGGGCAGCAGAGCGTTGGGCACCCACAGGTAGAGGTGTGCCTGCTCGGCTGCCACATCGGCCACGGGCAGCCGGCAGATATCGGCCACGGTCAAGGTGTCGTAGCGGTCCAACCGCCGATGCTCCGGGGCCACCTTGCCGGTTCGGTTGGTGAATCGCCACGGCGGGTCAGCGAGGACGGTCCGCCACCCGCCCTCGCTGACGGGCAACGAGGGCAGCTCCGGCGTTGAGACGTCGGCTCGGAGGGGCGGCGCCAGTACCATCCGGCCACGCGGGCGGGGCGGTACGAGATCGGGTAGTGGCAGGGCCGTCACCGGTCGAGCTCCCTCTCGGGTCAGCGGATCTTGCTAGAGAACCTACCGGTTAGGATCGCCGGGCACCGATCAACGCGCCTTCGCCTTCGCCTCGCGCTTGCGTGCGGCCTTGTAGTCCCGCACCTTCTGCAGCGAGTCCGCGTCGACGACGTCGGCCACCGAGGAGTGCGTGCCTTCCTCGGCGTACGGCGCGGCCGCCTCCCGCCAGCCCTCGGGCCGGACCGCGAGCTGCTTGCCGAGTAACGCAAGGAAGATCTTCGCCTTCTGCTGGCCGAAGCCGGGCAGGGCGGTCAGCCGCCGGAGCAGGTCGGCACCGTCGGCGGCGTCACGCCAGACCGCCTCGGCATCGCCGTCGTAGTCCGCCACGAGCTGGCGGCACAGCGCCAGCACCCGTCCACCCATCGAGCCGGGGAAGCGGTGCACCGCCGGTGGACCGGCCATGACCGCCGTGAACGCCTCCGGGTCGCGGCCGGCGATGTCATGGGCGTCGAGGTCGCGCCCAAGCCGCTCGGCAATGACCGCCGGCCCACGGAACGCCTTCTCCATGGTCACCTGCTGGTCGAGCAGCATGCCGATGAGCAGCGCGAGCGGATCCCGGGACAGGAGCGCGTCGGGCTCGGGCTCGCCGGTCAGGTGCAGATCCGGGGACTGCGTCATCCCCAGAGCATTCCAGTTCGTCCCCAGAGCATTCCAGGCCTGGGAACTGGCCGCCCGCCGCCGGCGACAGCGGCGGGCGGATCACGGCCGTGCGGGGTCAGCCGAGCCGGCGGGCCGGTGGCCGACCACGTAGCAGGCGACTGCCGCGGCGGCCGCGACGTTGAGCGAGTCGACCCCGGCAGCCATCGGGATGCGCACCCGGTCGTCGGCGAGCTCCAGCGCCGCGTTGGTCAGGCCAGACCCCTCCGCGCCCAGGAGGATGGCCAGCCTGGGCGCCAGTTCGACGTCCAGTGCCTCAAGGGGCGTCGCGGACGGGTCCGGCGTGAGCGCCAGCAGCCGGTACCCGTGCGCCCGGGCCAGTTCGAGGGCCCCGGGCCACGGATCGAGCCGGGCATGCGGTACGGCGAAGACGGCGCCCATCGACACCCGGACCGACCTGCGGTACAGCGGATCGGCGCACCGCGGGCTGAGCAGCACCGCGTCGATGCCGAGCGCCGCCGCGCAGCGAAAGACCGCACCGACGTTGGTCGAGTTGTTCATGCCCTCCAGCACGACCACCCGAGCGCTCGACGCGAGAACCGACGCCGCATCGGGCAGCGGGCGGCGCCCCATGGCCGCCAACACGCCCCGGTGCACGTCGAAACCGGTGATCGCCGCAAGCACCTCGGGCGTCGCGACGTAGACCGGTGCGCTCCCGGCGAGAGAGGAGAGCCGGTCGGCGTACCGCTCCTGCAGCAGCAGGGAACGCACGGGATAGCCGGACTCGACGGCCCGGCGTACGACAAGTTCCCCCTCGGCGATGAACAGCCCGTGCCGGGGCTCGACCCGGCGGCGCAGCGCCACGTCGGTGAGCCGGACGTAGTCGGCGACCAGTGGATCGTCGGCGGCCTGGATCACCGTGGGCACGGCCCATTCTGCGTCGTCGGCCGCGGAATCGCCGCCGCGTGCCGCGTGTTTCCGTAAGGACATGGATCTGACAACGACCTCGAAGGACCACCGCGCCATGACCGCCATGAGTCTCGCTTCGGGCCCCGACGCGCCCGAGCAGCCGAACGGCGGCGCTGCGCCGGGCGACGAACCCCGG
Source organism: Mycobacteriales bacterium (assembly GCA_038232055.1). Taxonomy (GTDB): domain Bacteria; phylum Actinomycetota; class Actinomycetes; order JADGOV01; family JADGOV01; genus JBBSIN01. The sequence goes on from JBBSIN010000002.1 coordinate 46,740, forward strand.
GCGCTCGCCGCTTCGCGTTCGCCCGTCCCCCACCCGCCCGCCGACGTCGATGACGAGCCGTCGCTCGACGAGGAGGCGGTAGGCACTGACCTCGTCCGCCAGTACCTCACCGAGATCGGCAAGGTTCGGCTGCTGACCGCGGAGCAGGAGGTCGACCTCGCCAAGCGGGTCGAGGCCGGCCTCTACGCCACCGAGAAGCTGCGCACCTCGGCGACCGATCAGACGTCGCGACGGCTCCTCGAGTCCGTGGCCATCGACGGCGACCGAGCCAAGCGGCACCTGCTCGAGGCGAACCTGCGGCTGGTGGTCTCACTCGCCAAGCGCTACCAGAGCAAGGGCCTGCCACTGCTCGACCTCGTGCAGGAGGGCAACATCGGGCTGGTCCGAGCGGTCGAGAAGTTCGACTTCGCCAAGGGCTACAAGTTCTCCACGTACGCCACGTGGTGGATCCGCCAGGCCCTGCAGCGGGCGATCGCCGACCAGGGCCGCACCATCCGGGTGCCGGTCCACATGGCGGAGCAGATCAACCGGGCGCTGCGTGGAAAGCGCGACCTGGCACAGGAGCTCGGCCGCGATCCGTCGTACGAGGAGCTCGCCGACTTGCTCGGCGTCACCCCCGAGCGCGTGGAGCAGATCCTCGGCTACGGGCGAGACCCGGTGAGCCTCGACGCTCCGGTCGGCAACGACGGTGACTCGGTCTTCGGTGACTTCATCGAGGACGCCGACGCGCCGCGCGCCTCCGAGGCGATCGACTTCGCGCTGCTGCAGGGCAGGCTGCGGGCGGTGCTCGCGACGCTGCCCGAACGGTCCGCTTCCGTCGTCCGGCTGCGGTTCGGGCTCGACGACGGACGTCCGCGGACCCTCGACCAGGTAGGCCGCGCGCTGGGGCTCACCCGTGAGCGGATTCGACAGATTGAGCGCGAGACGCTGGTCGAACTGCGCCGGCCCGAGCTTCGGGCCTACCTCAACTAGACCCGACCGCCGGTCCGACATGAGCTCGGCTACCAGCCGAGCTCGTGCAACCGGTCGTCGTCGATGCCGAAGTGGTGAGCGACCTCGTGCACGACGGTGATGCGGACCTCGTCGACCAGCTCCGCCTCGTCGCGCGACACTGCGCACAGTGGGCTCCGGTAGACCGTGATCCGGTCCGGCAGTACGCCGGCGTACGACGCTCCCCGCTCGGTCAGCGGCACCCCCTCGTAGAGGCCGAGCAGGCCGGGCTCCGGGGCGTCGTCCTCGACCAGGACGGCGACGTTGCTCACGAGCCTGCCGAGCTCCGGCGGCAGCCCGTCCAGGGCCTCGACGACGAGCTGCTCGAACCGCTCGCGCGACACGTCGATCAGGTCAAGGCCCCTCGGCGGTCGCGACGCCGACCGGGCAGGAAAGACCGGTGTCGCCCAGCCCGCAGTATCCGCCGGGCACCTTCGCGAGATAGGCCTGGTGATAGTCCTCCGCGAAGTAGAACGGCCCTGCGGGGGCGAGCTCCGTGGTGATCGCACCGTAGCCGGCGGCCTCCAGGACCGGCTGGAACGACGCCCGGGTCTCCTCCGCGACGCGCCGCTGCTCCTCGCTCGTGTAGTAGATCGCCGATCGGTACTGGGTGCCGACGTCGTTGCCCTGACGCATGCCCTCGGTCGGGTTGTGCGCCTCCCAGAACGCCTTCACGAGCTCCCGGTAGGAGACCTGCGCTGGGTCGAACACCACCTGCACCGCCTCGGTGTGCCCGGTGCGCCCGGAACACACCTCCTCGTACGTCGGGTTCGGTGTGAAACCGCCCGCGTAGCCCACGGCCGTGCTGAACACCCCCGGGATCTGCCAGAACCGGCGCTCGGCGCCCCAAAAACAGCCGAGGCCGAAGACGGCGACCTCGAGGCCTTCCGGGTACGGCGGCAGCAGCGGAGTGCCGAGCACGGCGTGCCGGTCGGAGACCCGGAACGGACGATCAGCGCGGCCCGGGAGCGCGTCCTCGGGCGCCGTCATTGTCGTCTTGTGCCGGCCGAACAGCATGCGTCGTCCCTTCATTGCGGTACCTCTGGCAACCGCGGTCGCTCGGCCGGGATTCCCGGTCACCGACGTCGAGGCCCCCTGGAGCGCAGCTCGCGCCGGCGCATTCCGACCGGATTGATGCCGGCATCGAGCGCACGCTCGATGAGCCGGGCCAGTCGGTACGAAGGGTCGACCGCCAGCGCGCGCTCGACCGCGATGCGGGCCAGCGCGCCGTGCCCGGTGCGCCACGCGGTGTTGGCCAACAACGTGGCGGGCGCCACGTCGTAGCCCGGTGGCGCCCGCCGCGTCAGCTCCGTCCACAGCGAGATCGCGGCCTCGCCGCGGACGCCCTCGACCCACTCGGCAGCCTGGTCACGGGTCGGCAGGTCGAGGACCGCGAGCAGCAAGCTCGCCGCTACGTCATCACCGAGCGGGACGTACGCCCCCTCCAGCCGGTCCCGCAGCACCGCGGTCAGCTGCGAGCGCCATGCCGCCCGCTGTCGAGTCAACGCGCCCCGGTTGGCGAGCTGGCCGGCGAGCTCGCTCACCCTTCGCTCGACCGCCTGCTCCATCGCCAGCAGTCGCACGCCGCTGTCCGGCCGGATCGTCTCGGCCAGCGCCTCTCGGCTGGGCAGCGCCGCCATGCCCGCGTGTACCAGCTGTGCAGCGACTCGGGATGGCCCGCCGGTCTCGGTCGCCGGCACGACCGGCGTGCCCTCGGTCGGGCAGCAGCGCTCGCTGCCGCACAGATAGGACCACCAGCGACCGGCCGAGACCCGCAGTGCCTCGCGCACTCGCACGCCGCGATCTTCCAGAGCCGGTCGCAGCAGCGGCCACATCCCGGTCTCGTCGTCGGCATAGATCACGACAACCGCCTCCGCGGCGCCGTCGCGCGCGATGTGCTCGGCCATGGCGGCCAGCGCGTCGGCCGCGACGTCGCCGGATGGCAGGTCGCCGCGCAAGATGAGACCGACCCGCCGCCGGGCACCACGCAGCGAGAGGACGACGACGCTCTCGACCGGCTGGAACCCGAGCAGGTAGGGAACGGCGGCGACGATCTCTGCCGGCTCGCGCAGCTTGAGCACGGGCGGAGCCACGGTGACGGTCGACGGGGCGGCATCGCTCATGTCGAGAGCCTCTTCGCCTGAGGAGCCGGCGGAAAGCGGTGTCGCCGCAGCTGTGGATAACCCATCGACCTCGCGACGAGTGGTTGTGGACGAGCCGTCGCGGTGGGGTACGACGGGCACATGCCACAACCGCTCGACCTCGACCTCGAACTCGCATCGCCCGCCGCCACAACGCCGCCCGAGGGCGCCCTCACCTTCATCGGCACCGCCACCACGCTGCTTCGCTACGCCGGTTTCACGGTGCTCACCGACCCGAACTTCCTGCATCGCGGTGGCCTGCTGCACGTCGGCGACGGCATCATCACGCGCAGGCTGACCCAGCCGGCCCTGACCATCGAGCAGCTGCCGCCGGTCGACGTCGTGGTCCTTTCCCACCTGCACGGCGACCACTGGGACCGGGTCGCCCGGCGCGGGCTGCCCAAGTCCCTGCCCGTGCTGACGACCAGGCACGCCGCGCGCGCTCTACGGCGGCAGGGCTTCCAGCAGGCGGTGGCGATGAACACCTGGCAAACGCAGGTCGTCCGCCGTGGCGGCGCGACGCTGAGCGTCACCTCCCTGCCCGGGCTGCACGGGCGCGGCGTGGCCCGCCTGATCACCCCGCCGGTCATGGGCAGCCTGCTCGACTTCGAGCCGGCGTCCGGACCGCGGCTGCGCGCCTACATCACCGGGGACACCCTCGTGCACGACGCGCTGCGTGAGATTCCCGCGCGCCAACCGGAGATCGACGTCGGCATCGTGCATCTCGGCGGCACCCGGGTTCTGGGGATGCTGCTGACGATGGACGCGAAGGAGGGCATCGAGCTGCTCGACATCGTCCGTCCGCGGCGCGCCGTACCGATCCACTACGACGACTACCGCATCTTCCGCAGCCCGCTCTCCGACTTCCGGACAGCGGTGGCCGAGCGCGGACTTGCCGACCGGATCACCTTCGTCGACCGGGGGCAGACGGTGCCCCTCTTACCGGGGAACTGAACACAGGCCGGTCCGCCCAGCGTCACCCGCTGGACGGACCGGCTCATGCCGGAATCCTTGGTCGATCTCCTTCGCGTGGCCCGTGGCGGTTAGTTGATCTCCACGTGACGCTGCCGGCAACAACAGCCAGGGCGAAGGAGACCGCAACCGGACGCACGACCGCGATGGCAGTGCGGCGATTGAGCGGACTCCGCTGCGGCGACTGAGGGCAGGCAGTGCAAGATGGCCATGGATCAGCGGCCGTGAGCGCGTGCCTGCGCTGCGGTCGGATTTCACCCGCCACCGCTAGCTGATACATCCTGAGCGTGGCATCAGGTGGAGGCGAGACGGACCATCACCAGCTACGTGTCGAGGGGCCGGTTAGTGGGCTGACCGACATCGGTGCGGTGGGCCGTGACGTAACGACAGGTGTAACGAACCGACCGCTTGTGACCTTGGACTCGACTCGCGACTGCGTGCTGTGCGGCGCGTCGTTCGTTCGGGTGGGCCGGCGGGTGTACTGCTCGGACGGCTGCCGGCAGCGGGCGCATCGAGCCCGGCACCCAGCGACGCCGATGATCCCGATGGTGCCGCCGGCGCGAAGCCGGCGGGCGGTCACGGTCTACTTCTGTGAGGGGTGTGAGACGCGGCAGCTGGCGGTGCAGCGCTGCGAGGAGTGTGGGCTGTTCGGGGTGGCGTTGGGGACCGGCGCGGCGTGTCCGTGCTGTCAGGAGCCGATCGCGGCGGCGGAGCTGGTCGAGGGTTGACCGGACCTGTTCCCTGTCGTGTGGAGGTCCGGGTGGACTTCGTCGGTGGCCCCGCCCAGTCGCAGTACGTTGAGCGGATCCGGGGGCTGGACCCGGCCCGCTGCCTGGTGGCCGCGGTAGATGTGGGGAAGGCCGCGGCGCTGGCTCTTCTCGCCGATCAGCACGGGCAGCTGATCGGCGCACCGGTTGAGGTCGAGCTGACCGAGCGTGGGGTCGGTCGGCTGGAAGCGGCGCTCGGCGCGGCCCGTTCGGCCCGCGACGCGGTGGCGCTGCGGGTCGGGGTGGAGACCGCCGGGCACTACCACCGCACCCTGGTCGCCCGGCTGGTCGCCGCCGGGCACGACCTGGTCGAGCTGAACCCGGCGCAGGTCAAGGCGGCCCGGGCGACGCTGGGTGCGCGGCGGCTGAAGTCGGATCTGCGCGACTGCGCGGCGATGATCGAGCTGCTGGTGCGCGGGGGCGGCCGGCCGCCGCAGGTCCGGAACGCCGCGATGGCCGGGCAGGCCGCGTGGGTGGCGCACCGCCGACGGAAGGTGCTTGCCCGAACCGCGCTGGGCAACCAGCTGCTGGGCACGCTGGACCTGGTGTTCCCCGGCCTGGACGGCTGCTTCGATGACCTGCTCGACGCCCGCGCCGGCCGTCTGCTGGTCGGCGAGCTCGCCGACCCGGACCGGATGCGCCGGCTCGGGGTGGAGGGACTGCGCCGGTTCTGCGCCCGCCGCGGGGTGCAGCTCCGCCGCCCGAAGGCAGGGCAGCTGATCGCCGCCGCGCAGACCGCGCTGCGGCTGCCGGCCGGCGAGCACACCGTGCGGCTGGCGATGCTCGCCGCCGACGTGGCGCTGCTCACCGCGCTCGACGCCGAGATCGCCGCCGCCGAGGTCGAGCTGGCCGCCGTCCTTGCCGACACCCCGGCCACCGTGCTGACCTCGCTGCCCGGGGTGGCGGTGGTCCGCGCCTCGGCCTACGGCGCGGCGCTCGGTGACCCGGCCCGCTACCCCGACGCGGCCGCGGCCTACCGCGCGTCCGGGCTGGTCCCGTCGTCGTATGAGTCCGCCGGCCGGACCCGCGGCCGGCAGCCGATCAGCCGGGAAGGGTCGGTGGAGCTGCGCCGCGCGATCCTCGAGCTCGGCCGAGGGCTGGGCCGCAGCGAACCCGACTTCGCCCGCTACCGGCGCGAGCTCGCCGCCCGCGGGAAACCGCCCGGTGTCGTGGCGGTCGCGGTCGCGCACCGCGCGCACCGACTCGCGTTCGCGCTGATTCGCGCCGGGGAGACCTATCAGGCTGACCGCTGGGCGGCGTCAGTGGCCAGCAAGGGCGAACGGAAGGAGCGGAAGGCGGGCGGGCCCGTCAGCAGTGCAGGCCGGCAAGCGGCATCCCGGGACGACGTGACCCGCCCACCCGAACCCACGGTGCCCGCCCCGACCCGGCCTGACAACCACCCGGTGCCGGTCTAGACGTCGCCCGGCGGCGGGGGCCCGGACCGACGTCGAATCTAGCTATGCGGCCGCGCCGCTGATCATGGTGGCTCGGACTGCGACTCCTAGCAGGACGCCGGACCCCTTCCCCTCGAGCGAGTGCGAACGCGGTTGCCTGAGCCGCCCGCGGGTGAGTTCGCGTATGTCAGCGTGCACCGCAGGGAAGCCGCCCAGCCGGGTCCACCCGTCACCACCAACAAGAAATTGGCGCGCGACTCACGAGTCACGCGCCGGTCCGGCGCGCCTCCGACCCGCTTGACAAGACCCCACGGTTGCTAGGTGCCCGGCACGTACATCGCCAACAGCTGCCCGTCCTCCCCCAGCGCGGCATTCGGCCGCAGGGACAGGCCCGGCTGCCTGCGCTCAGTGTCGTGGGCCTGTACGTCGAGCAGCCACCAGCCGGACCCCCAGATGCCGGCCGCGTTGACCACACCGGAGCTCTCCCACGACCCTGGTGACAGCGTGCTCGGCGTCGCGACCCGAGCGACCGGGCGAACCACCCGGGTACGGAGGTCGTAGGCGAGGACGCGGCCGTACCCGCCACGGACGTCGGGACCTCGGTTCTCGGAGTTGCGGTCCTCCTGGATGAGCATGGCCCGGCGCGAGACGTCGAGGTTGTCCGGGTTCACGATGTTGTCCCCGGCATCGCCGTCGAGGACGACCGTGAGATCGGCACGGGCCGGGTGAGTCGGATCGACCCGCAGCCGGTAGATGCGCCCGTGGTGCGACTCCGCGCCGTCGGAGCCGGTGTCAGCGAAGTAGACGACGCCTGCCCGGTCGACGCTCTGCGCGACGTCCTCCACCCGGACGAAGTCGAACGCGCCCTTGGCCTGCGCGGCCGCCTCCAAGCTGTCCGCATCGCGGTTCTCTGCCTGGCTGACCGCGACGAAGTGGCCGCGCAGCGTCTGGCCCTTCGCGATGTCGTTGGTGGACGGGTTCCCGTCGGCGACCCGCCGGTTTGCCTTCCAGACCCACAGCTGTCCCCGGCCGAGCACCGCGGCGTTGAAGGTCGCGGCCGTGTAGGCGTAGAGCTGCGAGTGCCCCGCGTCGCCGTCCTCGCCGGAGACGACCACAGTCGTCTTGAGGCCGCGCAGCGGTACGACGTTCTCGTGGGCGAAGCGGCCGAAGTGCGGTGTAGGCAGCCGTCGGCCGGTCTTCGCGTTGATCGCGATCGAGGTGCCGCCGTGGCCGCCGGCAGGACCGGCACCCTGGTCCGTCGACTCCTCCCCCGTGGTGAACCAGGGCACGCCGGCGTAGCGACCCAGCGTGGCGGAGCAGAACCGTAGGAAGCCCTCCCGGCCGGAGACGACGTACTGGGCCGCATGCACGCGACGCGACCGGTCCAGCGTGAGGTGGCTGACCCGGGTGCCGACGCCCGCTGGCGCGGCGCCGTCGAGCTCGTGGTTCATGAACAGCTCGATGCGGTCGGGTGCCGATCGGTAGAAGCCGAGCCCGTCCGGCGTACCGGACATCTGATATCCGCCGAGTCGGCCGCCGACGATGTCGCCGGTCGAGAGGATCGGGTCGAACCGCACGCCGGCGCGCAGCGGAGCCAGAAGGGGCGGGCGGTGGGTCTTGACACCGGCGGACGTCGCGGGGGATGCCGCGGGAGCCGCGCCGGGCAGGGCGACGAGGGTCGCGAGGACGCCGGCGGGCAGCGCGCCGGTCGCGATGCGGACGGAGGTGATGCGCATTGTTCCTCCAGTGCTTCGAGGTTCGGACCCGCGCATTGTTCGCAGACGGCCGCCAACGGGTGCCGTCCGGACGGTGAACTCCGCCGCGTCCGACGGTGAACACTGCGAACGGCCGGTGCTGCCGGGAAACCGCCCGCTGCTCAGGAAAGCGCGAGGGCGGCCAACGCCGCGTTGACGATCGCACCGGGCAGCAGGTCGTGCTCGCGGTAGAGGTCGGGCACGGTGCCGGTCTGCCCGAACGCGTCCACCCCGAGCGGCACCGCCGGCGCGCCGATCGCGGAGCCCAGCCACGCCATCGCGTGCGACGCGGCATCGTGGACGGTGACCACCGGCGCCCGTACCGGGAAGAGCTCGCGCAGAATCGGCGGGGCGGCCGGCGTACGCGCCGCGCGAAGGTCGTCGCGCAGCGCCCGCCGCCAGCTCGAGTAGAGCCGGTCGAGGCTCGTCACGTCGACGAGGTTCGCCGCCACTCCCTCGTCCCGAAGCTCCGCAGCGGCCGCGATCGCCTCGGGCAGAACCGCACCCGACGCCGCGACGTGTACGACGGGGCCGCCGGGCTCTGCGTCAGCCAGCACGCGGTAGCCGCCGGCGAGGACGAGCTCGCGCAGTCGCTCGACGCCGTACCGCTCCAGCGCCGCCTCGAACGGCGCCTGGTCCAGCGGCCGCGTGGTGAGCCGCAGGTACGTCGCGGCGTCATCGCCGCCGGCGGCGATGCGGCGGAGCGCGTCGCAGAGTTGCCAGTCGAGCGCTCTCGCGTACGCCGGTTCGCACAGCGTCACGCCGGGCAGCTCCAGGCCGATCGACGCGGTGATCGTGGACTGGTGCGCGCCGCCCTCCGGGGCCAGCGTCACGCCGGACGGGGTGCCGGCGATGACGAAGTGGGCACCCGAATAGGTCCCGTAGATGAACGCGTCGAGCCCGCGGCAGACGAAGGGGTCGTAGACCGTGCCCACCGGAAGCAGCGGCTGGTCGGAGAGGTCCCAGGCAAGGCCGAGCTGGCCGAGCAGCAGGAAGAGGTTCATCTCAGAGATGCCGAGCTCGAGGTGCTGGCCCTTGGGGTGCTGGCGCCAGCGCAGGACCGAGTCGGCCTCGCCCCAGTCGCGCATCTCCTCGGGCGTGAAGACGCCGGTCTTGTTGATCCAGCCAGCCAGGTTCGTCGAGACGGCGACGTCCGGCGCGGTCGTCACCAGGTACGGCGCCACCTGGTCGTTGCGACCGAGCTCGACGAGGATCCGGCCGAAGCTTTCCTGGGTCGACACCGGCTTGCGGGACGGGCGCTGCAGCGTCTCGGTCGGCACCGCTATCGAGATCCGCTCGTCCGGGACCGGCCGCCGCAGGAGGCTGCCGCGCTCGGCGCAGAGCCGACCGGGAGCGCTGTCCGGCGGGAAGCGGTCCCACTCGTCGTCCCGGGTCAGGCCGACCGACGACCGCAGGTCATCGACCTGTCTGGCCGGAAGCAGCTGGGAATGGTTGAGCGGGTTGCCGGCCATCGGCAGGCCCCAGCCCTTGACCGTGTAGGCGAAGACGACGGTCGGCCGGTCGGTGACATCGTCGGCCTGCCGGTAGGCGTGCAGCATGGCCTCGAGGTCGTGCCCGCCCAAGTCTTGCAGCAGCGGCGCCAGCTCGTCGTCGGGCACCGCCTCGAGCGCCCGCTCGACCTCCTTCTCAACGCCGTCCGGAGCTCCGTCGAGAAAGCGCTTGCGCAGCTCCTCGCCGGCGTACGCGAACAGCGACTGGTAGTGCTCGTTGGGCATATCGTCGATCCACTGCCGGAGCGCAGCGCCGTGCGGCCGGCCGAACTGCTCGACAAGCCGCCGGCCGTACTTCACCTCGACGACGTGCCACCCGGCCGCCGCGAAGTGCGCCTGTAGGGCCGCGATGCGCAACCCCGGTACGACGCGGTCGAGGCTCTGCCGGTTGAGGTCGACGATCCACATGACGTTGCCCAGACCGCGCGTCACCGGGTCGGCGATCGCCTCCCAGACGTTGCCCTCGTCCAGCTCCGCGTCGCCGAGCAGCGCGACGAAACGCGAGCGCGGCCGCTCGCCGAAGTGCGCGTCGACGTAGCGCCGCGTCACCGCTGCGAAGAGCGGCGCGGCGGCGCCGAGGCCGACCGATCCGGTGCTGAAGTCGACCGGATCCGGGTCCTTCGTGCGGCTGGGATAGGACTGCAGTCCGCCGAACGCGCGCAGCGTCGGCAGGTAGCGCCGGTCGAGGTCGCCGAGCAGGTACTGCACGGCATGGAAGACCGGGCTGGCGTGCGGCTTGACCGACACCCGGTCGGCGGCGTCGAGATGCGCGAAGTAGAGCGCGGTCATCGCGGTCACCAGCGAGGCCGACGACGCCTGGTGGCCGCCGACCTTGACCCCGTCGCCGGTGTCGCGTTCGGTGTTGGCCGCGTCGACGATGCGGGTGGCGAGCCATAGGACGCGGCGCTCGACCTCGGCGAGTATGGCGAGGTCGAGCATGGGTAGCGGCCCGTCGCTCCGGTCGTCGAGCACGGCCCGACGTTACCCCTCGGGATGCGCCGGGCGGTCCGCAGCGGGGAGCGCGACGGTGAACACGGCGCCGCCGCCGGGCCGGTTGGCGGCGCGGACCGTTCCGCCCTGCCCCTCGACCAGCTGGCGGACGATGTGCAGCCCGAGCCCCACCCCGCCGTACTCCCGTCGGTCCTCGCTGGCACCCTGCACGAACGGGGCGAAGAGGTGGGCCGCGCTGCCTGCGGCGAGCCCGACCCCCTCGTCGGCCACCTCCACGCAGACGCTGCCGACCTCGGCCCGCACGCTGACCACGATGCTGCCGCCCGCCGGGCTGTACTTGACGGCGTTCTCGAGCAGCTGGCCGAGGATCGGTTCGATGGTCGCCGATTCACCGAGCGCCGCCGGCACGCCGCGGTCCACCACCACGTCGATCCGGTGCCGTGCCGACATCGTCGCGAAGTCGCCGACGATGCGTCGGGCCGCGGCGGCCAGGTCGAACGGCCGCGCCGTCACTGTGTGCCGGCCGACGCCGGCCCGCGCGGCGAGCAAGAGGTGGTTGACCAGCACCACGAGCGCGTCCGTACGCTCCGACGCCGTGTCGATCGCTTCGAGCCGCTGCTCCTCGGTCAGCACGTCCCATCGCCGCTGCAGCGTGGCCAGGTAACCCTTGACGACGGTGAGCGGTGTCCGGAGCTCATGGCTCGACGTCGCCAGGAAGAGGTCCTGGGCCTCCTTCAGCGCCTTTTGCCGGCTGATGTCGTGCAGCGCGACCACGCTCTCGCTCGTGCCGGGCAGCGTGGCCGAGATGCTCTCGAGCCAGCGACGGTCGCCCAGCTCATGCTCGACCGGCAGGCCGGAGTTTGCGACCGGCACGGGGACCGGTCTCCCGACAAGGGCGTCGGCCGGCATCCGGAGCAGCTTGGTCGCCGCGCCGTTGCAGCTGAGCACCCGGCCCGTGTCATCGACGACGAGCCGGCCATCGGCCACCGCATCGATGATTGCCTGCTCGCGATTGCGCTGCTGCTCCAGCAGCGCAACCCGCTGCTGGAGCTGTCGCTGGGTCTCGAGCTGGCGGCGGACCGACCGCGAGAGCGCCTCGCCCACCAGCACGCAGACCGGAATCGCCACCGTCACCGACGCGACCCCGTGCGGCGCCGGCACCGGAGCGGTCAGCAGCGGCCAGACGTACGCCGCCACGGCGACCGGCGCCAGGACCATCGAGGTGAACGGCGGCTGGGAGAGCCCGACCCAGACAAAGACCACGACGAAATAGACGGCGTAGCTGAAGCTGCTGACCCCGCCGTACCGGTCCGCCGTACCGATGAGCGCGAACGCGAAGAGCACTAGCAGGAGCGGGGCGCGCGCCGACCACCGATACCACGGCAGGAACCAGGCGACCAGCCCGACGGCGACGGCGAGGAACGAGGCGGCGTTGAGCAGCGCGACGTCGAGGTGACCGCTGTCCGGCAGGTAGTTGTTGACGAACGTGACGATCCCCGCCACGACAAGCAGCTCGGCGCCGAGGCGCGCTCCGCCGTCGCGGCGAGGCGTCGCCGGTTCCCTCCTCATGGCCCGAGTATCGACCGAACCGGGTAGGAACCTGACCGGTTCCTACAGCTGCTCGTCGGCCGGAAAGGCACGATGGGTCGAATGACATCCACGAGCGCCGATGGCGACCTGCGTGCGCAAGCGCAGTCCTGGCTGGTCCGCCTCGCCGGACCGGCGGCGACGCTCCGGGAGGACCAGTGGTGCGCGATCGAGGCGCTGACCGCGGGCCGGGCCGTCGTCAACGTGCAGCGCACCGGGGCCGGCAAGAGCGCCGTGTACTGGGTCGCCACCGCGCTACGCCGGGCGCTCGGCGCCGGCCCGACCCTCGTGGTCTCGCCGCTGCTGGCGCTCATGCGCGACCAGGTGGCCGCCGCCGCCCGCGCCGGGCTGTCCGCCGCCACGATCAACTCGGCGAACATCGAGGACTGGGACGCGATCGAGGCCACGCTGCTCGACGGTGAGCTCGACGTACTCCTCGTCTCACCGGAGCGGCTGAACTCTGTTGGCTTCCGCAGCCGCGTCCTTCCCGGACTTGGCGGGCGGCTCGGCATGCTCGTCATCGACGAGGCCCACTGCATCAGCGACTGGGGCCATGACTTCCGCCCCGACTATCTCCGGCTGCGGCATCTCATCTCGGACCTGCCGGACGGCACTCCGGTGCTGGCCACGACGGCTACCGCCAACGCCAGGGTCCGCATCGACGTCGCCTCGCAGGTCGGCGCGAACACCCTGACCTTGCACGGTCCGCTGGACCGTCCCTCGCTCGCCCTCTCGGTGGTCAACACCCGGTCGGTCCCGGGCGCGTACGCCTGGGTCGCCGACGCGCTCGGCGCCATTGCAGGGTCGGGGATCGTCTACACCCTCACGGTGGCCGAGACGTCGCGGCTGGCCGGGTTCCTCGCCGAGCGAGGGCATGCCGTGGCGGCGTACTCCTCCGACACCCCGGCCGAAGATCGCGCCAAGCTCGAGGTCGCCCTGCTGCGCAACGAGCTCACCGCGCTCGTGGCGACCAGCTCGCTCGGTATGGGGTTCGACAAGGGCGACGTCGCCTTCGTCATCCATCTGGGTGCCCCGTCGACGCCGATCGCGTACTACCAGCAGGTCGGCCGCGCTGGCCGAGCTTTGGACTCGGCGGTCGGGGCACTCCTGCCGACAGCCGCCGACGAGCGGATCTGGGCCTACTTCGACTCGACGGCGATGCCGCCGGAGCCAACCGTACGACGCGTGCTCGACGCCCTTGCCCACGGCGACGGCGCGCCGAGAAGCGTTCCGGCGCTGGAGGCCGCGACCGACCTGCGCCGGGGACGGCTGGAGTCACTGCTGAAGATCCTCGACGTGGACGGCGCGGTCACTCGCACCGGCGGTGGCTACGTGGCCACCGGCGTCCCGTGGCGCTACGACGCGCAGCGGTACGCCGACATCGCTGCCGCTCGCAAGGCCGAGCAGGCGATCATGCGGCGCTATCTCACCGCTGACAGCTGCCTGATGCGCCAGCTGCGTTCAGCACTGGACGACCCCGGCGCGGCGGACTGCGGCCGGTGCTCGGTGTGCACCGGCACGCTGCCCCCTCCGGGGTTGGCGCCGTCGAAGGAGACGCTCGTCGCCGCGGTCGGGTATCTGCGCGGGGTCGTCAACGTCGTCGAGCCGCGCAAGATGTGGCCGGCCGGCGGCGCTCGCCGGGGGACGATCCCGCCCGGCCTACGAGCCGAGCCGGGACGCGCGCTGGCGTTCGCCGAGGATCCCGGTTGGGGCGAGGCCGTCGGTACGGCCCTCGCCGGCGACGGCCCAGCCCCGGAGGAGATCGTCGAGGGATGCGTGCGGCTGCTGAGCCGGTGGGGATGGCCGGCCGGTCGACCACTCGCGGTGGTGCCGATGCCGTCCCGACGGCACGGCCGGCTGATCGACGACATCGCCGCTCGGATCGGCTCCATAGGCCGGCTGCCGGTGGTCCCCGCCCTCTGCCTCGTCGACGACGGGGTCTTTCAGGACGACGCACCGACGAACCGGCTCGCTGCCGACGGTGCGTTTCGCCGACTGCGGGTCACCGGAGCGGTTCCCAACGGGCCGGTGCTGCTCGTCGACGACTACGCCCGCTCCACGTTCACGCTCACCGTGGGCGCGGCGCTGCTGCGCGAGGCAGGCGCCGGGCCGGTGTACCCGCTGGTCGTGCACAAGCGGATGTGACCGGCGGCGGCGCTCAGCCGGTCGCGGGCGGGTCGAAGACGCGGATGTGCACCGCGCGAAACAACGCCGGCGTCGATTCGAGGACCCGCTGCCTCGGGTCGGGCACGTCCAGGGTCCGGGTCACCAGGAGTGAGCGCAACGGCGCCAGTCGTCGATCGTCCAGAACGGCCGCCAGCGCCCGTCGGTCGCCACCCGTCACGACGGCGTCGAGATCGGGAGCGGCCGGTACCAGGATGCGAGCAGCGGTGTCAGCCGCGGCGTCGAGCGCCACGCGTGCCTGAGCCTCCCGGCGCCGGGCGAAGCGCCGCTGCGACCACCCGCCGGCCGCGGAGCGGCCGTGCACCTGCCGCGACCCCACCTTCGACGCGACCAGCCGCTCCCCGTCGAAGACACCCACGGCGTAACCGCCGAGCCGCACCAGCAGCACGCCTACTCGCCGGGATGAGCAGGCCGACTCGAGCAGGCCGCCGTACAGCAGCGACGGGTCGGCGGACAGCGGCGGGAACGACACCGTGCATTCGGCCCGAGCGCCGTCCGCCGCCGTCAGGACGACGGTCTGCGCGTCAGCGGTCCACGCCACCTCACCGTGTCGCTCCGCGAACCGAGCGAGCCAACCCGCCAGGCGCTGCGGCGCGACGGTCACCGACCGTCCGCCGGCCGTAGAGGAGGGACCGCTCCCGCTCAACTGCCCTCCTCCGTACCTCGGGCGCCTCTCGGGGTGTCTGCTCCTCAACATCGCAGACGCGGAGCCGCAGGCAATCCGCTATGTTGGATGTATTGCTCGCCGCCGTCCTATGGGATTGGCGGAGCTTTTTTTGTGGGGACATCGGCTGGTGAGTAGAGGCGAAGCCGCTCTGTTTCCCGACGGTCTAGTGCCTCGCCCAATAGGGTTTGCCACGCCGGTTTCGGCTCAGTGTTCCTTGATCCAGGGATACCTGGACACGTGCTGGTGTGCCCAGGTTTCCCTGGATCATTGCCCGCCCTGCTCGCCAGCCGACCTCGACCGTTACCGACGACGTCGAAGGCGGGCCGGACGACATCCCAGGGGTGCCAAGTGAGGGTGCCGTGTCGCCCGCACCCCGGCGCACCGGTCACTATGCAGCCGATGGTTGCCTGACGCGGGACTGCTCAGGAGCCGAAGCGGTACCTGCCGTACTGCCACTCTTCCTGAACAAGACTGACTTCGACGCCGTGCGTGAGTTTACGAAGGCAACAACACCATTCGGGGCGAGGCCCGTACACCACTGGATGGCAGGCGGTGCAAGACGTCAGCGCTGGTAAGGCCGGCAGCCTTGCTGCCAGATGCTCACGCAACGCTGTCGGTCTGCAACGGTCAGCGGACCGGGCTTGCGGACCAGCTTGGCGGCTACCCTTGGGACCGAGGATTGGGACTGCCGGGAGAGACCGGCCACGAGCCGCGTCCTGTCCGCGGCCGCCCACTACGAGCCGTTCGCTGACCGGTGAGAGCCATCCTCCGGAACGCCGGGCCTCGACCTTCGCGTCCGATACCGCTTGGCATCGATGACGAACACCCCCGCCGGGCCGATGACGACATGGTCGAGGTTTGCGCGGCTGTGCGGTATGCGTCGGTCGTGCAGTACAAAGATCCCCTCGCTGGCGAGGGAGTCGAGCCGGCTGGCGACCTTCTCCTCACCGACTGCCCTGGAGCGCCACACCGCGGTGTGCTGCGGGTCGTCGGTCAGCGTCAGGATGTGGCCGCCGAGCCTGGGATGCGCGGCTCGGATGCGCTCCTCGCGCTTGGCGGCACGCTTGTGGTATTCGCCGGGTGCCGAGCCGCCGGCCAGTCCGCTCCCGGTGGCCGGCTGCGCCGTGGCGAAGTACTCGTCGACGCTCGCCGCCGGCTTGCCCGAAGTCGGCTGCCTGTCCGAAGTCGCTGTCGGGACGGGTGCCTCCGCAGCTTCTTCCGCGTCGTAACACGCTCTCTCACCTGGAGAGTTTCGGCTCGCCGGGCGCTGGACTGCACTGACCGGCTTGTCAACCACACCTCGGCTCGGCGTCACTTGAGCTTTCCCGTCAGCTGCAGCCACTCGTGCTACCGCAGGACTCGCACACGTAGCAGCTGCCGGCCGGTCGCATCGTGATGCCGCAGGTGAAGCAGAGTGGGGCGTCCACCGCCGTCTGCGAGCTGAACCAGGCACCCTGGCCGGCGTCGCCCGGACGGGCAGCCGGTTCGGTTGCCATGGAGGGTCCCGGCGCCTCTACCGGCGCGGAGGATCGGAGCGAGTCGACGTCGGACTCGGTCACGCCTCCCTCGGCTCCGGGCAACGCGGGCGGACCGTCCTCGTACGACGACGCCACGGTCACCGCCCGCTCCGCCGCCGTGAACACGCCCAGTTCGGCCCGCTTCTCCACCGGTAGGTAGTCGAGTGCCAACCGCCGGAAGATGTAGTCCATGACCGACTGGGCCATCCGCACATCGGGGTCGTCGGTCATGCCGGCCGGGTCGAAGCGCATGTTGATGTACTTGGTGACGAACGCTTCGAGCGGGACGCCGTACTGCAGGCCAATGGAAATGGCCACCGAGAACGCATCCATGACACCGGCCAGGGTCGACCCCTGCTTCGACATCTTGATGAAGACCTCGCCCAGACCGTCATCCGGGTAGGAGCCCGCGGTGAGGTAACCCTCCGCACCGCCTACCGCGAACGACACCGTCTGGCTCGGCCGCTTCTTCGGCAGCCGCTTCCTCGTCGGCCGCTGCTCGAGCGCGGCGATGGCCGCCGGAGCCTTCTTCGCCAGGGAGAGCGGCTGGCCCACCTTGCAGTTGTCGCGGTAGATCGCCAGCGCCTTCAAGCCCAGCTTCCAGCCCTGGAAGTAGATGTGCTCGACGTCCTCGACCGTCGCGGACTCCGGCATGTTGACCGTGTTGTGGTTGACGATGCCGTTGGCCACGAAGGCATGCGTGGTGGGTACGGAGATGTCGAAGACTTCCCGCTCGCCTGCGTCCGCCACGCTGACGATCGGGCTGAACCGCACGCCGCACGCATCGGTTGCGTTCGCCACAGCCGACATCGCGCCGAGCTGCTCGGCTCGGGCACGCTTGTCGTGCTCGACGAAGGGCACCAGCCGGGACATCAGCCGCGCGTTGTCACCGCTGGCGTAGACCTCGTCGTAGCTCCGGCCGTTGTCGTCGTTGGGCTCGCCGGTGCGACCGTGTTCGCCGGTGCGACCGTGTTCGACGCCGAGGTTCGTCAGGACGGCCTGGAGGTCGTCGAGCAGGCGTGGGGCGCCCAAACGGATGAACCACCTGGCCGCAGCGGCTGCCACCGGCGGATGCAGGTCGACGCCGAGGGAGATGCCGCGCAGGAACGAGATCACCATTCGGCGTGGCGAGCGCAGCACGGCGTCGGGGATGCACTTGGTCGAGGCGTCGGCACCGCACCCAAGGTGGTCCAGGAACTCCACCACCAGCTGGCTCGACGCGACGACACCGGGACACGCGCCAGGCCGCTCGACGATCGAAGCGTCGAGACCGAACTCGGTCCGCCACGCCTCGCGCAGCCGCTCGAGGACGCCTCGGTCATTGTTCCCAATCGTCACCGACCGGGCCGACCTGGCCGACCGGTCGGTGACGCCCCGCGCGGCGTAGGCGCCCAGCAAGAAGGCGAGCTCCTCGGTCATCTCAACCGGAAGCCGAACCTGCTGCTGGGCGGGGTACGGCGAGGTGGGCCGGAACCCGTCGAATCGGGCCGGCAGCGTTGCCCACAGGTCGGCGCCGTACTGCACCGCGACGCGGTCGTCGACTTGGACCTCACTAAGCGCCCGCCACTCGGGCTCGCCTGGCGACGCGACCAGCACCCGGTGGTTGGGCGTCCCGGTCACCCGGTGCCCGGACCGCAGCACGATGCTCCGGACCGGCCGAATCCCGCCGTAGTAGAAGGCGTCCGTCTTCCGCGGTCCGTCGAGACTTGCCACTTCCAGGATCTCGGAGCGGAAGGTGTCGGCCGGCTCACCGTCGTGCATGTTGCCGATCCTGACCAGCCCATCGGCCGTCGTAAGCAGCGTCTCTCCCACCACACACTTCGAGATCGCACCGGAGAGGAACGGCTGTACGGCGGCCATCATCCGGACGTGACCCATCGGCGAGATCGCGCGCTCCCCCATGGCGCAGTCGAAGACCTCGTAGTGCTCGGTCTTGAGCCCCGGGGCGTCGAGCACGTTGCCGTGTTCGCCGATGTGCTCCACGATCGCCTCGACCTGCTCCTGCTGGTAGCCGAGCTTCCGTAGTGCGCGCGGCACGGTCTGATTGACGATCTTCATCGACGCGCCGCCGACGAGCTTCTTCAGCTTGACCAAGCCGAGGTCGGGCTCAATGCCGGTGGTGTCGACGTCCATCATGAAACCGATGGTCCCGGTGGGCGCGAGAAGGCTCGCCTGTGCGTTGCGCCACCCGTTGCGCTCGCCGACGTGGAGGGACTCCTTCCACTGTCGCCGCGCCTCGGCGAGGATCTGCTCGTCGTCCGCGCCCACGGTGCGCATCGTGTCGTTGGCGGCAGTGTGCTTGCGCATCACCCGCTTGTGCGCCTCGGCGTTGCGCGCATAGCCGTCGTAGGGGCCGACGACGCCGGCGAGCTCGGCGGAGCGCTTGTACGCCGTACCCGTCATGAGCGAGGTGATGGCCGCCGCAAGCGCCCGGCCGCCCTCGGACTCGTAGCCGTGGCCGGTGGCCATGAGCAGGGCGCCGAGGTTGGCGTAGCCGATGCCGAGCTGTCGGTACGTACGAGTCACCTCGGTGATCGCTTCCGTCGGGAAGTCGGCGAAGGAAATCGAGATGTCCATGGCCGTGATGATCAGCTCCACGGCCTTGACGAACCGGGCCGAGTCGAACCTGTCGTCGTCGCGCAGGAACTTCATGAGGTTGAGCGACGCGAGGTTGCAGGAGGAGTTGTCGAGGTGGACGTACTCCGAACATGGGTTGCTCGCCGTGATGCGGCCGCTCTCCGGACAGGTGTGCCAGTCGTTGATCGTGTCGTCGTACTGCAGGCCGGGATCGGCACATCCCCACGCCGCCTGCGCCAAGGAGCGGAAGAGTGTCTTGGCGTCGAGGGTGTCGACGGCTGACCCGTCCAGCCGCGCGCGGGTGGAGAACGGCTGGCCCTCCTCCACCGCCTGCAGAAACTCGTCACTCACCCGGACGGAGTTGTTGGCGTTCTGGTACTGGACACTGACGATGTCCTTGCCGCCGAGGTCCATGTCGTAGCCGGCGTCGCGCAGTGCCCGAATCTTGTGCTCCTCGCGGACCTTGGTCTCGACGAACTCCTCGATGTCGGGGTGGTCGACGTCGAGCACGACCATCTTCGCGGCGCGCCTGGTGGCACCGCCCGACTTGATCGTGCCCGCCGACGCGTCGGCGCCGCGCATGAACGACACGGGCCCGCTCGCGGTGCCGCCGGAGGACAGCAGCTCCCGCGAGGAACGGATCCGCGAGAGGTTGACGCCGGCGCCCGAGCCGCCCTTGAAGATCAGACCCTCTTCGCGGTACCAGTTGAGGATCGAGTCCATCGTGTCCTCGACCGCGAGGATGAAGCAGTTGTGGACCCGGAGATTGCCGGAGAGGTATTCACCGCTCTCCGTCTGGATGTCGTAGACCGGCATGGCGCCCAATGGCTCGACGCGGGCCACGCGCACCCGCTCGACCGGCAGCGCGCGACAGCCGGGCAGATCGAAGGATCGCTCGAGCTCCGCTGCTTTGACCGGGTCGGAAAACCCGATCTCGTCCGCGAACGTACGACGATCGCCGGCGCTCTCGATGCTGATGCTCCACGCATCGCCGCCCGACGCATCGCCGCCCGACGCATCACTGCCCCTGACATCACGGTGCTCGGACCGCGCTTCGACGCTGCGGCTCAGACGCGCGAAGATGCCGAATCGGGTGAGCAGCGCCTGCACTTCGCGGGTCAGTTCGACACCGGTGAGGTCGAGACCGACCAGCGCCGAGCGCGCGGCAACCGAGACGTAGCCCGCCCCCCGGAAGAGGCTTCGGAGATGCGCCGCAACGACCGGTAGCGGCGCCGCGAACAGATCGGCCGGCGCGCGCTCGCCGGCGGCCCCGGCACGGGCCGCCTCGGCGATCCCGTGTGAGGTGATCTCCCCTCCGCCGTGCGACTGCGTGCGATGCCACTCCAGCCCGTCGCCCGGCCTTAGGTCTCCGGCCACGACGAACCGTCCGGGCGTCTCGCCCGACGATCGCCAGACGAGGTGGTCTGCCGTGAGGTCGAGCGCCTGTCCGGCCTCAGTGTGGATCCGCAGCACGTCCTTGACGCCGTTGCACTTGACGGCGACCACGCTCGTGACGCCGTTGGCGTCGAATACCTTGGCGCCAACCGCGGCGGTCTCGACGAGCCGGCCGATCGGGACAAGACCGTCGGGGGTGCTCACGAGTGCGTGGTAGGGCTGGCATGCCGAGACCTGCTGCGGCGCGGTCGTGCCGACGTTGAACCAGACCGGGCTGTTGAAGCTGAAGATCTGGTGCAACAGCATGTAGGTGAGCTCGGCGTCGAAGACCTCGGCGTCCTCGTCGCTGAGCAGGTAGCCATGCTCCGCGCCGGAAGAGACGTACTTCTTCACCACGCGGTCGATGAGCTGCCGAAGGCTCCACTCCCGCTGCTCGGTGCCGACGGCGCCGCGGAAGTACTTCGTGGTCACGATGTTGGCCGCGTTGACCGACCAGAAGTCCGGGAACTCGACGCCACGCTGCTCGAAGTTGACGGAGCCGTCACGCCAGTTGGTCATGACGACGTCGCGCCGCTCCCAGCTCACCTCGTCGTACGGGTGCATCCCGGGCCGGGTGTAGACGCGCTCGATCCGCAGCTCGCGGGCGTTGTGGCCGTTGCTGCTGCGGGACGTGCCGACCGTCTCGGTCATGCGATGCCTGCCTTTCGTGGCCTGGGATCGAAGCGCTGCTGCGCTCGGGAAGCTCGGATGAAACTAGGGAGCCGCGTTGAGGACTCGAGACGGACGTTGGGACGTGGTGGACTGCGTGGCGCCGGTCGGCTCTACGTCGAGACCCCGATCGGTGGCGCCATCGCGGAGCATCGCGATCTCGGCCTCGAATTCAGCGAGCGAGTCGAAGGAGCGATAGACCGATGCGAAGCGCAGATAGGCCACCTCGTCCAGGCGACGCAGCGGGGCCAGCACGGCCAGCCCCACCTCGTGCGTGGACACCTCGGCGGCACCGCGTCCGCGCACCGTCTCCTCGACCTGCTGAGCCAGGACGGCGAGATGGTCGTCGTCGACAGGCCGCCCCTGGCAGGCCTTGCGAACCCCGGCCACCATCTTCGCCCGGGAGAACGGCTCCCGAACGCCGGAACGCTTGACGACGGCCAGAGACGCCGTCTCCACCGTAGTGAAACGGCGGCCGCACTCGGCGCAGGAACGGCGCCGACGGATCGCGGCACCCTCATCCGCCTCCCGGCTGTCGACGACTCGGCTGTCGGAGGAGGGACAGAACGGGCAGTGCATCGCTTCTCCCTCCAGGAACGGCTCGGGCTTGGGACGGCTCGGGCTTGGGACGGCTCGGGCTTTGGGACGGCTCGGGCTTTGGGACGACGCTGTGGGAATCCGGTGGGAAACCTGTGGTCTCATGACCACAATCTGTGGAGAACTACAGCGGTGTAACTACCAGATGTTGTGAACCTAGGCCGACGAGGCGCGTTGCGCAAGGGCCGGGGCAAAGACCGAGGTCAGGCGCGTGCTGTCGGCGTGTCGCAGCAACCGTCGCGATGCGTACCGCCCATATGACGAGTTGTAATCGAGGAGACGACTGGAACCGAAGACCTCATCTCCTCAACGCGCGGGCACGAGAATTCGTTGCCCGGGCCGGACCGAGCTGACGTGCAGACCGTTGAGCCGCAGGATCTTCTCGATCGTCGCGCGGGGATCGGCCCCGGGCGCGGCCCGGGCGGCGATCCGCCAGAGCGTGTCGCCAGCGCCCACCACGACGGTCGCGGTCGCGGGCCGCCGGGAGATGGCGGTCGAAGCCGTCGAGTTGCGTCCCGCGGAGAAGGCGGCGAGCAGCAGGCTCAGGGTGGCCACCACGACGAGGGCGCGTCCGCGGACCGTCAGGCGGATCGGTGTCGCGCCGGTTGCCGGGCCGGCAGTCGAACCGGCAAGCGGCCGGACCCGCTGACGGACAACGGGAAGGGCGATCGGACGCGGGGTTGGGCGCGGGGTTGGGCGCGGGGTTGGACGCGCGGATGGCGGCATCGTGAGATATCCGGGCGAGCGAGACACCGGACGCAGCCGGGGGTCGGTTCGGCCGGTTGGAACCACTGGCGTGCTGCTTCGCCGCGCAGGACGTGCCGGCGAAGGTCGCTGCGGCACTCTGGGCAGTGCAACCGGCATCGGCAGGTCGAGCGTCGTGGTCATCGGGGGCCTCCTCTGAGCTCGAACGTGTGTTCGACCTCCGTTCTACCACGTCGCGCCGACAATATTCCGACACGTTCGAACATGTGTTTGAATCCGACGCAGCTCGCGGCTACCGTTGCGTCGGACGGAGATCGGAAAACGAGTACGGAGGTCAGCGGATGACACGGCGGTCAGCGGACGGTGCTCCGACAAAGGGCGCGGCAGCAAAGGGCGCTGCGGGAGGACGTCGGCCCAGACCCGCCCCCGGGCAAGGTCCCGGTGCTACCGCAAGCGACGTTTCGGGCTCCGGCCTGACCGGCACGCGTGGCGTGCGGCCGCTTCCCGACGGCCCTCCAGACGAGACCGGGCTCACGCCGCGGCAACGGCGCGTCCTCGAGGTCATCCGCGACTCGGTCGACCGACGCGGTTACCCACCGAGCATGCGTGAGATCGGCGAGGCGGTCGGGCTCACCAGCACGAGCAGCGTCGCCCACCAGCTCGGCACCCTTCAGCGGAAGGGGTTTCTGCGTCGCGACCCCAACCGGCCCCGAGCCGTGGAGGTGATGTTGCCGGAGCGACCCCCGGCTGCCGCGGCGTCGCCGTACGACGACTCCGGGGCCGCAGACGGCCGGCCCGCGGCCGTCTTCGTACCCGTCGTCGGGCGCATCGCTGCAGGTGGACCGGTGCTGGCCGAGCAGCTGGTCGAGGACGTCTTTCCACTCCCCCGCCAGCTGGTCGGGGAGGGCACCCTCTTCCTGCTTCGTGTCACCGGCGAGTCCATGATCGAGGCGGCCATCGCCGACGGGGACTGGGTGGTCGTGCGCCAGCAGCCGGTCGCTGACAACGGCGACATCGTTGCGGCGATGATCGACGGCGAGGCGACGGTGAAGACGTTCCGGCGGCGGGACGGACGAGTATGGCTGCTGCCGGCGAACTCGGCGTACTCGCCGATTGCGGGAGAAGAGGCGACGATTCTCGGTCGGGTGACCGCGGTGCTTCGACGGATCTGACAGCGGTCAGACGGGCTGCAGCGGGCGACGGGCCGCGGGCACCGTGTCGCTGCGCAAAGCGAGCAACTCACCGAGTGCCGCCGCCGGCATCGGGCGGGAGAACAGGAAGCCCTGGCCCAGGGTGCATCCCATCGCCCGCAGCTCGGCGAGCTGTTCGCCGCGCTCGATGCCTTCGGCCACCGTCACGAGCCGCAGGGTTTTGCCCAGCGACACAATCGTGCGGGTCAGCTCGTTCTCCTGTGACTGCGTAGCCCCCACCTTCTCGACGAAGCTCCGGTCGATCTTCAGCACGTCGACCGGCAACCGGGAGAGGTAGGACAACGACGAGTACCCGGTACCGAAGTCGTCGATGGCGATGCTGATGCCGAGCGCCTTGAGCTGCCCGAGCAGGGCCACGATGTCGTCGGTGCGCTCGATGAGCACGCTCTCCGTCATCTCGAGCACGAGAGCGGAGGCGGGCAATCCACTGTGCGCGAGTGCGCGAGAGACCGCCTCCACCAACGCTGGTTGGAGCTGGCGACCCGAGATGTTCACCGCGACGTGGAAGACCTCGCCCGGGGCGGCGTACGACTGCCAGAGTGCGCCCTGCCGGAGGCACTCCCGCAGTACCCACTCGCCGATGGGCACGATCAGGCCGCTGGCCTCCGCCAGGGCGACGAACTCCTCGGTCGGGACGACGCCCCGCTCCGGGTGGTACCACCTCAGCAGCGCCTCCGCGCCGATAACCCGACCCGTTCGTAGGTCGACCGTGGGCTGGTAGTGGACGGCGAACTGCCCGCGGGCGAGTGCCTGCCGTAGGTCGCCCTCGAGCGCCACCCTGGTGAGCAGGGCGTCGTGCATCGCCGGCTCGAAACGCACGTAGTCCACGTCGCCGGCGGCCTTGGCCCGGTACATCGCCAGGTCGGCGTTGCGCAGGAGGAGTTCCGCAGTGTCGGCGCCGCAGCCCGTCGACGCGATGCCGGCACTCGTGCCGACGTAGATCTCCCGGCCGTCGAGCAGGAAGGGCTGGGCAAGGACGCTCGTCACCCGCTGCGCGACGGTGACGGCGGCCGCGTCGGCGTCGACACCGGTGAGCAGTACGGCGAATTCGTCGCCCCCCAGGCGGGCCACCGTGTCCCCCGGCCGGACGCAGTGCCGGATGCGTTCCGCGACGAGGCCGAGCAACTGGTCGCCGACAGCATGCCCTTGCGCGTCGTTGACGGCCTTGAACCCGTCGAGGTCGCAGAAGACGACCACGACCGGCTCCGTGGTCCCCACCGCGCGTCGCTCGAGCGCTCGCTCCACTCGGTCGCGGAACAGCGCACGGTTTGCCAGACCGGTCAGCGAGTCGGTGAACGCCGCCGACGTAAGCTCCGCCTCGAGCCGCTTGCGTTCGGTCACGTCACGGGTGTTCAGGACCAGCCCGCGGATGTGCGGGTCGTCGACGAGCGACGCAACGATCGTCTCCGTGTCGCGCCAACTGCCGTCCGCGTGGCGCATCTGGCATTCGATGCGCTGCGTCGAGCGCGGCCGTCGCGCCAGCTCGGTGAGGGTGCCGGTCACCGTGACGGCGTCCGCCGCCTTGAGCAGCCGAGTCACCGGCGTTCCGACGACCTGGTGCGGGTCGTGCCCGAAGACCGACAACACCGAGGGGGACTGGTAGCGCACGACCCCTCTGCCGTCGACGACCGTGATCACGTCCGAGGAGTTCTGGACCAGCGAGCGGAACCACTGCTCCTGCTGCACCAGCGCCATGGTTTGCTCCGCCACCCGAACGTCGAGGGTCGCCCGACTGCGCAGGTCGTCGGCGAGGGCGAGGGCCAGCCGGGCGAGGACGAGCAGCACGAGGACTCCGACAGCGCCGGCGGGTGTCGGGGCGGGGCGCTGCGAGGCGTGGTCCCGCAGCCCCGTTGCGACGGCCGCCGCTACCGGCACCACGGTGGCCGCTGCGGCCACCGCCGCCCGCCATGGAAGCCGGTCGGGAGCATCGCGCCGTTCGCCATCGGCCTGGGCCGCCACCACGGCGAGCAGGCCGGCCAATGGGCCGAGCGTGGGTGATCCTGTGCACGCGGCGGCCACCAGCGCGACCGCCGCGAGGGGCCAGCCGAGCCGGGCCGGGGCTCCGTTCGGGTAACCGCACCGCACCATGACGCAGATGCCGACCGCAGCCGCCAGCACTGCGACGGGCGGCAACGGCAGCGTGGTGACTGACGCGAGAACGCAGCAGCCGATGCCCGCGAGAACCCCGTCGGCGGCGAGCCGAAGCCGAGTTCCGGTTGGCGCAGGTACAAACCCCGCCGCCAGCACAGCAACCGCGACCAAACCGGCCGCCGGTTCCGCCAGGACTGGCGCAACGGGAGCGAACGCGAGGAGCGCCACTGGCATCGACAGGCCCGCCCAGGCGACGCGGCGTACGCCGGTCGCACCACGAGCCTGCCCGAGCGTTGCAGTCAGGACTGCTACCGCGAGCGCGGTGGCCGCCACCAGCGCAGCCTTCGGCCCGGCTTGGCTGGCCAGCATGTCGAGGCCGGCCAGCGCGGCGGTGACGCCGGTGACCGTGCGGCGTCCGAGGCGCAGTCCCACATCTACGAAGATCGGCGGAGCCGCGCCACCAATCGCAGGTCCATCCGGGTGAAGGTCAGGAGGAGACGAGCTCCTCCATCAGCGTGCGGTAATGCTGCATCGCCCGTCGCAGATCTTCCGTCGTCGCCTCCTGGCGCTCGTTGCGCAGGTAGACGTGGTGGGCAGCGCGAAAGTGGTCCAATACGCCCGCGTGGTCGACGGAGAGGTCGCCGGCCAGGCGGTCGTGGTCCTCCGTCGGGTACCCGCGCTCGGTCAGCACCTCGCTGACCAGCCGGTCGGCGTCTCTCACCGCGGTATCCGGAGCGTCGACGAAGCCTGTCTGGACGCGGGTCCAGGCGGTGAGGTAGCGCTGCCGTGCCGCCTCTGGAAGCGGGTGGACCTCGTACGACGCGCGGTGCTGCTCCCGCGCCGCCAGCTCGGCGTCCGCCTTGCGTTCGCTACCCGTTTGCGAGACGGTCCGGTCGTACTCCGGCCCGAACCGCTTGCGCAGCGCGGTGCGCCGCCGACGCGACGACGCGCTCACCGCGAAGGCGAGTGCCGCGACGAGGATGACGAGCAGGACGACGATCAGCACCTTCATGCGCGAAGCACTACCCGGAGGTCGGACCCGGCTACCGCCCGGCGGCGACTACTGCGCGGCAGCGACGGCGTACGGCGTCAGGTCGGCGACCAGGGCCGCCGGCACACGTGCGTCGATCCGGGTGCCCTGCCCGGTGTGCTCCTCCACGAGCACATCGCCGTGCTCGTGCACACGGGAGACCAAGTCGCCTCGGGTGTAGGGCAGGAGCACGCTCACTGGAAGGTGGGGCCTCGGCAGAGCGGCGGTGATGACGTCGAGCAGCTCGGGTACGCCGGCACCGGTGAGCGCGCTGAGGAACACCGCCGTCGGCTCCCGGCGCCGCAGTGCGGCGAGCACCAGTGGGTCGGCGGCGTCGGTCTTGTTGACGACCACGACCTCCGGCACGCCGAGCGCGTCGATCTCGCTAAGGACCTCGCGCACCGCGGCGAGCTGACTCTCCGGATCAGGGTCAGACCCATCGACGACGTGCAGAATCAAATCGGCCTGCCCGACCTCCTCCAGCGTGGAGCGAAACGCCTCGACGAGTTGGTGGGGCAGGTGACGGACGAATCCGACCGTGTCGGTGAGGGTGAAGGTCCGGCCGTCGCTCGCGGACGCCCGTCGCACGGTGGGATCCAGGGTCGCGAACAGCGCGTTCTCAACGAGGACGCCAGCCCCGGTCAGCCGGTTGAGCAGCGAGGACTTCCCGGCGTTGGTGTATCCGGCGATGGCGACGGAGGGTACGGCCGAGCGCACCCGCTCCTGCCGTTTCGTCGCCCTCGCCGTGCCCATGCCCGCGATCTCCCGCCGGAGCTTCGCCATGCGCCCGCGAATCCGGCGTCGGTCGGTCTCGATCTTGGTTTCGCCGGGACCGCGGGTGCCGATGCCCCCGCCGCCGGCGACGCGGCCACCAGCCTGCCTGGACAGGGACTCGCCCCAGCCGCGCAGCCGGGGCAGCATGTACGTCATCTGCGCCAGCTCGACCTGTGCCTTACCTTCACGGCTGGTGGCGTGCTGAGCGAAGATGTCGAGGATCAGCGCCGTCCGGTCGATCACCTTGACCTTGACGACATTCTCGAGCTGGCGGAGCTGGCCGGGCGCAAGCTCGCCATCGCAGACGACCGTGTCGGCGCCGGTCGACGCGACGATGTCGCGCAGCTCCTTGGCCTTGCCGGAGCCCACGTACGTGGCCGGGTCCGGTGTATTGCGGCGCTGCATCAGCCCGTCGAGGACGACCGACCCGGCCGTCTCGGCCAGCGCCGCAAGCTCGGCCATGGAGTGTTCGGCGTCCAGGGCAGTGCCTTCGGTCCACACGCCGATCAGGACCACCCGCTCCAGCCGAAGCTGGCGGTACTCGACCTCGCTGACGTCGGTGAGCTCGGTCGCCAGACCGGGTACCCGGCGCAGCGCCTGCCGGTCGGCGACGAGGTCCGAGATGGCGAAGCGGTCGTCAGCGAAGCGGTCGTCCTCGGTGTGGTCGGACTCGGTGTGGTCGGACTCGGTGTGGTGGGACTCGGTGTGGTCGGACTCGGTGTGGTCGGACATGGTCCCGTCGAGCGGGTCGGACGAGAACGTGGAGGAAGCAGCCATCGACTGGTCAACGCGGGAAGCGGGCTCGGTCATCCCGTCGATGGTGACACGGCGGCCGGTGCTGGCGCACCATGGTTTCGGCGGTTGGTCCCGTCGCCGATGGCGGCGTCGGGCTCAGCGTCTTTCTCGGCGTCCGCCAGCCACTGGGCACACAGCTCGCCGGCCGCGACGAGCACGGCCGGTCCGGTCAGCAGCAGCCGTTCCCCGTGCCGGCTGACCCGCAGCAGGCCGCCGGGCACCTCGACCGTCCAGGTCCGCGACTCCCCCGCGGCCACCACCGCCGCGCACGCGCCGGTGCCGCAGGAGCGGGTCTCGCCGACACCGCGTTCGAACACCCGCATGCGCAGCCGACCGTAGTCAGGTCCATGGGCGAGCACGTTGACGACCTCGACGTTGGCGCCGGCCGGGAAGCGGACAACCGGTACCGCCGTCGTCGTCAGGTCCAGCGTGTCGACCGGTTCGTCGAGGAGGAGCACGGCATGCGGGTTGCCGAGGTCGACGGCGTGCGCCGAAAGCGCCCGGCCGCCGATCGCGACCTCGACCGGCTGTGGGTCGAGCGTCGCCGTGCCCATGTCGACGCTTACGTCGCCCCGCTCCGGGACGGAGACCTCCCGCACGCCGTGTCGGGTGGCGAGCCGGAACGTTCCCGGTCGAACGAGCGTGGCGTCGATGAGGTAACGCGCGTAGACGCGGATGCCGTTGCCGCACATCTCGGCGAGGCTGCCGTCGGCATTGCGGTAGTCCATGAACCACTCGGCTTCCCCGGACAGGTGCGCCACCTCGGGGCTGGCGGCGGTGCGCACCACCCGCAGGATCCCGTCGCCACCGACGCCGGCTCGCCGGTCACAGAGCCGGCGTACCAGGGGCACGCTCAGGTCGAGACTGTCGTCCGGGTCGGGCAGGACGAGGAAGTCGTTCTCGGTGCCGTGCCCCTTGACGAAGCGCAGGCTGGTCTCGGAAGGCACCCGGGAAGCGTACGGCTCAGCGGGCGTCGACACCGATCGACCGCTGCAGGGCACCGCCATCCTGGTCCGCGGTCCCACGCCAGCCGAAGCCCCGAGCCAGCATCCAGCGCGCCCGCTCGGGGCGCTGCGGCCCGGAGAAAAGGTAGCCGTGCGCCCGGTCGCAGCCCAGCTCGCACAGCCGCGCGCCCTCCGCCCAGCTCTCCACTCCTTCGGCGACGACGTAGAGATCGCGGGCGTGCGCGAGTCGGATGACCGACGCGACGATCTCGTCGTCCTCGAGGTCGGAGCCGACGCCACGGACGAAGCTGCGGTCGAGCTTGATGGCGTCGATCGGCAGGTCGCCGACCGTGGCGAGCGAGGAGTACCACGAGCCGAAGTCATCGATGGCGAGGGCCAGGCCGGCGCCTCGCAGCTGCGTCAGGACGCCGATGGCGCGGCTGCCGAGCAGCTCGAGGCTGCGCTCGGTGACCTCGATGCCCAGCCGGCCCGCCGGCAGCCCAGCCGCGGCAACTTGCGCGGCGACCTCCTCGACGAACCGCGGCTCCGCGAGCTGCGCCGCGCCGACGTTGACCCAGAGCTGCCAGTCGGCGCCCGGTCGCCGCCCAGGCGTCGCCGACCAGGTGACCGCCTCCGCGAGGCACTCGCCGAACACCCACCGGCCGATCTCGGGGGCCAGTCCTGTCGACTCGGCGACGCCGAGGAAGTCAGCCGGCCACAGCAGCCCGCGCTCGGGATGCTGCCAGCGCAGCAGCGCCTCCATCCCGACGACCGAGCCACTGGCGAGGTCGACCTCCGGCTGGTAGTGCAACACGAGCGAGCCATCGTCGACCGCCCGCCGGAGGGCGGGCACCAGGTCGAGGTCGAGGGTGACGGAACGCGCCATGTGCCTTCTCCTACGCCGCTCCGAGGGACCGCGCCACCTCCTCGAGTGGACGGCCGCCGATCCAGCGGATCCGGGAGTCGCGGCGGAACCAGGAACGCTGACGTCGCGCCAGCCGGCGCGTCGCGCGAACGGTCTCGGCGCGGGCGTCGGGTTCCTTGAGGCTTCCGTCGAGCAATTCCAGCACCTGCCGGTAGCCGACCGCCCGGCTCGCCGTCCGGCCGTCCCGAAGACCGGCCGCCGCCAGCCGGCCTACCTCGTCGACCAGGCCCAGCTCCCACATGAGGTCGACCCGGCGAGCGATCCGGTCGTCGAGGTCCGGGACGTCGACACCCAGGTGCACGGCGTCGTACAGGGACAGCTGCGCCGGCAGCGTCGCCCGGAACGAACCCGTGAGCGCGATGGCCTCGAGCGCGCGTACGACGCGCCGGCCGTTGGTCGGGAGGATGGCGGCCGCAACATCGGGGTGGCGAGCCGCGAGCCTGGCGTGCAGCGCGCGGGGCCCGGTGTCGGTCAGCTCCGACTCGAGCCGGGCGCGCAGCTCCGGATCCGTGCCCGGGAACTCAAGCTGGTCGAGGGCCGCGCGCACGTAGAGACCCGAGCCACCGACCACGATCGGGGTCACGCCGCGCGCCAGCAGCCCGTCGATGCACTTGCGCGCGAGACGCTGGTACGCCGCGACGCTCGCCGTCTCAGTCACCTCCCAGATGTCGAGCAGGTGATGCGATACGCCGTCCCGCTCGGCGACCGGGAGCTTCGCGGTCCCGACGTCCATGCCGCGGTAGAGCTGCATGGAGTCCGCGTTGACCACCTGGCCGCCCAAGGCGGAGGCGAGCGCGACGCCGACCGAGGACTTGCCGGCGGCGGTCGGCCCCACGATCGCGACGACCCGCGTCACCGTGGAGTCGTCCGGGCGATCGACCGGCACGGCACCGGCTAAGTGGGCGCGCCGACCCGCGGCATGCCGAGCAGCACGCCGGAGTCGGCCGCTGGCGGCTCCTGGCCGGCCGCCCAGGCGTCACCGCCGCGAGTGCGTCGTACCGCAAGCGGAGGCAGGTCGGCGACGAGATGATGTGGGGCGGCGTACGTCACCCGGGTTGTGACCACGTCGCCGGGGCGCGCGTCCGCCACGAGGTGGACGAGCCGCCCGTCGCGGGCTCGACCGGAGAGCCGTCCGGTGTCCTTGCGGCCCTGACCTTCGGCGACGAGCACCTCGACCCCGCGGCCGACGAGGGCGCGGTTCTCGGCCAGCGTGACGTCCTCCAGCAGCGTGACCAGCCGCTCGTAGCGTTGTCGAACGACCTCGCCCGGCACCTGGCCCGTCATGTCGGCGGCCGGCGTGCCGGGGCGCGGAGAGTACTGGAAGGTGAACGCGCCGGCGAACCGAGCGGCACGGACGACGTCCAGGGTGCGCTCGAAGTCGTCGTCGGTCTCGCCCGGAAAGCCGACGATGATGTCGGTGGTGATCGCCGCGTCGGGGATGGCGACGCGCACGCGGTCGAGGATGCCGAGGTAGCGCTCCTGGCGGTAGGACCGACGCATCCGCCGAAGCACCGCGTCGGAGCCGGACTGCAGCGGCATATGCAGGTGTGGCATGACGGCCGGCGTCTCCGCCATCGCCGCGATCACGTCGTCGGAGAAGTCGCGGGGGTGCGGGCTGGTGAAGCGAACCCGCTCCAGCCCGTCGACCGCGCCGACCGCGCGCAGGAGCGCGCCGAAGGCGAGCCGGTCGCCGAACTCCCGGCCGTAGGAGTTGACGTTCTGCCCGAGCAGTGTCACCTCGATGACGCCGTCGGCGGCCAGCATCTGCACCTCGCGCAGCACATCGCGCGGGAGCCGGTCCCGCTCGCCGCCGCGCAACGTCGGCACGATGCAGAACGTGCAGGTGTTGTCGCAGCCGACGCTGATCGACACCCACGCCGAGTACGCCGACTGCCGCCGGGCCGGAAGCTCGGAAGGAAACGTCTCGAGCGACTCGAGCAGCTCGATCTGCGCCTCCTGCTCCACCCGGGCGCGCTCGAGGAGCACCGGCAGTGCGCCGACGTTGTGGGTTCCGAACACCACGTCGACCCACGGCGCTCGCCGAGTGATGAGCCCCCTGTCCTTCTGCGCGAGGCAACCGCCGACGGCGAT
This sequence comes from Mycobacteriales bacterium, assembly GCA_038232055.1. Lineage (GTDB taxonomy): Bacteria > Actinomycetota > Actinomycetes > JADGOV01 > JADGOV01 > JBBSIN01. The sequence goes on from JBBSIN010000002.1 coordinate 79,018, forward strand.
CTGCACCCCCGGATGCGCGGTCTTCACCGGAAGCAGGTGACCGAGGTTGCCGTAGAGGCGGTTGTCGGCGTTCTCCCGGACCGCGCACGTGTTGAACACCACGACGTCCGCCGACTCGCCACCGCTGGCTCGGAC
>JBBSIN010000003.1:0-72219 GCA_038232055.1 Mycobacteriales bacterium
CAATGCTGGCGGGTCCGGCTTCCCAGCGCGGCTGGCGATCCTCGCAGCCGCCGTGTTGGCCGGCATGGTGGTGGCCCTGCTCGCCGTACGCCGAAGCCGACGTGCGGCGCTCCGATGACTCCGGGCACCACCGATCGGCCGAGAACCGGGGTGCAGCACGGCGTGCTCACTGCGGCACTGGCCGGCGGGTTGGCGCTTGCGGTTCGCTTCCGGGTTTTGATCGGGGGGCCGGCGGTGGCGCAGTCGCCGCGTACCGGCGCTCATGGCTGACATCAGCAGAATTGCCGCTGGGATGCCTGGCTATCGACCAGACATCGTGACGGTCTGACCCGCATGGGTCTCGGAGTCGGCCCTAGCCGCCCGCCATGGCTCCGACGACCAGAAACGGCTCGTTGCCCAGCGCAATCGCGTCGGGCAGTGGAGCGTCGGGCGGCTCGTGGGACAGGTCCTGCTCGCACGCGAAAAACCGCACGAAGGCCCGACGTTGAAACGTGGCCTGGTCGCGGATCGTCCCGCGCAGCATTGGGTAGCGCCCCTCCAGCGCGTCCAGCACCGCTCGCTGCGTGACCTGACCGTCGACGTCCAGCTTCACCTCGCCGTCGACGCGCGCGAGCGTCCGCAGGTGTGCGGGAAGCACGACTCGAATCATGGCAGCGTCTGCACCTCGACAGAGAGCACGGGCGGCAGGTCTCGGACGATGGGCGCCCAGCTGTTTCCGGCGTCGGCCGATGCGTAGACCTGCCCACCCGTCGTACCGAAGTAGACCCCGCAGGAGTCGAGCGAGTCGACGGCCATCGCGTCGCGCAGCACATTGACGTAGCAGTCGCTCTGCGGCAGGCCGTTGGTGAGCGCCTCCCACTCGTTCCCACCCGTCCGGCTGCGGTACACGCGCAGCTTCCCGTCCGGCGGAAAGTGCTCGGAGTCACTCTTGATCGGCACGACATAGACGGTGTCCGGCTCGTGCGCGTGGACGTCGATCGGGAAGCCGAAGTCGGTCGGCAGGTTGCCGCTGACCTCGTGCCACGAGCCGCCGGCGTCGTCGCTACGCATGACGTCCCAGTGCTTCTGCATGAACAGCACCTCTGGACGTGACGGATGCATCGCGATGCGATGGACGCAGTGGCCGACCTCGGCATCCTCGTCGGGGATGCCGCCTGACCGAAGCCCGCGGTTGATCGGCTGCCACGTCTCGCCCGCGTCGTCGCTGCGGAACGCGCCGGCAGCCGAGATGGCAACGAAGATCCGTGCTGCATCGCTCGGGTCCAGGAGAATCGTGTGCAGGCACATGCCGCCGGCGCCCGGCTGCCAGGACGACCCGGAGCCGTGACCGCGCAGACCGGAGAGCTCCTGCCACGTGCGCCCGCCGTCGGTCGAGCGGAACAAGGCGGCGTCCTCCACACCGGCGTAGACGGTGTCGGGGTCGCTCAGCGACGGTTCGAGGTGCCAGACCCGCGCGAACTCCCAGGGGTGCGGCGTGCCGTCGTACCACTGGTGGGTGCCGGGGACGCCGTCGTACGCGAACTCGTTGCCCACCGGTTCCCACGTCTTGCCGCCGTTGTCGGAACGCTGGATCTGCTGCCCGAACCAGCCGCTGGACTGCGACGCGTACAGCCGCGCCGGATCCGCCGGGGACCCCTTGACGTGGTAGATCTCCCAGCCGGCGAAGTGTGGACCGCTGACGTCCCACTCCTCGCGCTTTCCGTCCGAAGCCAGGACGAACGCGCCTTTGCGCGTCCCGACCAGCACCCGCACCCCACTCATCCGTACTCCCTCCCGAGCTTCCCGCCGGACTTCACGACAGCGACGACGGCACTCTCCTCCATCGGCCTGAGGCGGCCGTCACAAGCCACCCAGTTGAGACGGTGGCGGCCGCCGTAACTCATCGCTCGCCAGAACGCTGTCATGATTGAGCGTCGCTTGGACCAATCGCGGGAGGCAGGGTGGCGGACATCGGCGACGGGGGGCTGAAGCAGGACGACGGGCAGGGGCGGCCGGAACCGTCGGCAGAGCTGCGCACCGTTCGGCTGCTGCGCTTCCCGCTACGGCTGTGGCTACGCGCCGACGAGCACTACGCGGAGCTCATGCGGGAGTTCGCTCTGCTCGCGATCGCCGCGCCGCAGGACCGACCGGCGCCCAACGTGCCCGCGCGCCTGCTCGCGCTGGTCGATCAGCTGACCTTGCAGTACGCCGCCGCCAACGCCGCTACCGACGTGGCCCGGGACGAGGCGCTAGCCCGCGGTGAGCTGAGCGTTGAGTTGATCTATCGGTCCCCGGTCGAGGTCAAGGCGGCCGCCGAGGCGCTTCACGGGATGCTGGCCGAGGCCGACGAATACTGCCGTGCCGGCCAGGACCTGCTTACGCTCGCAGCGCCGTCGGACGTGTGGGCCTTCGTGGACTGGTACCTCGGCGAGTTCGGCTCGCAGATCGACGGGCGAGCACCAGTCGCCTGGCCGGGCCCGCTGGACTGACTTCGCTCACGTGGCTGCCAAGCGCTCAGACGGCGGCGAGATCCAGCTGCCGCAGGGCCTCCCGGTCGTCGGCCAGCGTCGTGACCCGGCTGAGCACGCGGCCGGCGAGTAGAGCCAGCGGGATACTGATCGTGCACCACAGGATAAGGACCAGGGCCAGCAGCGCCATGGAGCCTCCCTTCTGCCGTTCCCCCGTTGTGTCCATCCTTCCCCAAGAAGGTCACATTCGGGTTACTGGCCTCGCCACACTCTTACCACTGTGCGGGACCCTTATGCTCGCCGCCGCGACGTAACAACCGCGACAATTGCCACGCTAAGGAGCAGCCAGGGGGCGACGCCGGTGCGGAACGTGCCCGCGAGGTGGGCGACCGAGCCGGACAAGGGCACCGCACGGCCGGGCACGTACGCCAGCGTCAGCACGGCGGTGTGGGCAGTGAGCAGGGCGTCGAAGGCCGACCTCGGCACCAACGCCAGCAGCGCCCACGCGGTCGCGTCGTACCAGGGGAGCGCGTACGGCGCCGCCAGCACGTAGCCGAGGCTCACCGCCAGCGTGACGCGCACGGCCGGATCCCCAGGCGGAAGCGCCCGCAGGAGCAGCAGGACGAGGCCGATGCCGATCGCGACTGCCGCGTAGGAGATCAGGCGGCGCGAGATCGTGTCGCCGTACCGGGGGTCCAGAACGTCGGCCAGCGGCCGCCAGGGCGTGGCCCAGGAGACGAAGCGGGACGCTGCCCGCACCTGGCCGAGGGCGTGTGGGCCGGCGAGAGCGTACGACGCCGCGAGCACGGCGGCCGTTGCGCCCACGACGGTCAGCAGCCGCGGCCGGGAGTGTCGGGCCGCCCAGCCGAGCCCCACCACAATCGCGGCACCGGGCAGTTTGATCGCTGCGGCTGCTCCGGCCGCGACGCCGGCGGCGAGGGGTGCCCGGGCGGCAAGCACGAGCGCGCCGGTGACCGCCAGGGCGACGATTGTGTCGAGATGCGCGCCGGCGACGAGCTGGAACAGCAGGAGCGGGTTCAACAACCAGAGCAGGGCCGCCCGCCGGCGACGATCCGGCGTACCGGCCAGCCGCTGCAGGAGGAGGCCGGCAGCGACGAACGCTGCGGCATTGAGCAGACCCAGCAGCCCGACAGCCCCGCGGGTCGACCCTCCGGCCGCCCGGGCGACGAGGGCCTGCTCTGCCGTCGCGAGGGGGCCGTAGACCGACGGGCTGTCGCGCCAGGGAACCTCCACGGCTGCCCCGACCGGGTCGCCGAGGGCCGTGAGATCGGCCGCCGTCGTGGCGTAGGGGTCGTGGCCGGTCGCGGCCATGCGCCCGTACGCCGCGTAGCTCTTCGCGTCCGCGGATCCCACCGGCGGCAGCATGGCGAGCGCGGCAGCGGCCAGCGCCCCTGCCGCGACCAGCCTGCGCGGGTCGGGACACCAACCGTGTGCGAGCGCCCGAAGGCCGCCCAGGAGACCGGCGACGCCGAGCACGGTCGCCGCGACGAGGAGCGCCGTCACCAGGCCCGCCGGCGGGTGGACGCTCAGGGCGTACGGCGGCAGCGGCCCGAGCCGGCGACCGGGCAGCGGCGACACGGCGGCGCTCGGCCCGAGGAGCGCCGTCGCTGCGACGGCCGCCACCGAGGCGGTAATCGCGCTCAGCGCCCACCGAGGGGCCGAGGTGCGGCTCACGTCGCCGGCCTCCCCGCCCGCTGCGTCGATGCGGCGGAGGATGCGAGATTCGAACTCGCGAGGGGTTGCCCCCAACACGCTTTCCAAGCGTGCGCCCTAGGCCAACTAGGCGAATCCTCCGCCGCCGAGAATACCGCCCCGCTGGGGCCGGCCAGGGAGCAGTTCGGCCCCGCCGACCGTCGTGGGAGGAGCACTAGAGTGACGGGCAGGCCCCTCGCGCGGCGGCCATCCGGTGAACTCCCCCAGGGCTGGAAGGCAGCAAGGGTAAGCAGGCTCTGCCGGGTGCGCGGGGGGTCCTTCTTCTCGGCGGCGCAGCTTCTCGGCGGCGCAGCTTCTCGGCGGCACAGCCGCCCGTGCCCCGGGGGGTCACCGTGTCGCTTGCGCTCTACCGCAAGTACCGGCCGGGCACGTTTGCCGAGATGGTCGGGCAGGAGCACGTCACCGGTCCGCTCCAGCAGGCGCTGCGGTCGGGGCGGATCTCGCACGCCTACCTGCTTGCCGGTCCTCGCGGCTGCGGCAAGACCTCGTGCGCGCGCATTCTCGCGCGTTCGCTGAATTGCGAGCAGGGACCCACGCCGACCCCGTGCGGCGTGTGCGACTCCTGCGTCGCCCTGGCGCCCAACGGGCCCGGCAGCATCGACGTCATCGAGATCGACGCGGCGTCGCACGGCGGCGTCGACGAGGCGCGCGACCTGCGCGAGCGGGCGTTCTTCGCCCCGGTCGCGTCCCGGTACAAGATCTACATTGTCGACGAGGCGCACATGGTGAGCCGGGAGGGCTTCAACGCCCTGCTCAAGCTCGTCGAGGAACCGCCGCCGCACCTGAAGTTCGTCTTCGCGACGACGGAGCCGGAGCGAGTGATCGCGACGATCCGTTCGCGCACGCACACCTACCCCTTCCGGCTCATCGCGCCCGCCGTACTGCGGGAGTACCTCGCCGGCGTGTGCGCCCGTGAAGGCGCCGATGTCGACCCGCTCGTGCTGCCGCTCGTCGTACGCGCCGGAGGCGGATCCGCTCGCGACGCCCTGTCCGTGCTCGACCAGCTGCTCTCCGGCGCCGGCCCCGAGGGCGTGACGTACGCCGGTGCGCTCGCCCTGCTCGGCTACACCGACGCCGCGCTGCTCGACGAGGTCGCCGACGCGATCGCGGCCGGCGACGGGGCCTCTGTTTTCGAGTCGGTCGACCGACTGGTCGACGGCGGCCACGATCCGCGGCGCTTCACCGCCGACCTGCTCGAGCGGTTCCGGGATCTGCTCGTGCTCGACGCCGTACCGGATGCCGGCGAGAAGGGCCTGCTCGACCTTCCGGCCGACCAGCTCGACCGGATGCGCGCCCAGGCGTCCAGATTCGGCCGCGCCGACCTCTCGCGCTGCGCGGACATCCTCGCCGCCGGGCTCACCGAGATGCGGGGTACGGCGCCGCCGCGGCTGCTGCTCGAGCTGCTCTGCGCCCGGCTGCTGCTGCCGGCGGCCAGCGAGGACCCGGCGAGTCTGCGGGTTCGGCTGGACCGGCTCGAGCGGCGATGGGAGGGCGGGCCAGCGGCCGCGTCGACGGCGTCGGCTCAGCGGACATCCACGACTGCGCTACCGCCGACGACTGCGCCACCGCCGACACCTACACCGCCCGTCTCGGAGCCTGCGCCGGCAGCCGCGTCGGCGACCCAACCGGCCGCGACCCAACCGGCCGCAGCCCAACCGGCCGAAGTCCAACCGGCCGCAGTCCAACCGGTCGCAGCCGGTCCCGCGACCGACGACGCGGGCGTACGCCGACTGTGGCCGGACGTCCTCGACGCGGTGCGCAGCCGGCGCCGTACGCCGCACGCCCTGCTCAGCCAGCACGCCCGGATCCGCGAGGTTCGCGGGCGGCTGCTCGTCCTCGGCTTCAGCAGCCCGGTGCTGCGCCGGCAGTTCCTCGCGGGTCCCAACGTCGACGTGCTCCGCGAAGCACTCCGTGAGGTGCTCGGCGGCGAATGGCAGGTGCAGGTCGACGAGGGCGCCGACGCTGGCGATGGACGTGACGGCCTGGCGGCTGGTGTCCCGCCGCCGGACGACCCGCAGCCGAGCGACGAAATCCTCGACGAGGGCGACGACGACGCGGTAGCCCTGCTGCAGCGCGGGCTCGGCGCGAAAGTCATCGAACCGGACTGACGAGCCGTTACCCCGGTCGGCGACGCTTCCGTCGTAGGCTCCGACTATGCGACCGGGTGGCCAGCCGAACATGCAGCAGCTGATGAAGCAGGCGCAGCAGATGCAGCAGCAGCTCGTCGCCGCGCAGGAAGAGTTGGCAGGGGCGGAGGTGCAGGGCACGGCGGGCGGCGGGCTCGTCACCGCCACCGTCGACGGGACCGGCGAGCTGCTGAGCCTCGTCATCGACCGCTCCGCCGTCGACCCGGACGACACCGAGACGTTGGCCGACCTCATCGTCGCCGCCGTACACGACGCCAACCGGGCCGCCAGCGAGCTGGCACAGCAGAAGATGGGTCCGCTCACCTCCGGACTCGGCGGTCTCGGCGGACCGGGCGGCCTCGGGCTGCCGGGGATGTAGCCGGTGTACGAGGGCGCCGTCCAGGACCTCATCGACGAGCTGGGCCGGTTGCCGGGGGTCGGGCCCAAGAGCGCGCAGCGGATCGCCTTTCACCTGCTCGCCGCCGACCTGGGCGACGTACGCCGGCTCGTCGACGCGCTCACCCAGGTCAAGGAGAAGGTCCGCTTCTGTCGCATCTGCGGCAACGTCGCCGAGTCCGACGAGTGCCGGATCTGCCGCGACCCCCGCCGCGACCCCGCGCTGATCTGCGTCGTCGAGGAGCCGAAGGACGTCGTCGCGATCGAGAAGACGCGCGAGTTCCGTGGCCGCTACCACGTCCTCGGCGGTGCGATCAGCCCGATCGAGGGTGTAGGCCCGGATGACCTGCGCATTCGGGAGCTGCTCGGGCGACTCTCCGACGGCACCGTGACCGAGGTCATCCTCGCCACCGACCCCAACCTCGAGGGCGAGGCGACCGCCACCTACCTGGGCCGGCTGCTCAACCCCCTCGGCGTGCGGGTCACCCGGCTGGCGAGCGGGCTGCCGGTCGGCGGTGACCTGGAGTACGCCGACGAGGTCACCCTCGGGCGAGCCTTCGAAGGCCGCCGGCTGCTCGCCTGACCGCCGCGTCATAACGGAAGTGGCCGGGTGCGGCCCGTAGACTCAAAACCCGTGGCGCTCGTGGTGCAGAAGTACGGTGGCTCCTCCGTCGCCGACGCCGAGCGGATCAAGCGGGTCGCGCAGCGGATCGTGGAAGCCAGAAAGGCCGGCCACGATGTCTGTGTGGTGGTCTCGGCGATGGGCGACACAACCGACGAGCTGCTCGAGCTCGCCGAGCGGGTCAGCCCGCTGCCGCCCGGTCGCGAGCTCGACATGCTGCTCACCGCCGGCGAGCGGATCTCGATGGCCCTGCTCGCGATGGCGATCGCCAACCTGGGCTCCGAGGCGCGGTCCTTCACGGGCAGCCAGGCGGGGGTCATCACCACCTCGGCGCACGGCAAGGCTCGTATCATCGACGTGACGCCCGGGCGGATCCGGCAGGCCCTCGACGCGGGCTACATCGCGATCGTCGCCGGTTTCCAGGGCGTGAGCCAGGACACGAAGGACATCACGACGCTCGGCCGCGGCGGCTCGGACACCACGGCCGTGGCCCTGGCGGCCGCGCTCGACGCGCAGGCGTGCGAGATCTACACCGACGTCGACGGCGTCTTCACCGCCGACCCTCGCCTGGTCCGCAACGCGCGACGCGTCGAGCGCATCTCCTACGAAGAGATGCTGGAGATGGCGGCCTGCGGTGCGAAGGTGCTCATGCTGCGCTGCGTGGAGTACGCCCGGCGCTACGACGTACCCGTCCACGTGCGGTCGTCGTTCTCGAACCGGCCCGGCACGTGGGTCGTCGACGTACCGGAGAAGGAGCAGATGGAGAAGGCGATCATTTCCGGCGTAGCCCACGACCGCAGCGAAGCGAAGATCACCGTGGTCGGCGTACCGGACAAGCCGGGCGAGGCGGCCGCCATCTTCGTGGCGATGGCCGATGCCGAGATCAACATCGACATGATCGTGCAGAACGTGTCAGCGGCCGCGACCGGCCGCACCGACATCTCGTTCACGCTGCCCAAGACCGACGGCGCGACCGCGATGGCCGCGCTGGAGAAGATCCGCGGTGAGGTCGGCTTCGAGGGCCTGCTGTACGACGACGCGATCGGGAAGGTGTCGCTGGTGGGTGCCGGCATGCGGACCCACCCCGGCGTCTCAGCGGCGTTCTTTCTCGCGCTCGCCGACGCCGGGGTCAACGTCGAGTTGATCTCGACGTCGGAGATCCGGATCTCGGTGCTCTGCCGCGACACCGACGTACAGCCCGCAGTGCAGGCGGTGCACGACGCGTTCCACCTCGGTGCCGGCGACGAGCAGGCGGTCGTCTACGGCGGAACCGGCCGGTGACCGCGCTGCGGGTCGGTATCGTCGGCGCGACCGGCCAGGTCGGTGCGGTGCTGCGCCAACTGCTGCGCGACCGGGCGTTTCCCGTTGCCCAGATGCGGTTCTTCGCCAGCGCCCGGTCGGTCGGTACGACGCTGCCCTGGCCTGGCGGCGACATCGAGGTCGAGGACGCGACCGCCGCCGACCCCGGCGGTCTGGATCTCGTGCTGTTCTCTGCGGGCGCGGCGACGTCCCGCCAGCAGGCGCCGCGCTTCGCGGCGGCGGGGGCGCTCGTCATCGACAACTCCGCCGCCTGGCGGATGGACCCTGACGTCCCGCTGGTCGTGAGCGAGGTCAACCCGCACGCGCTGGGAGAGGCCCGCAAGGGCATCATCGCCAACCCCAACTGCACCACGATGGCGGCGATGCCGGTTCTCAAGCCGCTGCACGACGAGGCCGGGCTCGTCCGGCTGGTCGCCAGCACCTACCAGGCGGTGTCCGGCAGCGGCTCGGCCGGCGTCGACGAGCTGGCCGAACAGGTCGTCAAGGTTGCGGACCGCGCGACCGAGCTGGTGCTGGACGGATCCGCCGTGCCGTTCCCGCCGCCGGGGAAGTACGTCCGGCCGATCGCCTTCAACGTGCTGCCGATGGCCGGCTCACTCGCGGCGGACGGGTCGGGGGAGACCGACGAGGAGCAGAAGCTCCGCAACGAGAGCCGCAAGATCCTCGGCATCCCGGACTTGCGGGTGTCCGGCACCTGCGTCCGCGTCCCGGTCTTCACTGGGCACTCGCTGTCGCTCAATGCGGAGTTCGCCCGGCCGATCTCGCCAAAGCGGGCGGAGCAGTTACTGGCGGCGGCGCCCGGTGTTGTCCTGACCGACGTGCCGACTCCACTGGAGGCGGCCGGCCGCGATCCGAGCTTCGTCGGCCGCATCCGCGCCGACCAGGGCGTCGACGGCGGCCGCGGCCTCGTCCTGTTCGTGAGCGCCGACAACCTGCGCAAGGGTGCTGCGCTCAACGCCGTACAGATCGCCGAGCTGGTCGCTGGCCGGTCGACCCGCGCGACCCGCTGACCGGCGCTTCGATCCCTCGGTCAGCTCGGCACGTTGCGACGGGCGAAGTCGAGCTCGGTGGCCATCTGGCGGATCCGCTCCTCGACGACCAGCGAGCTGTGGCCGGCGTCGAACCGGTAGACGTCGTACGGTTTACCGAGCTCGTCGAGCCGGCGGAGGTAGTTCTCGACCTGTCCGATCGGGCACCGCGGGTCGTTCTCGCCGGCCAGCACGAGCAGCGGAGCCCGCACCCGGTCGATGTAGGTGATCGGTGACGCGGCGGCGAAGCGCTCCGGCACCTCCTCGGGCGATCCACCGAAGAGCGCGCGGTCGATACTCCGCAGCCCCTCCATCTGCTCGGCGTACGCCGCCACGTAGTCGGCGACGGGCACCGCCGCCAGGCCGACGGACCACCCGTCGGGTTGCACGCCGAGACCGAGCAGCGTGAGATAGCCACCCCAGGAACCGCCGGCGAGCACCAGCCGCTGGGGATCGACGATGCCGTCGGCCACGAGCCGCTCCCGCACCGCCGTGACGTCCTCGAGCTCGGTGAGCCCCGGCCGGCCGTTGATCGCGTCCTGCCATGCCGAGCCGTAGCCGGTCGAGCCGCGGTAGTTGACCTGGACGACGGCATAACCGGCGTCGACCCAGGCCGCCCGGTCCGCCGCGAAGGAGTCGGTGTCGTGGTGCATCGGCCCGCCGTGGACGAGGAACACCGCGGCGTACGGCGGCTTCCCGTCCGGGCGGGCGAGCAGCGCGTGGACCCGGCCGCCGGGGCCGTCGGCCCAGATGTCGGCCACCGCCACCGACGGCGGGGCGCCCGGCCCGGGCGGCGTCAGCAGCCGCTCGCCGCCGGCGACCCGGAGCTGAGGTGGTTCGGCCGCCGACGACCAGGCGAACTCGACGGAGCCGTCCGGCCGGGCGGTCGCGTCGGCCACCATGCCCGCCGGGGTGTCCAACCGGTCCAGCGTGCGGGTGTCGATGTCGTACCGGTAGAGCGCGCTTCGCGCCTCGTGGTCGTGCCGGAGTAGGAGCGCCGTTCCGTCGGGGTACCAGTCAGCCTCGACCTCGCCGGGCAGGTCGGGGTCGACGCGGGTCTCGACGCCGGTGAGCGGCTCCCAGAGCAGGGGAAGGTTCCGGCCCTCGCGCTCGTGGACGACGAGCAGTCGCTGGTCGCCCGCGACCGGCGAGAAGTCGACGGCCGCCAGTCCCTTGCCCGGCCCGTCCCACAGGTCGGCGACCGGCTCGCCGTCCTCGACGCGGAAGACCCGCAGGGCCGGGTGCAGTGCGTCGCCGTGCTCGCTGTGAGAGATGGCCAGGAGCGACTCGTCCCGCGACAGCGCCGCCACCCCGGCGTGCTGGCGGGAGCTGTAGACGGTCTCGGGCTCACCGTTGCCGCGGCGCAGCGCGATCGCCGTACCGTCGTCGGTGGTTCGGCCGATCGCGGTCACGGCTCGGCCGAGCGCGAGTCCGGACGGGTACGACGCCGCCAGTCCGGGCACGGCCGTCTCATCCGGACGGTCGCCACCGAAGGGCTGGCGCATCCAGACGCCGAACTCGTCACCGTCGGTGTCGGCGAACCACCAGATGCCCTCGCCGCCCGGTTCGAGGGCGCCGGTCGAGGTGCCGTTCGGCCGGTCGGTGATCTGCCGATGCGTTCCGGTACGCCGGTCCCAGGCGTAGAGCTCGAACGTGCCGGTGGGGTTGCTCACGTAGAGGCAACGGTCGGGCGCGTCGCGCGCGTAGGCGGGCAGGGACATCCGGACGGCGCGAAAGCGTGCTGCCCAGTCGGGCGTCGTCGAGTCGGTCACCCGCCCATTCTGGCCGGCCGAGGACGAACATCCAACGTTCATGGCGGGTTCAGTGATCGTTACTCGCCTGTGGAGTGCGCCGCCATGTTGCCGGGCGACACTTGGTGCATGAGAACTGGACGCATGAGAAGGGAGGAACACCCACGTTGATGCAGATCATCATCTCCGTCGCAGTCGCCTGGGGCTTGACGAGCATCGCCGCCGCCTTCGCGCTCGGCCCCTTTCTGGCGTCATGTGAACGCCGGGGCGAATTCGCGAAGCGCCCCGCCGCCGTCCGCGTAGCGGCGCGGCAGCTGATCGGCTGAAGGGCGCCGGTCAGCGATCGGAGAATGTCACCGACGGGCTGTCATCGGTCGGTCGAGCGACTTCCGCAGGGCGGCCGGATCGTCCGTGATGACGGCGGTCACGCCGAGGATGTGCAGGAGACGGGCGTCCACGTGGCGGTTCACCGTCCAACAACGCAGTCCGAGCCCCTTCTGCCGCGCCCGATCGGCCACCCGGTGGTCGGCGAGAACCGCCCGGACGTGGGCGTGCAGCTCGTGGTGGCCGCGGTCGATCACCCGGTGCAGACCCACGAACGCTGGAACCTGCGGGCCGGTGACCAGACCCCGACGGACTCGCGGGTCCAACTGCCGGACGCTGTCCAGGACCGTCTCCGAGAACGAGGAGACGACGACCTCGCCGCACACGCCGACTCGGGACAGCACACGCAAGGCCGCCGAGGCGATCCGCGCCGACTGCGGGTCATCCTTGAGCTCCGCGACGAGCAGGGCCCTACCGCGGACCAGCCGGGTCACGTCCTCGAGCCGGGGAACGCTGTGGCCGCCGGGTAGACGTACGCGCTGCAGCTCGTCGTAGGTCATCCGCCCGACGAGCAACGGCAGACCGGCGACCCGGTGCAAGTCAAAATCGTGCAGGCAGACAGGCACGCCGTCGCTGGTGAGTCGCACGTCGACCTCGATGCCGTCTGCACCTGCCGCGATCGCGTCCTCCGCAGCGGTCATAGTGTTTTCCGGCGCCCCGTCGGGCCGGATCTGACCCCGATGTCCCAGGAGTTCCACGACATCAGCCTGACGGGCTCAAACGACGGTCCCGGTACGCCGGGATGACCGTCACATGACGAGTAGTCGACGCCTCGCAGCTCAGTAGTACCTTGCCATGCTGGAAAGACATGACCTCCGAGGCGGCACTGTCCAGCACGTCGGCCTGCTCGCGCAAGCCGGCTACGTCGACGTACGCAAGGACCGCCTCGGACGGCGGCCGCGGACGTGCGCACGTCGATCAATGCCTGAGCCAGGCGCCGGAGCGCGCCCCGTCGTGTCGATGAGGGTCGCCGTGGCCGGCGCCGAGCGCCTTGCCGTCGCCGGTTGCGGCGGCTCGCCGTCCGCACCCTCGGCTCGACCTCGTCCAGTCGGGTCGAGCACGACCGCAGTGCCGACACTGGCCGCCGCCCAGTTCGGGTCCGGTCCGGCCGCCGTCGTGCTGGCGAACATGAACCCCGGCTCGACCTGTGACTGGCTGCCGTTCGCGCGACACCTCGCGTCGTGGGGTTTCTCCGTCCTGTGCTTCGACAGTCCGGGTGGTGTCGACGGCGATGCGCTGGCCGCCGCGGTCGACCTCCTCCGTCGACGCGGAGCCGTGCATGTCTCCCTCGTGGGTGCCTCACACGGGGCCAAGGCGTCGATCCTCGCCGCGGCCAACCCGCACGTGCAGGTGAACGCCGTCGTCACGCTGACCGCGGAGTCTCGGCTCGCCGGTGTCCCGGTGGCCCGTTCGCCGCGAAGCTGCGCCATCCGTTCCTCGTCGTTGCCGCCGTTCAGGACGCCTTCGGCGCCGGCACGGCCGCCCGGGATCTGTACGCCGCCGCGCCCACCAGCACCAAGCGCCTGCTGCTACTGACCGGCAACGCGCACGGCCTGCTGCGCGTCCGACTAGCGACACCGTCGAGGCGGCGGAGCGCACCTTCCTACGAAGGCACGGCCGGCTTGGCTGAGGAGACGCGCGTCGCGTCGGCGCCGGGCTGCAACGCCGTGAAGATCCGCGACGACCTCGCGGCCCTGTGCAGCGACGCGCTCGAACCGCCGGTCCGGGCGGACATCGAGATCGAGGACTTCGAGGGTGCTCAGGTCGTTGTGGGGACGGTTCCGGAGATGGACGTCGCGGCCAAGCCATGCTTCGTCAAGACGCGTGGCATGGCCGGCGGCTCGTACACGCGCGGCGGCGACGGCGACCGACTCCTCACCGACTACGAGATCTTTCTTCTCCACAGCAATCGCGGCCAGCCGCTCGACGATCACTCCATAATCGAGGATGCTCAGATCGGCGATCTGAACCAGGATGCCATTGGGCGGCTCCTGCGTCGGGTCAGGGAGCGTGAGCCGCAGGCGTTCGACGGAGTGAGCGATGAGACGGCGCTCGTACGCCTCGGCGTCTTGCGCGCAACGCCTGACGGCCCCCGAGTCACTCTGGCCGGACTGATCACCCTCAGCCAGTTTACGCAGCAGCACTTCCCCCAACTCTGCGTGACATTTGTGGCCGTGCCGGCAACAAGGAAGGACGAAATACCAGAGGGCGCACCGCGCTTCACGGACAACGCGACGATCCGCGGCCCCGTGCCGCAGATGGTCGAGGAGACCGTTCGGGTCATCCTCCGCAACACGCGGAGAGCCGGCCACGTGCGCGGCCTGGGACGTGAGGACGTAGGGGACTACCCCGTCGAAGCGCTGCGCGAAGCCGTGACAAACGCGCTAGCGCACCGGGACTACAGTCCGCTCGCAAGAGGCACTCAGGTTCAGGTGGAGTTGTACGTCGACCGGCTCGTCGTACGAAGCCCTGGCGGCCTCTTCGGGACGTCACACCCGACGACCTCGGAAAGGAAGGCGTCTCCTCCTCGCGCAACGGCTATCTCATCCCGCTTCTTGGTGACGTGTACCTACCCGGCACCGACCAGGTCGTTGCGGATAACCGAGGCAGCGGCATCCCGGACATGCTTGCGCGTCTACGGCGGGCGATCCTCACGCTTCCGAGCTTCGATAGCCGACTGACCCGCTTCACTGTGACGTTTCCTACGGCGGCGCGCCTGGCGGAGCTATCCGGCCTTGGCCTAGCCATGACCAACCGTTACGTCGCGCGACTTGTCTCAGCTGGACGGCCTCAGGCGACCGCACCTCCACGCAGCCCAAACCGGACTTGCCGGCTGCCCTAACCGAGCACCGCAGACCGGCCCGGCGGCGGGTTAGCCGCTCCGGAACTGGCGGACCGCGTGGTCGTGCCGGTGATCTGGCAGCGACGTCTCCGCGGAGTGGGTGACCCACTGCCGCGTACGGGCCATCAGGCTTGTCACCTGCGCTCTTGTGGTCGGGGTGACAGGATTTGAACCTGCGGCCTCTTCGTCCCGAACGAAGCGCGCTACCAAGCTGCGCCACACCCCGCCTACGCCGCCGAAGTCTACCCGGCGCCCGGAACCGGCAGCAGCGTGAGCAGCGAGGCCTCCGGTGGGCACGCGAAGCGCACCGGAGCGTACGGCGAGGTCCCGAGCCCGGCCGAGACGTGCAGGTAGGCCTTGCCCCAGCGGGAGAGCCCGCGGGCGCGCCCAGTGTCCAGACCGCAGTTCGTCACGAGCGCGCCGTAGCCGGGCACCCGCAGCTGTCCCCCGTGGGTGTGCCCGGCCAGAATCAGCCGGAAGCCGTCGGCGGCGAACCGGTCGAGCACCCGCGGCTCGGGAGAGTGCGTGAGCCCCAGGGACAGGTCCGCGGCCGGGTCTGCTGAGCCAGCGACGAGCTCGTAACGGTCGCGGTCGAGGTGTGGGTCGTCGACTCCCGCGACTTCTACGTCGAGCCCAGCCACCTTCACCCGCAATCGGGCGTGCGTCGCGTCCGCCCAGCCGGCTGCCGCCATCCCGTCGCGCAAGTCTCGCCAGGGCAGGGCCGCACCTTGGTAGCGCTTTCCGTTGTCGGGCAGCAGGTACCTGGCGGGGTTCTTCGGGCGTGGCGCGAAGTAGTCGTTCGAGCCCCACACATAGACGCCGGGGAAGGCGAACAGGGGCTCTAGTGCCCGCAGCATCGCCGGTACGGCGTCGCAGTGGGCGAGGCTGTCGCCGGTGTTGACGACCAGGTCGGGGCACAGCCGCGCGAGCCGGCGGATCCACTCCCGCTTGCGGCGCTGCCACGGCACCAGGTGGGCGTCGGAGATCTGGAGGACCCGGACGGCGTCGGCGCCGGCGGGAAGGACCGGCACGGCGTACCGGCGGAGCCGGAAGGACCGCAGCTCGACGGCGGCGCCGTACCCGACGCCGACAGCTGCCGTCGCGGCGACGCCCAGCGGTACGGCGGAACGGGCTCTCACTCGGTCCATCGTCGCAGACGGCGGGACGCACCTACCCTGACCGCCATGGGCCTCAAGCAGCGTCTCCACGACGACCTGACCGCCGCGATCAAGTCCCGGGACGCGCTGCGCACGGCGACGTTGCGGATGGCGCTAACCGCCGTGACGAACGAGGAGGTGGCCGGCAAGGCGGCCCGGGACCTGACCGACGACGAGGTGCTGCGAGTGCTCGCCCGCGAGGCGAAGAAGCGGCGGGAGGCCGCGGACGCGTTCACCGCGGCCGGTCGCCCGGAACTGGCGGAGCGCGAACGCGCCGAGGGCACTGTCCTCGCCGACTACCTGCCGGCCCAGCTGCCCGACGACGACCTGAGCGCGATCGTCACGGCTGCCATCGACGAGAGCGGCGCCACGGACATCCGGTCGATGGGCGCGGTGATGAAGCTGGTCACGGCCAAGGTCGCCGGACGGGCGGAGGGCGGTCGGGTCGCCGCCGAGGTTCGCCGTCAGCTGCCCGACCGCTGACGAGCGCTGACAGCCGCTGATCGCCCGGATTCAGGCGCTCATCCCGAGCGGGTAGCCGTACCACCGCATGGTGTCCTTGCCGGTTGTCTTCGCCTCGTACATGGCGCTGTCCGCCCGCCGGAGGAGCTCGCCGGCCGCAGGCACGCCGCCGTCCTGCTGCGACCAGTCGTCGATGAGGGCGATGCCGACGCTCGCCCCGAGGCGCAGCT
The DNA here is from genome assembly GCA_038232055.1 of Mycobacteriales bacterium. Lineage (GTDB taxonomy): Bacteria > Actinomycetota > Actinomycetes > JADGOV01 > JADGOV01 > JBBSIN01. Next base: position 16,500 of record JBBSIN010000003.1, read on the forward strand.
GACCGACGCTGCTCTCGATCGGACGCCGGGCGGCGGAGACGAGCCGCATTCCTATCTCGCCGGCCCGGACGGCGAGGTCTTGCCCCTCGGCGACGACGACGAACTCGTCGCCACCCAGGCGAGCCACGGTGTCCGTGCCGCGTACGCAGGCGGCGAGCCGCCGACCGACCTCCACCAACACCTCGTCGCCCAACGCGTGTCCGTACCGGTCGTTGACCTCCTTGAACCCGTCGAGATCCACGAGCAGCACAGCGACGGCGGAGCCGGATCGGCACGCCCGGCCCATCGCCAGCCGGAGCCGATCCTCGAAGAGCTGCCGGTTCGGCAAGCCGGTGAGCAGGTCGGTGCTGGCCTGACGCCGAAGCTCCGCTTCTAGGCGCTTGCGCTCGCTGATGTCGGCCGCCACGGTCAGGTAACCCTCCGAGCGGTCGCCGGCGTCCTGCAACAGCGCACAGGCGACATCGAGCGCGATCTGGGCACCGTCGCGGCGCGTGACCGACGTCTCATACCGGCGTACCTGCTCACTGGCCGACGGCAGCGGGGTGCCGTCCGGCTCGAGCCCTGGCACGTTCGAGCCGAGGACCTCGTCCCGCCGCCAGCCGAGGATCGACTCGGCCGCCGCATTCCACACCCGCACCCGCCCCGCCAGATCCGTCTCGTAGATCGCCACCGGCGCCGAGTCGACAATCGCGGAGACCCGGGCGAGCAGCGCCGCGGACTCGGCGTGCACGCGCGCGTTGTCCACGGCGAACGCCGCCTGGGCGGCGAAGAGCTCCAGCACCTGCCGGCTCTGCGCGTCCGGACGTCGGCCGTCGGACGGGAGGTCGACGCTGAGTACGCCGAGCAGCCGGCCGCTGCGGCCGTACATCGGCGCGAACAGCGCGTCGAGCGGGTGCCAGGCATCGTCGCAATCCGCGGCCGGAGCGTCTGGCACCCACGACGGCACGACGTCGGGCAAGGACCCCGTCTCGTGGTCGACGAAGACGAGGTCGCCCCAACGCTCGCCCGAGGAGAGCATCTGGTCCCACTCCGCTCGGGCGCCTTGCTGTCCGAGCAACGCCTGCCGGACCTCCTCGCCGCCGGCGACCGCCGCGACCTCCAGGTCGCCGTCGGCGCGCACCAGGTTGATGACCGCCACCGAGAAACCCACGGCTGTCACCACGCCGTCCACGACGGCCTGCAGGGTCACATCGAGGTCGAGGTCGGCGTTGATGCGTGCGACCACCTGGTGCAATGTGCGCAGCGCAGCGGGTGGTGCGTCACCGCGCTCGTACGTACTCATCCAAGCCGTCCTTCCTCGTGCCTCGCCTGCCTACTTTTCGGTCACCGTGACCCGTACGTTGAGCTGGATCGGCCCTGACTTGCGCTTGACGCACGTAACGGAACCCTTGGTCGATCTCCTTCGCTGCCCCCGTGGCGGGCGCCCGACCGCCATCTGCACTAGTCCCAGCACGCGAGCCGTATGGCCGAAGCGAGCTATTCCGATGCGTGCAACTGCCATGGTCTGATGGCGGAGATGCCTTGGGTGGACAGGCCCTTCCGTCGGTCTGAAGGTCTGAAGCTGAGCCGGGCCGGGAAGGACACCGCCGTGACTCTGGCCGACGACGCTGGCGAGTATTTCGACGAGCAGGCCGCGCTCGACGAGATCGACCTCTACGCCGACCTCGTCATCGCTGCCGAGTCGAGCGATCGGCCACTAACCGGCGAGGAGATCGACGCTGCGCTCGGCGTCAACCAGGGCGGCGCGCCGGAGGGCCAGGGACCCGAGCCGGAGTGACCGGCCGCGATACGCCGAACCTTCGGGTCATCCGGGAGTGACGCCAGCCAGTCGCAGAACCGCGGTGAGGCCCTCCGAAGTGCCCGGCCAGTGGCGCCGCAGTGTGTCCGCGCCGGCTCGTCGGGCGACGGAGCGCAAGGCGAGGGCGACGACGATGGCGTCGTCGGCGTAGCCGAGCACCGGGATGAAGTCGGGCACCAGGTCGATGGGGAACGCTAGATAGCCGAGCAGTAGCCACAGCCGTAGCCGCACGCCGCGAGAGAGGCTCTTGTCGGTCGCCAGGCGCCGCAGGAGGCGCAGCACGTCTGGAAGCAGGCGCACGGCCTCTCGAAGAGAACTCCGCGCGGGAGTCGCCCGCCAGAGCACGACAAGCAGTAGAAGCCAGCACACGAGTACGCCGGCTGCCAACCCGAGAAGGAGGTGCCACCACATGATCGGCCTCCGAGGGTGGAACGAACCTCTCGACCTTCGCCGGCAAGCGATGAACCGGCCTTACGGAGTCGACAGCAGGGTGCGCAGGTCGTCGAAGCGCTCCGCGACCAGGCCATAGTAGGCCCACGGGCCGCGGCGCTTCCGGGTCAGCAGGCCGGCGTCAACGAGCACCTTCAGGTGGTGCGACACCGTCGGCTGGGTGAGTCCTAGGGGCTCGGTGAGCTCGCAGACGCAAGCCTCACGCGCCTGCGTTCCGGCCACCAAGCTCAGCAGTTGCAACCGGGTCGGGTCGGCGACTGCCTTCAGCAGGCGGGCAAGGCCCTCGGCGGTGGCCCGGTCCAGCGGGGCCGCCGAGATGGGGGTGCAGCACACCGGTTGGACGTCGACCACCGCGAGACCCTGCGTCACGGTTGTCATGCCGCGAGGATAACCCTCGGATTGACAAAGGTCTATGCAACGGTAATTCTACATAGACCGCCGTCTATCAAAGACGGTGCGCGCTGAGGGAGGACGGACCCCATGTCTCGAGTGCAGCTGGCGCTCAACGTCTCCGACGTCGATGCCGCCGTCGAGTTCTACGGCAAGCTGTTCGGCGCCACTCCGGCCAAGCGCCGCGCCGGCTACGCCAACTTCGCGCTGACCGAGCCGCCGCTGAAGCTGGTGCTGATCGAAACCTCGGAGTCTCGAGGCGACGGCGCTGTCGGCGCGCTCAACCACCTCGGCGTCGAGGTCGAGGACACCAGCGAGGTCGCGGCGGCCACGTCTCGGCTGGCCGCCGAGGGGCTGGCCACGGTCGAACAGGACAACGTGACCTGCTGCTACGCCGTCCAGGACAAGGTCTGGGTCGCCGACCCCGACGGCGCGCCTTGGGAGTTCTACACCGTCCTCGCCGACGCCCCGGCCGAGACCGGTCTCGGTTGCGACCCCGCAGGTTGCGCCGACACCTCGACTTCACGAAGCGGCGAGCCGACCGCTGCAGCGGCCTGCTGCTGAGAGTGTTACGCGTGCAAGAGCCACTCGGGCGCCGCGCCCTGGCCGAAGGGCTCGGGACCGGGCTTCTCGTCACCATGGTCGTCGGCTCTGGGATCACCGCCCAGCGGCTATCGCCCGCTGATGTCGGCCTGGAGCTGCTGGAGAACGCCGTGGCCACCGCGGCCGGGCTCGCCGTGCTGATCTTGATGTTCGGCCCGATCTCGGGGGGCCACTTCAACCCCGTCGTCTCGGTGGTGGACTGGCTGCTCGGCCGACGAGCGGGGGCGGGACTTCGGCCGCGGGAACTGCTTGTCTACCTGCCGGCCCAGGTCGCCGGCGCGATCGCCGGCGCTGTCCTCGCCAACCTCATGTACGCCGAAGCGGCCGTCAGCTGGTCGACCAAGCATCGCCAGGCCGGCCACCTTCTGCTCGGCGAGGTGGTCGCCACCGCCGGGCTGCTGGTGCTCATCGTCGCCCTCGTCCGTACCGGTCAGAGCCGCTCTGCGGCGCCAGCAGTGGGCGTCTACATCGGCGCCGCCTACTTCTTCACCAGCTCCACCAGCTTCGCCAATCCGGCCGTGACCATCGGCCGCGCCTTCACGGACACCTTCGCCGGTATCGCCCCGTCCTCGGTTCCGGGCTTCGTCGCCGCCCAACTCGTTGGCGCCGGCGTTGCCGTTGGCGTCATTCGAGCCCTCTACCCCGGGGTGGCCGAGGTGGCGGACGACCTCGTCGTGCCGCACGAGTCGGCATCGCTGGACGGCCCCCATGCTTCCCGAAGGAGTTTCCGATGACCTCCTCTTTGCCGCCGTCGGGAACTGACAGGCTGGGAAAAGGCCGTCCGGAGGTCCTCATCGCCCGCCGGCAGAACGCCGGGCGCAGCATCGCCGCCGGTGTCCTGCTCGAGCACTACGCCCAGGGCCGCGTCGTGATCCGCTCGGCCGGCTCCACGCCCGCCGATGAGATTCATCCCGAGATTCGCACGGTGCTCGCCGAGCGAGGCCTGGCCACCGAAGGCCTCTTTCCCAAGCCGTTCACCGACGAGATGGTCCAGGCCGCCGACGTCGTTGTCACCATGGGCTGCGGCGAAGCGTGTCCGGTGTTTCCCGGCAAGCGCTACCTCGACTGGGAAGTTGGCGACCCGCACGGCCAGCCGCTTGAGCAGTTCGGCGCATCGTCGACGACATCGACGGGCGGATCCGCGGGCTGCTGCGCGATCTCTTGCCTGACCAGGCGCTGCCGAAGCCACCTGAGCCCATCACCGCCGAGTCCTAGCCGCGCTCGGCGGCGACCGCTGGCGCGAGCGCGGCGAGTCGGTCCAGTGTCGCCTCGATCCCCCTGGCGTTGCGCTGCGGGAACCTAAGCCGCTGGAGAGCCACCGGCCAGGGAGAGCTCGAGTAGTCGAAGGTCTCGGTCACGAGGGTGCCGCCGTCGACCGGCTCCAGCTCGTAACGCCAGCGGTGCCGGGCCCAGTGCCGCCATGCGATCCGGCGGTCCTCGTCGTACTCCATGACCTTGTTGCTGATGAGGTAGGGCAACCGGATACGCATCCGCATGCCGAAGCGGGAGCCGAGGGAAAGGCGCGCCGGGCCGGACGTCGACGCACGGACAGTGCCCGATCCATCGATGCGCGGATGCATGCGTGGGTCGGCCAGGATGTCGAACACGACGTCCGGCGGCGCGTGCACCAGGCGGCTGCGGGAGACGCTACGTGGCACCCACCGAGACTAAGCCGCGCGGAGTCCGTACGAGGTGGCTTGTTGATCTCCAAACGGCACTTCGGGCAGCAACCACGGAGGCGAAGGAGATCGTGACCGGGCTTGCGGGTCGAGGGGATCGCCCTGCCGGTCCAGGCGATTGCCGCCGCCGGTCGGGATGCCCAAAAGGGTGATTAGGCACCCCGAGCTACGAGTCGCGACTCGCCGGATCCCCCCGCGCCGCCGCCAACCGCGCGGCATTCCCTACCATGCGATCAATGTTCCCGATACAGCCGAGGTAGACGTGCGCCTGCGTATCACGCCGCGCGAGACCAGCTTCTACGACATGTTCAGCGCGCAAGCCGACAACGTCGTCGTCGCGGCCGGTCTGCTCGCCGAGCTCGTCGCCGACCACGCCGACCGCGCCACCCTGGCCGGCAAGATCCGTGACGCCGAGCATGCCGGCGACGACATCACCCACCGGATCCTGCGGCAGCTCAACTCGACGTTCGTCACCCCATTCGATCGGGAGGACATCTACCGGCTGGCCAGCCGCCTCGATGATGTCCTGGACTTCATCGAGGCGGCCGCGGACCTCGTGGTGCTCTACCAGCTGGCGGACCTGCCGGCCGAGATCCACAAGATCGTCGACGTGCTCTGCCGAGCCGCTCGCAGCACAGCCGACGCGATGCCGAGGCTGCGTTCGCTGAAGGACCTCGCCGAGTACTGGATCGAGGTCAACGAGCTCGAGAACGAGGCAGACCAGATCCACCGCCGGCTCGTCGCGCGGCTCTTCTCCGGCGCGTACGAGGCCCTCGACGTCCTCAAGCTGAAGGAGGTCGTCGAGGAGCTCGAGGCGGCCGCCGACGCGTTCGAACATGTCGCCGACAGCGTGCAGACGATCGTCGTCAAGGAGTCCTGAGGGTGGAGACCGTTGGTCTTGTGGTCCTCATCGCGGTGGCCCTGTTCTTCGACTACACGAACGGCTTCCACGACGCGGCCAATGCGATCGCGACGTCGATTTCCACCCGTGCCCTCACCCCGCGGGTCGCACTAGCCCTCGCGGCTGTCATGAACGTCTTCGGCGCGCTGATCTCCACCAAGGTCGCGGCTACCGTCGGCAGTGGAATCATCACCACGCCCAGTGGCTCGCACGGGCTCGTCGTCGTCTTCTCGGGGCTCATCGGCGCGATTACGTGGAACCTCATCACCTGGTACTACGGGCTGCCCTCGTCGTCGTCACAGGCGCTCATCGGCGGCCTGGTCGGCGCCGCGCTCGCCTCCGCCGGCACGGTGCAGTGGCGGGGCATCTTCGAGAAGGTCGTCATCCCGATGGTGCTCTCGCCGCTCGTCGGTCTGGCCCTCGGTTACCTGTTCATGGTGGCGCTGCTCTGGGTCTTCCATCGCGGGAATCCGCATCGGCTCAACCGGGGCTTCCGGTTCGCGCAGATCTTCTCGGCCGGCGCGATGGCCTTCGGGCACGGGACCCAGGACGCGCAGAAGACCATGGGCGTCATCACGCTCGCGCTCATCACCACCGGACACCTGTCCGGGGAGCACTTCTCCGTGCCGCTGTGGGTGATCCTCTCCGCAGCGGGGGCGATCAGCCTGGGCACCTACTCCGGTGGCTGGCGGATCATGCGCACCCTCGGTCGACGGGTGATCCAGCTCACGCCGGCCGCGGGTTTCGGTGCGCAGACCGTCGCGTCGTCGCTGCTGTTCGCCACGGCGCACTACGGGCTGCCGGTGTCGACTACCCACGTGATCACGTCGTCGGTCATGGGCGTGGGCGCGACGAAACGGCTCTCCGCCGTGCGCTGGGGAGTCGCCGGCAACATCGCCACCGCGTGGGTGCTGACCATCCCGGCGGCCGGGATCGTCGCTGCCGTGGTCTACTTCGTGGCCCACGTCATCTTGCTGTAACCGGTTAGAACCGCCAGGGATTCAGCCGAAGCGGCCGGTGATGTAGTCCTCGGTCCGCTTCTGCGTCGGATTGGTGAAGATCTTCGTCGTAGTGTCGACCTCGACGAGGTGTCCGGGCTCACCGGGACCGCGCAGGGTGAAAAAGGCCGTCGTGTCGCTCACCCGGGCGGCCTGTTGCATATTGTGCGTGACGATGACGATCGTGTAGCTGTCCTTGATCTCCGCCATCAGATCCTCGATGGCGAGCGTCGAGATCGGGTCCAGCGCGCTACAGGGCTCGTCCATGAGCAGAACCTCCGGCTCGACGGCGATGGCCCGAGCAATGCAGAGTCGCTGCTGCTGACCGCCGGAAAGCCCAGCCCCCGGCTTGGAAAGTCGGTCCTTGACCTCGGTCCAGAGGTTCGCTGCGCGCAGCGAACGTTCGACGGCGGCGTCGAGCTCGCCCTTGCGACGCATGCCGTTGAGTTTGAGACCAGCGGCCACGTTGTCATAGATCGACATCGTGGGGAATGGGTTGGGGCGTTGGAAGACCATGCCGATCGTACGGCGCACGGCCACCGGGTCGACCGTCTCGGCGTAGATGTCGAGGTCGTCGAGGAGCACGCGTCCTTCGATGCGGGCGCCGGGAACGACTTCATGCAGGCGGTTGAGGGTTCGGAGCACTGTCGACTTGCCGCATCCCGACGGCCCGATGAGCGCCGTGACGGTCTTCGGTTCGATCACGAGCGAGACGTCGTCGACCGCCCTGGTGCTGCCGTAGAAGCACGACAGTCCGATGGTTTCGATGCGCTTGGCCATGGTTCGACCTACCTCCGGACCAGAGTGTTGCGCCGAGTCAGCAGACGTGCGGCGACATAGAGGGCGATGACGATGAGGATCAGCGTGAGCGCGCCGGCCCAGGCGCGATCGATCGCGACATCGAAAGCGGACTGGGTCTGCTGGAAAACGAACAACGGCAGCGCGCTCTGCTGGCCGCTGAAGGGGTTGACGTGGATGAAGTCGTTGCCGGAGGCAGTGAGCAGCAGCGGCGCGGTCTCGCCGGTGACTCGGGCGACGGCGAGCATGATGCCCGTCGTGATACCGGTCAGGGCGGTGGGCAACACGACAGACACGATGGTCCGCCAGCGGGGGATCCCGAGCGCGTAGCTCGCCTCGCGGAGCCCGTTGGGCACCAGCCGGATCATCTCCTCGGTGGACCGAACGACGACCGGCAGCATCAGGATCGCAAGTGACAACGCCGCCGCGAACCCAGAGAAGCCGCGGTGCAGCACCAGCACCCAGAAGGCGAAGATGAACAGTCCGGCGACGATGGACGGGATGCCGGTCATGACGTCGATGAAGAACCGGATCGAGAAGGCGAGGCGCCCGCGTCCGTACTCGGTGATGTAGATGGCCACGAGCAGACCGAGCGGCACGGAGACCAGGCTGGCGATGCCGACCTGCTCCACCGTCCCGAGGATCGAGTGGTAGACCCCGCCGCCGGAGTCGAGCGGTCCGACGCCGGCCATCGAGTGGGTGAGGAAGTTCGGTGAGAGGCGTTTGATCCCGCGGCTGAGCGTGTAGCCGAGCACCGCGACCAGCGGAAGCATCGCCAACAAGAAGGAAAGGGCGGCCCCCAGGGTCACCAGCCGGTTGGTCGCCCGACGACGACCCTCGACCCGCCAGCTGACCACGACGATCGTCGCGATGACGGCGAGTGCGGCCACCATCGCGAAGTCGACGCGACCACCGAGCGGCGTGACCGCGAAGAGCGCCGCGGTGACGACGACGGCTGCCGCGGCGTAGCCGAGCACCACCGACGACGACAAACGTCGGGACCGCAGGCTGACCGCCGGCGCGGCGATAAGGCTGATGCTCATACCGCCGCGCTCCGCTCGACGGCGCCCGCCCGGTAGATGATCGCGCGGGCGGCAAGGTTGACGCTCAACGTGATGGCGAAAAGCACGAGGCCGCTGGCGATGAGAGCACTCCGACCGAGGCTGCCGGCTTCGCCGAAGCGGGTGGCGATATTGGCGGCGATCGTATTGCCACCGGGCTCCAAGATGTGCCAGCTGACGGAGAACGTCGAGCCGATGACCAGGGCGACCGCGATTGTCTCCCCGAGGGCCCGGCCGAGGCCGAGCATGACTCCGCCGGTGATGCCAGGCCGGCTCGGCGGCAGCACCGCTGTCCGGATGACCTCCCACCTGGTCGCGCCGAGGGCCAGTGCGGCCTCCCGCTGCGCGGGATCCACCTGGGCGATCACCTCGCGGGTGATCGCGGAGATGATCGGTAGGATCATGACGGCCAGGATGATCGACGCAGCGAAGATCGACTGACTGTACTGGCCCGCCTTGTTGCCCGGATCCGCGAAGATCGGAATCCAGCCGAAGTGATCGGCGAGGAAGCGCTGCAGCGGGATCATCCGCTTGAGCAGGAAGTACACCGCCCACAGGCCGTAGACGACGGACGGTACGGCGGCCAGCATGTCGACGGCGTAGCCGAGCAGCCGGGCGAGCCGGGGCGGCGCGTACTCCACGATGAACAGCGCCACCCCGATGGCCACCGGTACCGCGATGACCAGGGCAAGGATGCTGGACAGGACCGTGCCGAAAGCGAGGGCAGCGATCCCGAAGACCATGCTGCGGTCGGGATCCCAGATCTTCGTGGTGAGGAAGTTTCCCTTGTCGGCCGCAATCGCCGGAATCGCTCGGAACAGCAGAAAGGCGGCGACGGCAGCGAGGACGACGAGGATGAAGACGGAAGCGGCCAGGGTCGTTCCACGGAAGAGGGCGTCGGCCGAAGAAGAGCCGCCCGTCAGCTTCGGTGGCTGACGGGCGACTCTCTGATCGCTGCTGGCAGTTCGTGTCAAGACAGGCTGTTCACCGTCGACTTGGCCTTGTCGGCGATCGCGGCGGGCAGTGGCGCGAAGCCGAGCGAGTCCGCGCTCGACTGGCCCTCTGCGACGGCGTAGCCGAGGAAGGCCTTGACCAGGTTGGCCTTGGCGGCGTCCTTGCTCTTCGCACAGACGATGACGTAGGAGACGGTGGAGATCGGGTAGCCCTTGGTGCCGGTGAACTCCAGCTTGCCCGCCAGGTCCTTGCCCTGACCCGCGATGCTGAACGACGACTGCAGGAAGTCGCTGACGCTCTGACCGGTCAGCTCGACGAACTCCGCCCCGGCGCCCTTCACCTTGGCCGTGGGCAGGTTGTTGGCCTTCGCGAACGACAGCTCGACGTAAGTGATCGCGCCGTCGGTCTGCTTGACGCCCGCGGTGACCCCGTCCGAGCCCTTGGCGCCCTGGCCACCAGGCCAGTTCAGCTGCTTGTCCGACCCGAGCGTCCACGCGGAGCCCGCGGCCGTCTCGAGGAACCCTGAGAAGACCTTGGTGGTGCCGGAGCCGTCGGACCGGTGGTAGGCGGCGATCGGGGTCGACGGCAGCGTCGCGCCCGGGTTGTCGGCGGCGATCTGCGGGTCGTTCCAGGTCTTGATGCTGCCCTGGAAGATACCGGCCAGCGTCTTCGCCGACAGGTTGAGGCTGTCGACACCCTTGAGGTTGTACATGATCGCCACGCCACCGACCGTGACCGGGATGTGCAGGGCCGGGCTGCCGCAACGCGCATCGGCCTTCGCCTGCTCGTCCGGCTTCATGGTCGCGTCGGAGCCGGCGAAGTCGATGGTGCCCGCCGCGAACTGCTCGATCCCCGCGCCGGACCCAGTGCCCTGGTAGTTGATCTGCGCACCGGAACACTTCGCCGCAAAGTCCTTGATCCACTGCTGCTCGATGTTCTGCTGGAACGTCGAACCGGACCCGGCGATCTGCCCCTTGACGCAACTGTCGCTGTTGCTCGCCGCCTGTGTCGTCCCGTTGTCGCTACCGCAGCCGGCGACCGTGACGAGGCTCGCCGCGGCGAGGCCGGCGAGCGCACCCTTCTGTATCAGTCTCATGAAAAGGACGGTAGGTGCGCAAGGTGACGGGTCGGCGCGCGCGAGGTGAACGACGGGTGAACCGCAGTAGGCGATCCGTCTCACCCCGTGGAGAAACCGCCATTCATGGCTGGACGGCCGGCTCTGCGTCGGGCGGTGGCAGCCGATCGGCAGCCACCAGCGTCCCCGTGTCGTCGACGTGGAGCACCCAGGTACCACCCTTGGCGACGCGCGGGTCGGCAGGCGTCGGCAGCCGGTACGTCGAGCACACGCTCGTCAGCAGGCCGGGAATCGTCCCGCCCTGGCTGCAGACCGCGGTCGGCGTGCGGGCTGCGATGAGGTCGACCAGCTGCCGCCTGGCGTCCTGCGGTTCGATGCGGTAGGCGTCCTCGGCAAACGCGGGAGCAGGCTCGACCTCGATCCCATGGCGTGCCGCGTACGGCCGCACCGTGTCGACGCACCGGACGACGTCCGCGGAGAGGACGTGACGTACCCGATAGCACTCGAGCACGTCGCGCAGGTGGTTCGCCTGCGCCTGTCCCAGCGCTGTCAGCGGCCGCTGCCGGTCGTCGCCCTCGTACTCAGCCCGCTTGCCGGCGTGGGCGTGCCGGACGAGAAGGATCGGTGTGGTGTCGTACGGGGCCGCCGCGAAGTGCGAGAGGGTCTCCCGGTCCCGTTCGAGCGTGACCCGCGCAACCGCTTCCTCGAGCGGGTGCCAATCGACCGCATCGACCTCGTCCGTCGGCGCAAAGGCACCCCCGTCCTCGCGCATGGCCCAGAAGTCGACGAACTTGGGCGTCGGCCCGGACCGCAGGAGCCGGACGTAATGCTGCCGATCCAGGTGTGGACCGACGACGACCCGCCGTCCGGTCTCCTCCTCGACCTCACGGACGCCACCCAGCACGGGATGCTCGCCGGGAAGCAGTTTCCCTTTCGGCAGCGACCAGTCGTTGTACCGCGGCCGGTGCACAAGAGCCAACAGCGGACGGTGGCCGTCGGGCCGCCAGAGAACGCCACCCGCGGCCGGAATGACCTCCGCCGGGTCAGGCACCAAGCCACTTCCGGGTAGCCGGTTGGTCGAGCCCTGCCCACACCGCGGAAAAGGCGTGCCGCGCGACGTCAGCCGCCGCCCGCTCCCGGGCAGCGAGAAGCCCGAGGACGAAGGCGACCGGGGCGGGGGCATCGCCGGTGACGACCCGGCGGATCACCGCCTCGGCGACGACGGCGTCGTGGTGCTCGCCGAGCACCTCCTGCACGTCCGTGACCTGCTTGGCGAAGCGTCGGGCCGGCTTGCCGAGCACCGGCGCCGCGAGCTCCGCGGCGTAACGAGTGCGCTTGGCGAAGATGCGGGCCCGATGGAAGTCCTCGTCGGGGGAGTCGTCACCGAGCCGCCCGGCGCGCTTGGCGAGCGCACGCCACGCTGCCGAGACGAGTGCCGGTACGACGCTCTTGGCGGTGTCGTCGGCGGCCGCCGTCACCGGCGCCGCGGTCGCCGAAGTGACGAGCTGCTCTACCAGCCTGCGGTAGCGGCGACTGCGCAACGCGGCCGACACCGCCCTCGAAGCGGCGGTCATCTCCACGGCGACGGCTGTGGCGAGGAACTCCGCGGCCGCAACGGTGTCGACGCCGGTTTGCGCCAGTTCGTCCAGGTGTCTGCGCAGTCTGGCGAGGAGGACCTCCCGGTCGCGCACTTCGCCCAGCACGTCGGCGATCCACGCCAGCTCGACCGACAAGGTGGCCGCCCACTCCTCGTCGAGCAGCGGGCGGAACGTGCGCAGCGTGCTCCTGAGCCGCCGGGCGGCGACCCGCATCTGGTGCACGGAGTCCGGTGCGTCGCGGCGTACGCCGACGTCGCTGGCCATGAAAGCGCGGGTGTTGGTACGCAAGTGGGAGACGATGGCCGCACCGGCGGTGACACCTCGCCGCGGCTTCGCGGCAAGCGGCGGCTCCGGATCCCCGCGGGCTGCCGGCCCGAGTGCGCGCACGGCCTTCGGCGTCTGGTCGGTCTCGGCGGCGCCGTTGGCCGTCAGCTTCGCCGACACGTCGGCGATCAGCGCCCCGGGATCGTCGACGTCGGCAGCGGCCTCCACCTCGATCTCGCGGAACGACGAGGTGGCGTTGCCCGAACTGTCGACCACCCGAACCTCGTCGTCGACGATCTCACCAACCACGTCACCTGCTGGGCCGAGCAGCGCCCGAGTGATCCGGGTGGTCTCCAGGGTGGCGACTCTGCGCAGCGCTTCCGCCCGGGTGTAGACCTGCACGAGGTTGCGCAGCTCGGCCGGCGGCACCCGTGCGCCGCTGCTGACCCGGATTTCGTCCCGGTCGCCCACCCGGCGGGGCAGCTTGAGGTGCCAGCCGTCGTCTCCACCGCCGCTGCGCCGACGCAAGGTGATGCCCTCGCGAGCCAACCGGAGGTCCGGCGTGTCGAAGTAGAGCGTGCGCATCTCGGTCGTGCGTGCCTGGGTCAGACCCCCGACGAGACCCGAGGAAAGGTCGTCGGGTACGACGAAATCCTCCGGTACGGCGAACTTCGTCTCGATCTCCCGGACCGTGACCACCGAGGCGTCGTCGGCAGGCCTTCGCTTCGGTGTCCGGTCAGACATTGGCAACCTCCCGCTGCTTGTTCCGGCGCAGGGTGACCTCCTGGTAGTCCGCTCCGGGCACGCGCGTCCACTCGCCGTCGGGTTCGAGGTGCCAGGACGATACGTCGTCGGACATGGCGAGGGAGAGAATCTGGCGCAGGTCGCGCCGGGCGCCCGGGTCGGTGACCCGCACCAGGGCCTCCACCCGGCGGTCGAGGTTGCGATGCATGACGTCGGCGCTGCCGATCCATACCTCGTCGTCGTCGCCGGCCCGGAACCGGAAGATGCGCGAGTGCTCCAGGAAGCGACCGAGCAGGCTGCGCACGCGGATCGTCTCGGAGAGCCCCGCTACGCCCGGGCGAAGGGCGCACATGCCACGCACCACCAGGTCGATTTCCACACCCTGGCGGGCCGCGTCGTACAGCGCGTCGATGACGACCTCGTCGACGAGGCTGTTGACCTTGATCTGGATGCTGGCCGTTCGCCCGGCGACGTGCGCGGCGGCCGCTTCGTCGATGCGCTCGACGAGTCCGCCGCGCAGAGTGGCGGGCGCCACGAGCAGCGTGCGGTAGTCCCTGTGTCGGGAGTAACCGGAGAGCCGGTTGAACAGGTCCGTGATGTCGGCGCCGATGGCCGGGTCGGCGGTCAGCAGGCCAAGGTCTTCGTAGGTGCGAGCCGTCTTGGGGTTGTAGTTGCCGGTGCCGATGTGCGCGTAACGGCGGATGCCGTCACCTTCCTGGCGGACGACGAGGCAGAGCTTGCAGTGGGTCTTGAGGCCGACGAGGCCGTAGACGACGTGGCAACCAGCCTGCTCGAGGGCTCTGGCCCAGCGAATGTTGGCTTGTTCGTCGAACCGCGCCTTGATCTCCACTAGGACGACGACTTGCTTCCCCGCCTGTGCCGCGCCGATCAAAGCGTCGACGATCGGTGAGTCACCGCTGGTGCGATACAGCGTCTGCTTGATGGCGAGCACATCGGGATCCAGCGCCGCCTGCTCGACAAAGGCCTGCACGCTGGTGGCGAACGAGTCGTAGGGATGGTGGATGAGGACGTCACCCTGTCGCAGCGCCGCGAAGAAGTCGGCCGGCGTCCCGGCGGCCTCTGCCTCGGCGAGGCGCGGGTGCGTCGCCGGAACGAAAGAGGAGAACCTGAGGTCGCTGCGGTCGAGGTCCGCGATGGCACCAAGGCCCGAGAGGGCCAGCAGGCCCGGGATCCGGTAGACCTCCGCCTCCCCCACGTCGAGCTCGCGGACCAGCAACGCCAGGACCCGCGGCTCCATGGACTGCTCGACCTCGAGGCGTACCGGAGGCCCGAAGCGGCGACGCAGCAGCTCGCGCTCGAGTGCCTGGAGGAGGTTCTCGGCGTCGTCCTCCTCCACCTCCACGTCCGCGTTGCGGGTCACTCGGAAGGTGTGCGCCCGCACGATCTCCATGCCGGAGAACAGCTGGTCGAGGTGCGGGCAGATCACATCCTCGAGCGGGACGAAACGTTGCGGGCGGACCTGGACGAAGCGGGCGAGCAGCGGTGGCACCTTGACCCGCGCGAAGTGCTCGGTGCCGGTCTCGGGGTGCCGGACGACCACGGCGAGGTTGAGCGAGAGCCCCGAGATGTACGGGAAGGGGTGCGCCGGGTCGACCGCGAGCGGCGTCAGCACTGGATGGATTCGCTCCCGGTAGAGCCGGTGCAGCTCGGCACGCTCGTCGTCCTCGAGGGCGCCCCAGCGAAGGATCTCGATGCCCTCAGCGGCCAGGCGGGGGACGACCTCATCCTGGAACACCGCCGCGTGCCGGACGCACAGCTCGTGCACCCGGGCGGAAATGCGCTCGAGCTGCTCGCGCGGTCGTAGGCCGCTGGCGCTCGTGACCGCGAGCCCGGTGGCGATCCGCCTGGCCAGCCCGGCGACTCGCACCATGAAGAACTCGTCCAGCCCGCGCGCGAAGATGGCGAGGAACCGGACCCGTTCGAGCAGAGGCATGCCGTCCTCTGCGGCCAGCTCGAGCACGCGCTCGTTGAAGCTCAGCCACGACAGCTCGCGGTCGAGGAAACGCTCCGCCGGCAGGAGGACACGCTCGGCGGAGTCGCGGCTCACTGGCGCTCGCCGGTGACCAGGTAGACGACGCGTCGTGCCACGGAGACGGCGTGGTCGGCGAAGCGCTCGAAGTACCGGCCGGCGAGTGCGATGTCGATCGTGGTCTCGACGCCGTACGGCCAGTCCTCGTCGAGCATGACGGTGAACAGACGGCGGTGCAGCTCGTCCATCACGTCATCGTCGCGCTCGAGCTCCTTGGCCTGCTCTACATCGCGCGTCGCGATGACGGTGCCCGCTTTGGTCGTGATTCGTTCGGCGACCTGCGCCATCTCCAGGATGGTGTCGCGTAGCTCGGCCGGAACGGCCGAGTCGGGATAGCGGCGGCGGGCCTGCTTCGCGATGTGCAGGGCCAGATCGCCGGATCGCTCCAGATCCGCCACCATACGAAGGCTCGTGACGATCACCCGCAGGTCGCTGGCCACCGGCTGCTGACGAGCGAGCAGCTCGAAGCAGCGCTTCTCGATGTCGTGGTAGACGGCGTCGACCGTCTCGTCACCATCGATCACCGTCTCGGCCAGTGCGAGGTCGGCGTCGAGGAGGGCGGAGCTCGCCCGCCGCATGGCACCGGAGACCAGCTGCGTCATGTCGACGAGCAGAGCGGTGATCTCGCTGAGCTCGACGTGGTAGCTGTCACGCACGGGGTTCTCCTTCCGCTTCCGTTCCGACCATAACTGCGGGACAGGGGGCCGACTAGCGCTCACATGACGGGGCGGGAACGCCCAGGTGAACACTTGGCGACGGGACGAAGCGAACCCGCGAAGACCCGCGCCGGCGCTGCCGCGACCGTATCCTGAACGCATGCCGCGTCTGCTCAGCCGGAGAGCACGCATCGATGGCTTCTCCGGCGATGTGGCGCCCGAGGCGCACTCCGACATCGTCGCCGTCCTCGACACCGTGGCCGCCGTACTCGACTCCGGGGTCGTCCTGCTCGACGGCTACGACGTCATCCTGGCCAATGACGCCGCTCTCGCGCTGCGAGTGGTGCGCCGTACGTCGTTGACCTCCCCCCTGCTGTCTCGACTCGTCCGCGAGGCGCGCCGTGAGGGGAACCGCATCGAGGAGGAGGTGGAGCTGCCGTGGGGCGCCGGCTGGCGCTCGGTGGCTGTGACGGTCGCGCCGGTCGTCGGCACCCAGCGGGTGGTCGTGCTGCTTCGCGACCTCACCGAGGCCCGGCGGGTGGAGGCGGTGCGCCGCGACTTCGTGGCCAGCGTGTCGCACGAGCTGAAGACCCCCGTGGGTGGCCTGCTGCTGCTCGCCGAGGCGGTGCGGGAGGCCGTCGACGACCCGGAGGCGACGCTGCGCTTCGCCAACCGCATGGTCCACGAGGCCGACCGGTTGTCGCGACTCGTCCATGACCTCATCGACCTCTCCCGCATCCAGGGCGGCGACCCGTTGCCGGCCCCCGGTCTGGTGGGCGTGCAGGAGCTGCTCGGCGATGCGGTTGACCGTGTCCGCGTCTCGGCCGACGCCGCCGGCATCGAGATCGCCGTCGCCGACTGTGCCGATCTCCAGCTGTGGGGCGACGAGCGGTCGCTGTGCACGGCGCTGTCCAACCTGCTCGACAACGCCCTCAACTACTCCACGAGGGGCAGCCGAGTGGCGATCGGTGCCCGACTCGCCAGTCATGACGGAGGCGAGGAGGTCGAGCTCTTCGTCGCCGACCAGGGCATCGGCATAGCCCAGCCCGATCTCGAGCGGGTCTTCGAGCGGTTCTACCGCACCGATCCGGCGAGGTCGCGCCGTACCGGGGGCAACGGCTTGGGGCTCTCGATCGTCAAGCACATCATCGAGAACTCCGGCGGCCGGATCAGCGTGTGGAGCCAGGTCGGAGTGGGCTCCACGTTCACCCTGCACCTGCCGACGCCGTCGGAGTCCGCCGGTGGCCTGCAGGAGCCGGTTGCCCTGCCGGAGCCGGTTGCCCCGCGGCAGCTGGAGGCCTCGGAGACCGCATGACACGTCTGCTGGTCATCGAGGACGAGGAGTCCTTCTCGGGCACCTTGCAGTACATGCTCAGGCGGGAGGGCTTCGAGGTTGCGGTAGCGGCCACCGGGCCGGCCGGTCTGGCCGAGTTCGACCGCAACGGCGCGGATCTCGTGGTCCTGGACCTCATGCTGCCCGGCCTGCCCGGCACCGAGGTCTGCCGCAACCTGCGCGGGCGAAGCGACGTACCGGTCATCATGCTCACCGCGCGCGACGGTGAGGTGGACAAGGTGGTCGGTCTCGAGCTCGGTGCCGACGACTACGTCACCAAGCCCTTCTCCAGCCGGGAGCTGGTCGCGCGGATCCGAGCAGTGCTGCGCCGTCGTACGGACACCGCCGAGGCGCCCTCCGGCGCGGCCGCCCTGGAGGCAGGCCCGGTGCGGGTCGACGTCGAGCGGCACGTCGTCACGGTGGCCGGCGAGGCGGTGAGCCTCCCGCTCAAGGAGTTCGAGCTCCTCGAGCTGCTGCTCCGCAACGCCGGTCGGGTCCTGACCAGGGGACAGCTCATCGACCGGGTCTGGGGCAGCGACTACGTCGGTGACACCAAGACCCTGGACGTGCACGTCAAGCGGTTGCGGGCGAAGGTCGAGGCCGACCCTTCGTCTCCGCGTCACCTGGTGACGATCCGCGGCCTCGGCTACAAGTTCGAGCCCTGAGCGGAGCGGCTCACGTCCCGCCGAGCCAGTCCATCCGCCGCAGGATGACGCCTTCGCGAAGCGCCCACGGGCACAGCTCCAGCTCGTCGACGTCGAAGGCCTCCATCGCGGCGGCGGCCACGACGGCACCGGCCGGCAGCTGCCCAGCCCTTTCGGCGGACACGCCGGGCAGCGCAGACCGGCGGGCGGACCGCATCGTGCTGAGCTTGTCGGGCATCGCCCGAAGGTCGCTGTCGCGGAGCGTACGGCGGGCGTACGGTCCGGCGGCGTACGGCGCAGCTCCCGCGATGCGGGCGAGGGAACGGAAGGTTTTGCTGGTGCCCACCACGCGGTCCGGCGCGCCTTCCCTGGCCACCTCGCGGCCCGGACCGGCCAGCTCCTTGCGGACGTGGCGGCGCAGCTCGCGTACGGCGGAGGGCCTGGGTGGGTCACCGGGCAGCCAATCGCGGGTCAGGCGGCCGGCGCCGAGCGGCAGCGAGATGGCGACCGCGGGCTCCTCGTCCGGACCACTAGCGATCTCCAGGGAACCGCCACCGATGTCGAGGACGAGGAGCCGGCCGGCACTCCAGCCGAACCAGCGACGGACCGCGAGAAACGTCATGCGGGCTTCATCGTGACCGGATAGGACCTGCAGGTCGACCCCTGTCTCGGTGCGCACCCGGTCGAGCACGGCGTCGACGTTCGTCGCCTCCCGCACCGCCGAGGTCGCGAACGCGACGAGGTCCTCGACGCCGAGGTCGTCGGCCGCCACCGCCGCCTTGTGCACCGCCGTGACGAGCCGCTCGGCACCCGCCTTGGACAGCGCGCCGTCGCGGCCCACGAGCTGGGCGAGGCGCAGCTCGGACTTCACCTTCGCCGCCGGAAGCGGGCACGCCCCGGCGTGCGCGTCGACGACGAGCAGGTGGACCGTGTTCGAGCCCACGTCCAGAACGCCCAGCCGCATGGACGAGACGGTAGCCGTCAGCCGCGCCGGTAACAGACGTCGACGTCCCAACGGGTGAATCCCAGTGCCTCGTAGACCGAGATGGCACGAGTGTTGGACTCGTCGACGTAAAGCATCGCCTGCGCAAGGCCTTTCGACCGAAGGTGCCGCAGGCCGACGAGTGTCAGCGCCGGGCCGAGATGCTCTCCCTGCGCCGACGGGTCCACTCCCACGACGTAGACCTCGCCGATCGGTTCGTGTCCGTGCCGGCCCGGCTGGACGTGCTCACCGTGGACCTTCGTCCAGTGGAAGCCGACCAGCTCGCCGTCGCGCTCGGCGAGGAAGAAGCCGGCCGGGTCGAACCAGGGCTCGTGCTCCCGACGGCGCAGATCCTCGATATCCCAGTGCCCCGGGTCGGGATGCGCTGCGAACGCGCGGTTGTTGACGTCGATCCAAGCGCTCTCGTCCTGGCCGACGACAAAGGTGCGCAGCGTCACGTCGGCCGGCAGGACGGGTGCGGGAAGCGGTGCGTAGAGCGAACGCCGCATCTGCCAGAGCACCCGCTCCCGCTGGAAACCCATCGATCGTGCCAGCGCTGCCGCCCTCGGGTTGCGGCCGTGCGCCCACAACCGCAGTCGCCCGTCCGGGGCGTCCTCGAGCAACGCCGCGACGACCTGGCGGGCCAGGCCGAGCCGTCGGTACGCCGGCGCTACGGCAAGCTCGGCGCTCGGCCCCTCGACCGGGTCGGTGACGTCGAGGTGGGCGTAGGCCACGAGGTGGCCGTCGCAGGTGCCGAGGACGTTGCGCACGGGTTCGTCGCCGCCGTAGCGCAGGTGCAGCATGACGTGCTCGGAGAGGGGGCGTACGCCGTCCGCCTCGGTCACCTCGTCGACGAGCCGAAAGACCTCTCGCACCTCGTCGGCGGACAGGCGCGCGCGACGCTCGATCGCCGGGTCGGCCACCGCCTCACGCTAGTGGGCCGGCCACGTCACCGTCTCGCCGGCTGCTCCGCCGAAAGCGCCTTCGCAGGCGGCGTAACGAACTTGTAACCGACGTTGCGCACGGTGCCGATGGTCGTCTCATGCTCCGGACCGAGCTTCGCCCGAAGCCGCCGCACGTGGACGTCGACCGTCCGCGCACCGCCGTAGTAGTCGTAACCCCAGACCTCCTGCAGGAGCTGAGCCCGGGTGAAGACCCGACCCGGGTGCTGCGCGAGGAACTTGAGCAGCTCGAACTCCTTGAACGTGAGGTCGAGCGAGCGCCCGCGCAGCCGGACGGCGTACGTCGTCTCGTCGATCGCCAGCTCGCCTCGGCGGATCGCACCAGCGTCGGCCATGGAGTCGACCGCGGCGGGCGCGGCCGCGCGGGACTGAGCCAGCCGAAGCCGGGCCTCGACCTCGGCCGGGCCGGCCCGGTCGAGCAGGACGTCGTCGACCGCCCACTGCGCCGAGAGGGCGACGAGCCCGCCCTCGGTCAGTACCGCGAGCAGGGGGACGGAGAGACCGGCGGCCCGCAGGACGCGGCACAGCCCCCGGGCGGCGGAGAGATCCCCGCGGGCGTCGACGATGACGGCGTCGACCGGCGGGGCGTCGAGGAGCGCGGCGGGTTCGGCCGGAGCGAGCCGCACGTCGTGGCCGAGCAGCGCCAGCGCCGGCAGGACGTCGGCCGACGACGGCGCGTCGGTCAGCAGCAGCAGCGTGGACCCGATGAGGGGAGAATAGTCACTATGGCGCTTCTGCTGCCCGAGTCCGCGAGCCCGCTGGCGCTCACGACGAGCGACGGCGAGCGGCTCGACGGCGTACACCTGCCGGGCGCGGAGCGTGACCTCGCCATCGTCGTTGCCCACGGCTTCACCGCGTCCTGGCGGCGGCCGCGCAACGTGCGGGTGGCTCGGGCACTGGCCGCGCACGCCGGCGTCGTCGCCTTCGACTTTCGTGGCCACGGGCGCTCCACTGGCCGGTGCACCGTCGGCGACCGCGAAGTACTGGACGTCGACGCGGCCGTCGCCGCCGCGCGAGGTCTCGGCTACGGACTCGTCGCCACCTGCGGCTGGTCGATGGGCGGCGCGGTCGTCCTGCGGCACGCGGCCCTGCGCCGCGGTGTCGACGCCGTCGCAAGCATCAGCGCGCCGGCCCGCTGGTTCTACCGCGGCACGACGCCGATGCGCCGCGTGCACTTCGTCATCGAGCGACGGATCGGGCGGTTGCTGGCCCGACGGCTGCTGCGCACGCGGATCGCGTCGCAGGCGTGGGACCCCGTGCCGGAGTCGCCCGAGGAGGTGGTCGGCGCTATCGCGCCCACGCCGCTGCTGCTCGTCCATGGCGACAGCGACGGGTTCTTCCCGGTCGATCATGCGACGGCGCTCGCCGCAGCCGCCGGCCAGCCCGCCGAGCTGTGGATCGAGCCTGGCTTCGGCCACGCCGAAGGAGCCGTGTCGGACGCCCTGCTGGACCGGATCGGCCGCCGGGTTCGCGAGCTGGTCGCTCTCCCGTGATCACTCTTCGCTACTGGGCCGCGGCCAAGGCGGCCGCCGGCGTCGCCGACGAGACCTACGACGCCCCGACGCTCGCCGTAGCGCTCGCCACCGCGGCCGCCGCTCACGGCGAGCGGCTCGCCGCCGTACTCGCCCGCTGTTCGTTCCTCGTCGACGGTCAGCCCGTCGGCGTGCGCCCCGCGGCCGACATTCCGCTTGCCGACGCAGCGGTGGTCGAGGTGCTGCCACCGTTCGCGGGGGGTTAGCGGCCATGCGCCGGCTGCTCGCTGTACTCGTCGTGCTCGCCGTCCTGTTGGTGGCCGCCGACCGAATCGCGGCGGCGCTGGCCGCCGGCAAGGTGGCGGCGGAGATCCAGCGGACGGTGGGCCTTCGGTCCAAGCCACACGTGCGTCTCGGCGGCTTTCCGTTCCTCACCCAGGCGTTCCGGGGTCGATACGACGACGTCCAGGTGATGGCCGACGACGTACGGACGCAGGACATCCGGGTGGCATCGATCGACGCGCAGCTGCACGGCGTACGACTTCCGCTCGCGAAGGCACTCGCCGGGTCGGTCGAGTCCGTGCCGGCGAGGACGGCAAGCTCGACGGCGCTGCTGCGCTACGCCGACCTGTCCGCCGCGCTGCCGGACCGGCGGCTCACCCTCGCCGCCGACCACGGACGGCTGAGGTTACGCGGCTCGGTCGAGTTCCTCAGCCAGACCTACGCCGCCTCCGCGCTCGGTACTCCGCGAATTCAGGGTGACCGGGTGTCAGTAGCCCCGCGCGAGATCCAGATCGAGGCAGGGCCCGCCGGGGTGGCGACCTTGCCGGGTACGGTCGCCGGCCTGACGTTCTCCCAGCGCATCGTGCTGCCCTTCGGCCTGCGGCTGCGCTCGGTGCAAGTGCGACCGGAAGGGCTGCAAGTCACGGCTCGCGGAAGCGACGTCGTCCTCGGCCCGATGACACGGCAGTGAACCGGCACCGCCCCGAAGCCGTGGCTGAGGGTGTGACGGACCCCGCACCGACGAGCGAGTCGCTGCTGTGCGCGCTGTACGCCGAGCACGGCGCAGCGCTGCTGGCCTTCACTCAGCGATTGACCGGCAACCGGGCCCGCGCGGAGGACGTCGTACAGGAGACGCTGCTGCGCGCATGGCGGCACGCCGACTCCCTCGCGCCGGAACGCGGTGCCGTGCGCCCGTGGCTGTTCACAGTGGCCCGGCACATCGTCGTCGACCAGCAGCGGGCCCGGCGGGCACGGCCGATCGAAGTGGGCGACGAGGTGCTCGCCGTACTTCCGGCCGAGGACGCCCTGGACCGGGCGCTCGAGGCGTGGCAGGTCGCCGAGTCGCTCGCGACACTGCGCCCCGAGCACCGGGACGTCATCGTCGAGACCTACTACAGAGGTCGCTCGGTGGCCGAGGCCGCCGCCGCGCTGGGCATCCCGGCCGGCACCGTGAAGTCGCGCACCTACTACGCACTGCGGGCCCTTCGTCTCGCGCTCGAGGAGAGAGGGGTGACGCCGTGACGTGCGAGCAGGTCAGGCTCTGTCTCGGCGCGTACGTCGTTGGCGCGCTGGAGCCGGCGGAACGCTCGGCCGTCGACGTACACCTGCCCGCCTGCCCTCCCTGCCGCGACGAGCTCTCCTCGTTCGCGGGGCTGCCCGGGCTGCTCGGCCGGCTCTCCGCCGACGAGGTCGTCGACCGCCCGTCGGTCGCCGCGCCCGCCCTGCTCGAACGGACGCTCGCCGAAATGCGCCGCCGTCGCCGGCTGCGACGGCGGGTCGCCGCCGCGGCCGCCGTCGCGACAGTGCTGGCCCTTGCCGGCGCGGGCGTGGGCATCGCCGTGACCGGGCAGCACCCACGCCCGGTGGTCGCGGCCGCAGGCAGCGTCCACGCGGCGCTGACGCTTCAGCCGCGGCACTGGGGTACGGCGCTGCGCCTGCGGCTCTCCGGCGTACGCCCCGGTGAGCACTGCTCGCTCGTCGCGTTCGCCCGGGACGGCCGTCGGGAGGTCGCCGGAGCGTGGGAAGCCACGTACGACGGCGTGGCCGAGGTCACTGGTGCGACCTCCATTCAGCGGCAGGACCTGGATTCGCTGACCGTGGTGACGGCCGCCGGCAGCACGCTCGTGCGCCTGCCGGGGGCGATGCGGGAATCGTCCGGGCCGGTCCGCCCGTTGCCCTGACATGCCAGTGCCCTGACATGCCAGTGCGGTGGAGGCGGTAAGGTGAGCGCCGTGTTCCTGACAACAGAGTTGACCAAGCGCCGCGTGGTGGATTTCCGCCGCGTCGGCAGCTGCCTCTGTCCACTGTCCTGACCGGGACGGCTCGCCGCCGTCCCTGATCCGCGCATCCGGTTTCGCGCGACCACCGTTTCGCCACCGTGCCGATCGCCCCGCCTGCCGGTTTCGTCCCCGGCCCGTCCGTTCCTTCCGCAGCAATTCTCGCCAGCAAGGGAGTTCCCCACATGAGCCGTACCGACGTTCTCGTCGACCCCGACTGGGTCGAGTCGCACCTGAACGACCCGAACGTCGTCCTCGTCGAGGTCGACGAGGACACCGCCGCCTACGACAAGGGTCACCTCCAGGGCGCAGTCAAGATCGACTGGAAGCTGGACCTGCAGGACCAGGTACGCCGCGACTTCGTCGACAAGGCGCAGTTCGAAGTCCTGCTGTCGGCCAAGGGAATCGGCAACGACGACACGGTCGTGCTCTACGGCGGCAACAACAACTGGTTCGCGTCGTACGCCTTCTGGTATTTCAAGCTCTACGGCCACGACTCGGTGAAGCTGCTCGACGGCGGCCGAAAGCGGTGGGAGCTCGACTCCCGCCCGCTGACTGACGAGGTCCCGCAGCGGGAGCGGACGTCGTACACGGCGCAGGAGCCGGACAACGACATCCGGGCGTTCCGCGATGAGGTGCTCGCGGCGATCGGCGCCACAAACCTGGTGGACGTCCGTTCGCCGGACGAGTACAGCGGGCGGCTGCTGGCGCCAGCGCATCTGCCACAGGAGCAGGCGCAACGCGCCGGGCACATTCCGACGGCGAAGAACATTCCGTGGTCCAAGGCAGCCAACGACGACGGCACCTTCCGATCCGACGACGAGCTCCGCGAGCTCTACTCCGGTGCGGGCGTCGACCTGGGCCGGGACACGATCGCCTATTGCCGCATCGGTGAGCGCAGCGCACACACCTGGTTCGTGCTCCACGAGCTGCTCGGCCAGCCGAACGTGAAGAACTACGACGGCTCGTGGACCGAGTACGGCTCTCTGGTGGGCGTGCCCATCGAGAAGGACGCCTGATGTGCGGCGCGCCCGTGGGCGGCGTACCGCTAACCGACTTCGACGTCACCAAGGAGGCCGTGATCGTCGGGGAGGTCACGCGCGACGGCATCCCGGTCGGCGGTGCCTACGTCCGGCTCCTCGACGACAGCGGTGAGTTCACCGCCGAGGTCGTCGCGTCGGCGACCGGCGGCTTCCGGTTCTTCGCGGCTCCCGGCAAGTGGACACTGCGCGCCCTGGCGCCTGGTGGCCGGGGGGAGTCGATCGTGGCGGCCGACCGCGGCGCGATCGCGGAGACCCGCATCGAGATCGCCGCCTAGCGCCGGTCAACACCTGCTCACCCGGCGGTGGGAAGCCGCTCGTCACCGTGGGTAGCGAGCGACGTAGCGGCGCTGCCAGGGCGTTTCCACTGCCCGCGGGTGATAGTGCCGGCGAACGTAGCTGACCGCTTCGGCCGAACGCGCGCCGTCGAGGACGACCAGACAGGCCAGCGCGGTGCCGGTTCGGCCCCGCCCACCAGTGCAGGCAACCTCGACCCGCTCACGTGCGGCTCGCTGCCACAGGTCGGCCAGCGCCTCTCGGGCCTCGACCCTGTCGGCAGGCAGCCACCAATCCGGCCACCGCAACCAACGCGACTCCCACGCGACGGCCGGCGGTGATTTGCCCTGCAGGTACAGCGCGAACTGGGGCAGGGGGCCGGCGGGCAGTGCGTCCCGTAGTCCTCGTCCTCGCACCAGACGCCCTGACGGTAGGCGCAGGACGCCTGGGGCGGACTGCTTCCACGGTTCCACCCGGCGACCGTAACGAGGATCCCGTCTGACGCTGTCAGGTCGCCGGGACGCCGTCGGCCGCGCGGCCCCGCGCGGCCACGTCGAGCTTGGCCATCCCGAGCATCGCCTGCATTGCGCGCTGGGCTCGCTGCGGGTCTGGATCGGCGAACACCTCCTCCATCCCGGTCGGTACGACCTGCCAGGACAGGCCGTACCTGTCCTTGAGCCAACCGCATTGCCCTTCCGCACCGACCGCCGTACCGGAAGAAACTCATCGCCCGCTGCGGCTGCCTCAGCCGGCAGCCGGTCAGTGAGCGCCCGACGAGCCGGGGGCGCCGTCCCCAGCTCGTACGGGTCACTCACGACGCGCGACGTCCCTTCAGCAGTGTGCGTACGGCCTCGACGCCGTAGACGAGGTCGCCAGCATGGACAGCCTCGCGTGCTTCGGCGAGCGCCCGCAATGCTTCGGGGTCGGCCTTGACCTCGGCGGTTTCGCGCAGGGCGAGGTAGACCTCGATGGCCTGGATGACCGTCTGATGCACGCTGCGTCGCTCTTCGTCGGCGGCGGCACGCAGGTCGGCATCGAGTTCGGGCGGAAGCCGCAACGTCATAGCCATACCGTTACGGTATCCAGCGTCACCGTGCTGATGGCATACCTGGCCTGCGGCATGGCGACCCGGCACCTGCGCCACGGAGGCTAAAGGCCGCACGGGAGGCGGCTCGAAGGGCGTCGCGCCGGTATGGTTCCTGCCGTGATGGGCGCTCTCTACGTGACGTTGCTCATCGCCCTCCTGTTGGCAGTGGCGGCCGGCGCCGGCCACGCCGCCTATCGGCTGTACGCCGACAGCGCACAGCGGTAGTCGGCAGTGGCGTCGGGCGAGCTACCGCTGGAACTGGCTCCGCTGGCGTTCCTGCTCGGCCGCTGGCAGGGGGAGGGCGTGGGCGGCTACCCGACCATCAACGACTTCGGCTACGGGCAAGAGGTCGAGTTCGCGTACTACGGCAAGCCCGTGCTGGCGTACTCCAGCCGGACGTGGGCACTTGACGACGGCCGACCGCTCGCCCGCGAGTCCGGCTTCTGGCGCCCGCGGCCCGACGGCGAGGTCGAGGTCCTGCTCGCCCATCCCACGGGTGTCGTCGAGGTCTACCTGGGATCGGGAAGCGGGACGAGGATCGAAATCGGAACCGACATCGTGGCCCGTACGCCCTCGGCCAAGGACGTCTCCCAGCTGCACCGGCTCTACGCGGTGGTGAACGAGGAGCTTCTGTACGCGATCGACATGGCGGCGGTCGGCCTTCCGCTGCAGCCGCATCTGTCCGCCAGGCTGGGGCGGGCCTGAGCACGGCGAACCCCCGGGCGCTTCCTCACATCTGGTGAGGGCCGGTTGGACAAGTTCCGGCGCCCGGGGGTCGGGTGTCTGCCGTTGGATTCGCCGGCCGCCGCCCGATCGGGGAGGCGTCCGGTTGAGATCGTCCGGAGTCCGAGAGAACAGCGGCTAGCGGACAGCCACCTCACGAGTCCGATGACTATGCATTAAGCGGACCACCTCCCTTCCCGTGTGCAACAACGGTACGACGATCCGCCTCGCCGGCGCAACGGCGTTCCGCGCGCGGCAAGTCAGCGGCACCAGAACGCAGCGGATGTCGGCACCGAGGAGTAGTCGCCGAGCGTTGTCGGAAGGGGCGCGTGCGTGGCGAGGGCGAGGACGAGCAGACCGGCAGCCGCCGCGCCCAGGAGCGACCCGGCCCGTCGGGCGCCGGCGGTCGCGCGCTCCCACGCCCAGCCACCGAGCAGGAAGATGCCGAGGGCGACCAGCAGTGGCTGGGGCGCCGTGTGCACCGAGACGTGTCCGACGAACGCGTCCATCCAGAGCTGGTGCGGCACCCGGCCGAAGACGAAGAGCAGGTCCGGGAAGCTCGACAGCAGCTGCCCGCCGAGCGCCCACTGGAGGGCGCTGGTGGGGCGCCGACGTACCGAGCTCCACCAGGCAGCGGCGGCGAGGCCGAGCCCGACGCCGATCAGCGTGTGCAGCAGCAGGTGCCAGCTGGTGCCGCGCAGGATGTACGCGCGGGCGAAGACCGCCTCCCAGGCGATCAACGCCACCGCCAGCAGCGCACGCCTGCCGACCGGCGCGCCCTTCACCGCAGCGCATCCAAGAGGATGGCCTGCTCGCCGGTGTGGTCCGGGTATCCACCGTCGTAGGTGCGGTACCGGACGAACCCTCGGCCGTCGACGAGCGCGTAGCCGGGATGGCAGCCGGCGGCGGCACGGGGCAGCGCCAGCCGGCGGACTACCGTCCCGTCCGCAATGACGACGAGGCCGAACCGGTTGGGCAGCCCGGTCGGCGTGTCCCGGCTCCGCAGGTAGCGACTCAGGGCCGCGGCGCACTTCGGATCGGTGGTGAGCCCGGGCGCGAGGTAGAGGGTCGGCTTTCCGGCCACCGCTCCGACACCCGGCACCCGCTGGTGGAGGCTGACCAGGTCGATCTGTTCCAGCCCGGAGTCGGGCACGAGCGGCGCTGCGGTGGCGTACGCCGCGACGGCCGCGATCGCAGCGACCTGCGCCACGCCGAGCGCGACGATCCGGCGCACCATGTCAGAAGTCTGGCACCGCCGTGGCGAACCGCCGGTCCTAGACTCGCGGTATGGCGGGCACGGCATGGCAGAGCGAGCTGCGGGCTCGCGGCTACCGCCTGACACCGCAGCGTCAGCTGGTCCTGGAAGCGGTCGACGCGCTGGGGCACGCGACGCCCGATGCGATCGCCGCGAAGGTGCGCCGCGTCGCGAGCGGCGTGAACATCTCGACGGTCTACCGCACCCTGGAGTTGCTCGAGGAGCTGGGTCTGCTGCGCCATGCACACCTGGGCCACGGCGCCCCGTCGTACCACGTCGCGTGGGCTGACGACCACGTCCACCTCGTCTGTCGCGACTGCGGCAGCGTGGAGGAGGTAGCCCCCGCCACGCTGGCCGACGTGGTCGAGCGCCTACGCGAGGAACGCGGCTTCACCGTCGACGTGGGGCACTTCGCCGTCTTTGGCCGGTGCGCGGCCTGTACGGCGGCGAAGGCTTCGACGTGACCAGTCCCCAGACGAGCCGCCTGACCAGTCCCCTCGCCAGCCCCCTGCTGTCTCGCACGGGTGCGGTCGCTGCCGATCCGCCCGACGAGATGGTCGCCACCCACTACGGCGATCCGCTTCGCGAGCAGCGCATGCTCGTCGAGACGGGTGGGCTCGTCGACCGCAGCAACCGTTCGGTCCTCACCGTCACTGGTCCGGACCGGCTGTCGTGGCTGCACACCATCACGAGCCAGCACCTGGCCACACTCGCGCCCATGCATGGTGGCGAGGCGCTCGTGCTCTCCCCGCATGGCCACGTCGAGCACCATCTCGTCGTCGCGGACGACGGAGAGACGACCTGGCTCGACGTCGAGCCGGGCACCGCGGACGCGCTGCTGCGCTACCTCGACTCCATGCGTTTCCTGCTCCGGGTCGAGCCGAGCGACGTGTCGGCCCACTGGGCCGTGGTCACCGTTTTCGGTTCCGACGTGCCCGACGGGTTGCCGACCGAGGCCTACGCGGTCCAGCCGCTGTCCCGCGGCGGCTTCGCTCGGCGAATGCCACCCCTGGGGCCGGACGTCGCGACCGCCGATCTCGTCGTACCGCGGAAGAATCTTGCCGACCTCGACGTCACCTCGCTCGCCGGACTGTGGGCGTACGACGCGCTGCGCATCGAGGCGGCCCGCCCACGGCTCTGCGTGGACACCGATTCCCGCACGCTGCCCCACGAGGTCGGCTGGATCGGGGTCGCCGTCCACCTCGACAAGGGGTGCTACCGGGGACAGGAGACCGTGGCCCGCGTGCACAACCTGGGCCGACCGCCCCGGCGGCTCGTCGTGCTGCAGCTCGACGGCAGTGTGGAGGCGCTGCCAAGGAAGGCTGCGCCGATCGAGTGGCAGGGGCGACCGGTCGGTGTCGTCGGCACCTCGGCCCGCCATCACGAGCTCGGTCCGGTCGCCCTAGCGCTCGTGAAGCGCGCTGTCCCCGACGACGCCGAATTGCTCGCCGACGGCATCGCAGCGCGAGTGGACCCGGCGCTCAGCTTGGTAGCCGGGCAACCCGCCGCCCCGCGGGCACGCGTCACACCTCTAGGAGGAGCGTCACGGGGCCGTCGTTGACGAGCTCCACCTGCATTCTCGCGCCGAACCGCCCGGTCTCGACCCGCGCGCCGCGGGCCCGCAATGCCTCGACCACGGCCTGCACGAGCGGCTCCGCGACAGCCGCCGGTGCCGCCGCGCTCCACGAGGGCCGCCGCCCCTTTCGGGTGTCGGCGTAGAGAGTGAACTGGCTCACCACCAGCAGCGGCGCAGCCAGCTCGGCGGCCGACCGCTCGTCGTCCAGGATGCGCAACGTGTGCACCTTGGCAGCCAACGCCGCTGCTTGCGCCGCGGTGTCCGAGTGCGTGACGCCGACGAGGACGAGGAGCCCTGCCCGGTCGATGCCACCGACCACCTCACCCGCGACCGTGACGCTCGCCCGCGACACGCGCTGAACCACTGCCCGCACGGCGAGCCATTGTCACCGACCGAAGAAGCCGCGCTTGCGGGGGGCGTCGGCCGTCGCCGGGACCGGCCGATATGGCGCGGGCGACAGCGGCTGGTCCTCCTGACCCAGAGCGGACAGCTCACGCATGAGGGCCGCAGTGTCGGCAAGCTCGTCGTCGACGCGCGACGGACGCTCGACCGGCGGTGCCGGCTCGACCTGCGGTGCCGGCTCGGTTTCGGCTTCCGGCTCCAATTCCAGCGCCGGCTCGGCTGCCGGTGCCGGATCCGCCCCTGGGACGGCGTACGGGGAGATTCCGGCGACCGGCTCGATGTCGAGCGCTCCGGTGTCAACCAGCCGCAGTGTCGCCCGAGCGCACTCGAGCAGCGTGAGTCCAGTCTGCGCCGCCACGTCGCGCAGGGTCCGGATCTCGGTCACCGCGGCCAGCAACAGGTCGTCGGTAACGCCGACTCCGGCGCCGCCCCGCCCCAGCAGCTGGGAGTCCGGTCCCCCGAGCCGCTCGACGAGCGGCTCCCATTCAGCGCGACGCGCCGCCATCTCCGCGAGCAGCCCCGCCACGTCGAGGGGTGGTGCGACGTCGCTGCGCGCCCGTCCGGACCGGAAGGTGGTCGAGATCGCGCCAACCGCCAATCGCGTGACGTCGTCTCGTACCAGCTCCTGCACGGCGGCGACCAACGGAGCGGCTTCGACGTACCCCAGGTGCAGAAGCAGCTCGGCGAGCCGCCAGTGCGGAAGCTCCAGCCGGCCAAGGTGCTCGGCCTGCCGGACGGCCTCTGCCGACACGAGCCCCATAGCTGCGAGCCGGCGGCCGAGCCGGGGCGGCTCTCCGTGCGGCGCGCGCCGACGACGCATCCTTCGCGGAGCCAGACGGCGGAGCGGCGGGCGTCATCGGTTACCTGTAGGCAACCGGTTGCCCGCCTTCGCGAGTTGGGTCAACCGAAGTACCAGTGGGCCGCCGACGTCGGGCGAGTCCACCGCGGCGCACCTCCTCACTTTTCCGCTGCAGACAGGACATCGGCGACCGTGCGCCTCGAACTTGAATGCCGGACAGAACTCTCGTCCCTTCGGCGGTGGTCGTGAAACGATGCGGCCATGAGCACCACCGGCACTCTCGTCACGGTTGCGCCCACCGGCGCCGAGACGGCGAAGGCCGACGTACCGGCGCTTCCGGTCACGCTCGACGAGCTCGTCGCCACGGCCCGCGCCTGTGAGAGCGCTGGCGCGGCGATGATTCACATCCACCTCCGGGACGACGAGGCGCAGCCGACTCTCGACGTGGAGCGTGCCCGCGACGTCGTCGCCGCGGTTCGGGAGTCGACGAACCTCCTCGTTCAGCTCTCGACAGGTGGCGCGGTCACCGACCCCGAGTCGGCGCGGCTCCGCGTGCTCGACGCGGAACCGGATTCCGCGAGCCTGTCGTGCGGCAGCGTCAACTTCGGCGACGACGTGTTCCTCAACCGTTGGCCGTTCATGGTGGAGCTGCACCAACGCATGCAGGAGCGCGAGGTCGTTCCGGAGTACGAGCTGTTCGACATCGGCCACGTCGCCGCATTGCGCCGGCTGCTCGACCGACACGGCCTCCCGTACGGCGGGCACGTGCACTGCGATCTCGTGATGGGCGTGCCGGGTGGCATGCCCGGGACGACCGCGGCGCTCGTGGCCGCGGTGCAACTGCTACCCGAAGGCGCGACGTGGTCTGCGACCGGAGTGGGCCGTACGTCGATCCCGGTCGCGCTCGCGGCGCTCTCCGCCGGCGGGCACCTTCGGGTCGGCATGGAGGACACTCTGACGTTCGCGCCCCGTCAGCCAGTGCAAGACAACGTGCAGCTGGTCGAGCGCGCGGCAACGCTCGCGAGGATGGCGCAACGGTCGCCGCTGTCCCCCGACGAGGCGCGCGGCGTACTGAAGACCAAGGACCGTCGACCGACATTTGTGGCCAGCGGACAGGGAGCGAAACCATGACGAGCATGACCGAGGGCAACCGGCGCATCGATCGGGTTCTCGACGAGAACTATCTCAGGGAGCTCAGCACACTGCCGATCGCGGAGGTGCGGTCGCTGCGCGACGAGGCCGAGCAGGAGGAGACGGACGTCTCCTACCTGCGCCGGATGCTCCAGGGCCGCATCGACATCCTGCGCGCGGAGCTGGAGCGGCGGTCCGGCCCCGACAGCGGTGGTCTGGTCGACTCGCTGCCCCGCATCCTCGCCGACGAGCCGCGCAACAACGCCCGCGGCCTCGGCAGGTACAGCTCCGCCGAGCCCTCCCGCGTCGACGCGCATCGCCGCCGGATCGAGGCGCTGGTGGCCGACGTCGACCTCGACGACGTGACCGCGCGGACGGAGGACGAGCTGCGACGCACGCTCGACATCTTCGTGGAGCAGGAGCGCGGCCAGTCGGACAAGCGCCGTGCCGTGCAGCAGGTCGTCGACGCGTGCAGCGCCGAGATAGCCCGGCGCTACCGCGACGGCGAAGCCAACGTGGGAGACATCCTCAACCAGTGAGAGGCACGGCCGAAGGGGGCGACCGGTCGGCCGCCCCCTTCGCCGTGCGGTGCTCGGTCAGCGGCAGAGCCGGTCCGGGCTGGCGCAGAAGTTGTGGCGGTAGACGTTGTGGCCGCCGCCCTTGGTGACGATGTCCGCCGGGCCGTTTCTGTAGGCGGTGTTGTTCTCGATGGTGTTGCCGCTCGAGGGACCGCCGCCGAACATCGTGCCGTTGAGCAGCACGATGCCGCCTGAGCCGAAACTCTTACCGCGGTTGCCGAGGACGGCATTGTGGCTGACGGTCATGCCCGTTGCCCCCACGAGGACGATGCCGCCGCCCTGCGTGGGAGGCGCCTCGTCGCTGGGCGGGCAGAACTTGTTGTTGTTCTTCACGCTGTTGTTCCAGATCGCGGCGTTTCCGACGAAGGCCGGGGGTTGCCCCGCGTTCAGGGCGAGGATGCCGATGCAGTTGCCGTACGCGTTGTTGTAGCCGATGAACGCGCCGCGGGAGTGCCGGTAGAAGATGCCGATACCGTTGTCCCAGACGTCGTTGCCGATGATCTCACCGGAGTTGTGCGGGGAGTCGCCACTGTAGATGCCGGCCTCGCCGCTCCCGTACGCCGCGTTCTTGATGATGTGGCTCCACGTGGACTCGAAGCGGGCGATGCCGTACTCGCCGTTGTTCGCAGCCGTGACGTGCTCGACGCTCAGGCCGTTCGTGTACACGCCGATGATGCCGTTGCCGTGGTAGTTCCGCACCAGCAGCTGGCTGATGTGGGTCTTCTGGACGTAGTGCCTCTTGCTACCGATGACACAGATGCCGTTGCCGCCGTCCTCCGTCGAGCACGGGTTCTTCGGATCCTTCTTGCCCGGCTGGAGCACGGTGCCGTTCCATGCAGCGCCCGAGCCGCGAATCGTGAGGTTGTCGGTGCGGACGAACACGCTCTCCCGGTAGATCCCCGGCTTGACGATGATCGTGTCGCCGGGATGCGCCCGGTTGACGGCCGCCTGGATCGAGTGCCCGGCCGTGACAAAGTGGGTCGTCGCCGCCGACGCCGGAGCGGCGAGCGCGACCCCGCTGGCCGCGGCCACACAGGCCACTGCGGACATGCTCAACGCACGATTCATGGATCCCCCCAAGGGACGAAACGGGTACAGGTCGGCAGAACTCTAGTCCCATGGTTACCGGCGGGACCGACCTTCTTGCCGAAAAGTAAGATTTCCGACAGTTGCCGTGCGGGAGGACGTCGTCGTGCCGTTGCCTGTGGTCGCCGAGGTCATCCGGTCCGGCTTTGTCGAGGGCCATCACGCCGGATCTGCCGTCGCGCTTCGGCCCGATGGATCGCGGGCGCTCGACGTCGGTGAGCCGGATCGGCCCATCTTTCCGCGATCGTCCAGCAAGCCGATTCAGGCGCTCGGCATGGTGCGCTGCGGACTCGACCTCGAGCCCGCCCTGCTCGCCGTGGCAACGGCCAGCCACTCCGGCGAACCTCGTCACCTCGAGCTCGTACGCCGGCTGCTGAGCGATTCCGGCCTGGATGAGTCGGCGCTGCGCAACACGCCGGCTCTGCCGCTGAACGAGGAAGCGGCCCACGCCCACATCAGGGCCGGTCGAGGCAAGGACAGCGTCTCCCAGAACTGCTCCGGCAAGCACGCCGCCATGCTCGCGACCTGCGTCGTCAACGGGTGGCCGCTCGACTCCTACCTCGACCCCGACCACGCGCTGCAGCGGGCGATCCGGCAGACGCACGAGGAGGTCGCCGGGGAACCGGTCACGGCGACCGCGGTCGACGGCTGCGGCGCTCCTCAGTTCGCGATCTCGCTGACCGGATTAGCCCGCGCCTTCGCTAGGCTCACGACCGCCGAGAGCGGCACCCCCGAACGCCGGGTGGCCGACGCGATGTCTGCCCATCCCGACGTCGTCGGGGGCTCCGGTCGCGACGTGACCCGGCTCATGCAGTCGGTGCCCGGCCTCGTGGCCAAGGACGGTGCGGAGGCGGTGTACGCCGCCGCGACCGCCACCGGCGCGGCGGCTGCCGTGAAGATCGACGACGGCGGCGACCGGGCGCGCGTGCCGCTGCTCGTGGTCGCCCTGCGCGCCTTGGGTCTCGAGGCGCCGGTGCTCGACGAGCTGGCCACCACACCCGTCTGGGGCGGTGGCCGACGCGTCGGCGAGGTCCGGGTGACGGTCTGACGGCCGGCGCGCACACCGTGCAGTCCGGTAAGTGCTCCGGCATGTACCGGACTCCACACCGACTGGTTCTGCGTCGCTGGCCGTCGCGAGGAGGATGACGTGGCAAAGATCAGTTTCGGGGACCTGGGCGACTACATCCGCGAGCAGCGCAACGCCGCGGAGATCTCGCTGCGGCAGCTGGCGAAGCTGGCCGGGGTCTCCAACCCCTACCTCAGCCAGGTCGAGCGCGGCCTGCGGCGCCCGAGCGCGGAGATCCTGGCGCAGGTCGCCAGGGGACTGCGGATCTCCGCCGAGGCGCTCTACGTGCAGGCCGGCATCCTCGAGGAGCGGCACGGCGACATGACCGTTCCGGTGGCGGTGCTGTCGGATCCGGCGCTCAACGAGCGGCAGAAGCAGGTCGTGCTGGAGATCTACGAGTCGTTCCGCCGGGAGAACCACGATCGAACGTCGACCAACCCAGATGAGGCCGCGCCCGACAGCGCGACGGACTGAGCGGCACGCCGTACGCTGGTCGACGTGGTGCGCAACCTCGTCCTCGGGCCGCTCAACGGGATCTTCCTGCTCCTCAACATCGCCGTGTTCGGCGTCAAGATCGTCGCGCTGGTCGAC
The DNA here is from genome assembly GCA_038232055.1 of Mycobacteriales bacterium. Taxonomy (GTDB): domain Bacteria; phylum Actinomycetota; class Actinomycetes; order JADGOV01; family JADGOV01; genus JBBSIN01. The sequence continues at coordinate 51,801 of JBBSIN010000003.1, forward strand.
GCCGCGGTCCGGCCGCAGCGGGTCTGGCGGGCCGCGGTCACCCAGTCGAAGGGACTCTGGCTGGCGATCCTGGCGCTCGCGCTGCTGTTCGGCGGGCTCGGGTTACTCGGCATCGCCGCGTTGGTTGCGACGATCTTCTATTTCGTCGACGTGCGACCCAAGCTGATGGAGATGCAGGGACGCGGCCGCTCCCGCTACTGACCCGGGTGCTCAGGTGACCCGGGTGCTCAGTTTGACCCGGTGCTCAGGTGAACCGGGTGCTCAGTTTGACCTGGTGCTCAGTGGCCCGGCGGCATGGAGATCGCCTCCGGCGCGATGCCGTCCGCCGGTTCCTGGCCCACCCAGGCGAAGACGATCGCCGGCTCCTCGTTGCCCCGGACGTGCTCCGTCTCCTCCGTCGCCTCGTAGACGTCGAGCAGCCCGGGCGCGTCGGAGGGCGAGTACAGGCGGGTCACCTCGGCGGCGACCTCGGTGGTCTCTGCGTCGCGGGAGCCGCCGTGCAGCACCACCGTGACGGCCATCAGTGCGCCCTGCTGTGCGGTGCGATGTCCATAGGACCATAGGTTGCCAGGTATGGGCACCGACCTCCACGGGCGTACCGCCCGACTCGAACTCGCCGACGCGACTCTGCGCGAGTGGGATGCCACGGTCCTGGACGCCACTGCCGACGGCATCGTGCTCGACCGCTCGGCCTTCTATCCCGGCGGCGGCGGCCAGCCGCCGGATTCCGGGGTGCTGCTCTGGGGTGGCGTCCAGACGCGCATCGAAGGTGTACGACGCGGCGATGACGTGCTCCTGGTCCCCGCTGACGGCGATCCGGTGCCGCCGCCGGGCACCGCGGTGCGCGGCGCCGTCGAGGACGAGCGGCGTACGGCGCTGATGCGCACCCAGTCCGCTCTGCACCTGCTTGCCGGCGTCGTCTTCCGCGACTTCGGCGCGCTGGTGACCGGCGGCAACATGGAGCCACTGAGCGCACGGATGGACTTCGACCTGCCCGAGATCCCGGCGGATTTCAAGGACCGCATTGCCGAGGCGTGCGCGACGGAAGTGGCGGCCGACCGGCGCATCGACGTCCGGGTGTTGCCCCGCGACGAGGCTTTCCGCATCCCGGACCTGATTCGCACGGCGACCGATCTGCTGCCGCCCGGACTCGATGAGGTGCGGATCGTCGACATCGTGGGCCTCGACACGCAGGCGGACGGCGGGACGCACGTCGCGTCCACCCGCCAGATCGGCGGCATCGAGATCGTCAAGGTGGAGAACAAGGGCAAGGCCAACCGCCGGCTACGGGTGCGCCTGCCCTGAACACGAGCCGCTGGCCCTTCGGTGGCGGTCCCGGTACCGGGTAGGTAGCCCGGGTGGAGATTCGGCTCACCAAGGGCGACATCACGCGGCAGTCGGCGGATGCCATCGTCAACGCGGCCAACTCGTCGCTGCTCGGCGGTGGTGGCGTCGACGGCGCGATACACCGGCGGGGCGGGCCGGCGATCCTCGAGGAGTGCCGGGAGCTGCGGCGTACGACGCTCCCTGACGGCCTCCCCACGGGCCAGGCGGTCGCCACGACAGCGGGGGAGCTGCCGGCGCAGTGGGTGATCCACGTCGTCGGACCGGTGTACGCCAAGCGGGAGGACCGGTCGCACCTGCTCGCATCGTGTTACCGCGAGGCGCTCCGGGTCGCCGACCGGCTCGGCGCGCGCACCGTCGCCTTTCCCGCGGTGTCCGCCGGCGTCTACGGCTGGCCCATCAACGCCGCCGCTCGCGTCGCCATCGAGACGTTGCGCGCCACCCGCACGTCGGTGGAGGAGGCGGTATTCGTGCTCCTTGCCGACGCGGCGTACGCCGCCTTTACGGCCGTGCTCGCAGCCGTTCAGAAGTGAACCCGCTCCCGCCAGGCGGTGAGCAGGCGCCGGTCGCCCTCGACCCGGCAGCCCTCGCAGTCGGCACGGTTGTAGAGCAGCAGCAGCAGCTCCGCTGCCCGGCCGCTGACGGTGACGTCGACGTCGCCGTCGCCCGGGCCGCGAGCGACCGACAGCGCGGCAGGAGCGAGCTCGCACGTCCACTGCGCCGCCGCGTCGGTGGCGTCGAGGTGGAGTACGCCCGCCACGCCCGCCACGCCCGCCACGCCCGCCGAGCCCTTGGCGAAGAACCGCGGTGCCATGGCGTCGAAGACCTCGTCGATCCCGTCGACGGCGAGGTCCATGTCGATGGGCTGCAGCACCTCATGGGCCAGCTGGGTGTCGATCCGGTGGATCAACGACTCATGCGCCATCCGCCGAGCCCAGAACCCGGCGACGTTGGGCTGCACCGACCAGTTCCATACCGGCGCGTGGGCGCCGATCTCGGTGAGCGCCGTGACGACCTCGTCGAGGCCGTCGAGGAAGTAGCCGACCGCGTCGGCACCGTCGGCGGCGCGGGCCGGCCGGGCGGGGGCTGCCATCGCGCGAGTCACGAGGATCTCGGTGACGAAGCGGTAGACCCGGCCGGTGTGCAGGAGCAGCCGACCGACGTCCCAGCCGGGACACGTGGGCACCGCCGCGTCGACGCCGAGGCCGCCCGCGGCGGCCAGCGCCTCGCCCTCGCGACGTACTGCCGTGACGAGCTCTGGGTACGACGGGGCGGACATGTGACTACTCCTCGCGGTCGACCTTGTGCTGAGCCGCCTGGGCTCGGGGCTTGAGCACGAGCAGGTCGACGTCGACGTGCGGCGGCCGGGTCACCACCCACTCGACGCAGTCGGCGACGTCGTCAGCGGTGAGCGGCTTCCGTACGCCGGCGTAGACCGCCTCCGCCCGGGAGCTGTCGCCGCCGAAGCGTCGCAGGGAGAACTCGGGAGTCTTGACCATGCCGGGGGCGATCTCCGTGACCCGGACCGGCCGCCCGCACAGCTCGAGCCGAAGCGTCTCGGTCAGTGCCGCCAGCCCGTGCTTCGCCGCCGTGTAGCCGCCACCGCCCTCGTACACGATGTGGCCGGCGGTCGAGCCCATGTTGACCACCAGACCGTCACCACTCGCGATAAGGCGGGGCAGCAGGGCGCGCGTCACGCGCAGCACGCCGAGGACGTTGACGTCGTACATGGCCCGCCAGTCCTCGACCGAAGCCTCCGCGATCGGGTCCAGCCCGATCGCGCCGCCAGCGTTGTTCACCAGAACGGCGCAGTCGGGTACCGCCGACGTGAAGGCCGCGACGGACTCCTCCGAGGTGACATCGAGCGCCGCCGCGCGGCACCCGGTCTCGGCGGCCAGTTCCTCCAGGCGATCGAGGCGGCGGGCGCCGGCGACGACGTGGAAACCGGCTGCCGTCAGGCGGCGTACGGTCGCGGCGCCGATGCCGCTGCTCGCTCCGGTCACAACGGCGGTACGGCGCTCCATGTCGACAGCCTAGGGAAGCAGGAGAAGAGAACTCGACGCCGAAGACCAAAGGGGCCAAACTACTGTCGTCGTCGAGGAGGATCTCATGGGCCGTCGTCTGCTTCCGCTCGGCATCGGCATCGCCGCCGCCGCCACCCTCGCCGCGGTGGCCGGCCCGAGCGTGGCGAGCACCACCGCTCGACCGACCTTTCACACGCCGAGTCGCGCTGACGACCCGCGCATCGGCACCGGGACGTACGTGAACGAGCCGGCCACGGTCGTCGGCGCGGACGGCACCCGCTACGTCGCCTACCAGCGAGACAGCCAACTCTCCTACACCCGCACCGGCGGCCGGACCTGGGACCACCCGGGCGGTGCGGACATCCTGAGCCGGAACGTGTCCGGCTGCACCAGCCTCAGCGACGTCGGTGACGTCGAGCTCGCCGCCGACAACAAGGGCGGTGTCTACCTCACCGACCTCCAGGTCACCGCTGGCGCCGAGGTGGACAACGGCATCCAGCCGATCGTCGGCAAGAGCATGGACGGGTTCCGGCACTACAGCGGCACGTGCGCTGCGCACCAACCGGCGAGCGTCGACCGCGAGTGGATGGCGGCGTACGTCGGGCCCGGCAAGACCAGTGCGCAGGCCGACGTCTACCTGAGCTACCACGACTTCGGGCCCAACTTCATCTCGGTCAACGCCTCCCACGACGGTGGCAAGACCTTTGGGCTGCCGGTCCCGGTGGTCGACAACCCGGCCGCGGTGAACGCCAGCGGGTGCGACACGGTCCCCGCCGGCACGGCGGTCGACCCGCGCAACGGCTGGGTCTACGTCGCCTGGACCTCGGGCGACAACCCCGGGAGCAACGCGGCGACCGGCTGCAATTACACCCAGGGCACGGTCTTCAACAAGTTCTGGGTGGCGGTGTCGAAGGACGGTGGTCGGACGTTCACCACCTCGCTGGCCACGCAGGGTCCGCCCAGCACGGCGACCGCGCCCGACGACATGAGCGAGATCTTCGGCTCGATCGCGGTCGACCGGTCGGGCGGCGTCTACATCTCGTTCCCGGCCTTTCTGCGCGGGGAGTACGACGCGTTCTACGCCTACTCGCCGCCGGCCGGCACGGCCGGCGCCCTGCACTTCCGGTCACCTGTGAAGATCAACACCACCGCGTCGAAGACGGCGTACTTCACCCGCATCACCGCTGGCACCAAGGGCCGGATCGCGGTCATCTACCTCGGGTCGCCGGTGCGCAACGTCGAGGCGACGGCACAGAACAAGCTGACGTACGACGGCAGCGACCCCACCACGCCGAACTGCACCCCCGAGGTGAGTGACCCGGGTGGACACGGCGCCCGGTTCCTGGGCAAGCCGTGCCAGCTGCCGGCTACCGCGAAGTGGTATCTGTACTTGGCGCAGTCGCTCAACGCGGCTGGCAGCGCGCCGACGTTCACCACCACGACGATGCGCACGGCCGCCGTGCACACCGGCGACATCTGCACCCTGGGCATCTTCTGCCTCGGTAACGACAACCGGGACATCGCCGACACCAACGACGTCAAGATCGACCGGACCGGCGGCGCGCAGGTGGCCTACACCTACGAGACGCCCGACGGCAAACACACCGAGATCGACTTCCAGTGCCAGCAGGGTGGTCCGGGACTGATCGCCGGCGTCACCGTGAAGGACTGCCAGGGCTGACCAACCGCACTGCCGCCGCAGGCTGCCCGAACCAGTCGGGAAGTCGGGCCGGCGATCCGGCCGGGAATCGGAGCCGGCCGGCGCCGGTTGCCGTTCGGCGTGGAGGTGGCTTCGTGACGGTGACGATCGCCAGAGGCTCTCGGCTGCCTCGCCGCGTCGCCACCGTGTCCGTGCACACTTCGCCACTGGAGCAACCCGGCACCGGCGATGCCGGCGGGATGAACGTCTACATCGTCGAGCTCGCCAAGCGGCTCGCGACGCTCGGCATCGAGGTGGAGATCTTCACCCGGGCCACGTCGAGCGACCTGCCGCCGATCGTCGAGATGGTGCCGGGCGTGCTCGTGCGGCATGTGACGGCCGGTCCGTTCGAGGGGCTGTCCAAGCACGACCTCCCGGCGCAGCTGTGCGCGTTCACCTCGGCGGTGCTCCGCGCGGAGGCGATGCAGGAACCAGGTCACTACGACGTCGTGCACTCCCACTACTGGCTCTCCGGTCAGGTGGGGTGGCTGGCCAAGGAGCGCTGGGGCGTTCCGCTCGTGCACTCCATGCACACGATGGCCCGGGTCAAGAACGCCTCGCTGGCTGACGGTGACGCGCCGGAACCGGCGGCCCGGGAGATCGGCGAGACGCAGGTCGTCGAGGCGGCCGATCGGCTCATCGCGTCGACCGACGAGGAGGCCCGGCAACTCGGCAGCCTCTACGGCGCGGACCCCCGCCGCGTGGTGACCGTGGCGCCCGGCGTCGACCTGGAGGTCTTCCGTCCCGGCGAGGCATCGGCCGCGCGTACCCGGCTCGGCGTCCCGCCCGATGCCGTCGTCCTGCTCTTCGTCGGGCGCATCCAGCCGCTGAAGGCACCCGACATCCTGCTCCGGGCCGCCGCCCGCCTCCTCGAGCACGACCCCGCGCTACGGTCGCGTCTCGTGGTCGCCGTGGTCGGCGGCCCGAGTGGTTCCGGGCTCGACCAGCCGGAGCACCTCCAGCAGCTCGCGACCGACCTCGGCATCGGCGACGTCGTCCGGTTCGAGCCACCGGCTGCCCCGGGGCGGCTGGTGGACTGGTACCGAGCCGCCACCGCGACCCTGGTGCCGTCCTACAGCGAGTCCTTCGGGCTGGTCGCCCTCGAGTCCCAGGCCTGCGGCACCCCGGTCGTCGCTGCCGCCGTCGGCGGGCTGCGCACTGCTGTGCGCGACGGCGTCTCGGGCCTGCTCGTCGAGGGTCACGACCCGATCGGCTACGCGGACGCCGTACGCCGGCTGCTGACGCCCGACACTCGGCGACGACTGGCCGGCGGCGCCGTGCGGCACGCCAGTTCATTCGGCTGGTCGACGACGGCGGCCGGTGTGCTGGCCGTCTACGAGAACGCGATCGCCGAGACGGTGCGCTCGCGGATGGTGCCGCGTCCGGTAGCCGCCGTCTGATGCCGTCGTACGACGAGGTCCTTCGCTCGTCGCTCGACGACACGGGCCTCGCCTATCAACGTGAGCGGGCCGGCGCCTACTTGGTCCGCCTCGAAGGCACGTCCAAGCTGGCGACGATGACCTGGCTGGTGGCGGGAGAGCACAGCCTGCTGGTGGAGGCCTTCTTCTGCCGCCGGCCGGCCGAGGACGAGGGCCGCTTCTACCGATTCCTGCTCGAGCGAAACGCCAGAATGTTCGGCGTGGGCTTCTCCGTCGACCGCCTCGGCGACGTCTACCTCCTCGGCCGGTTGCCGCTCTGCGCCGTCACCGCTGACGAGCTGGACCGGCTTCTGGGGTGCGTGCTCACCTACTCCGACGAGGCCTTCGATACAGCGCTCCAGATCGGCTTCGGCTCGGCCATCCGCAAGGAGTGGGAGTGGCGCGTCAAACGGGGCGAGTCGCTCGCCAACCTCAGCGCCTTTGCCCGCTTCGCAGACCCCGTCTGGCACGCTAATCGACCATGACCGCGACGCTGGTGCTTCTCCGCCACGGCGAGAGCGAGTGGAACGCAAAGAACCTGTTCACCGGCTGGGTCGACGTGGGCTTGACGAGCAAGGGCCAGGACGAGGCCAACACGGGTGGCGAGCTGCTTCGCGAATCCGGCCTGCTGCCGGACGTGGTGCACACCTCGGTGCTCCGCCGCGCCATCCGCAGCGCCGAGATCGCGCTGGACGCCGCAGACCGCCTCTGGATCCCAGTGACGCGAACCTGGCGACTCAACGAGCGCCACTACGGGGCGCTGCAGGGCAAGGACAAGGCCCAGGTCCGTGCGGAGTACGGCGAGGAGCAGTTCATGCTCTGGCGGCGCTCGTACGACGTGCCGCCACCGCCTCTGCCGGCCGACTCGGACATGAGCGCCCGGCACGACCCGCGCTATGACGCCTTGCCGCCGGACGTGCTGCCCGACACCGAGTGCCTCAAAGACGTCGTGGTGCGCCTGCTGCCCTACTGGTACGACGCCATCGTGCCCGACTTGCGAGCGGGGTGGACCGTCCTGGTGGTGGCGCACGGCAACTCGCTGCGGGCGCTGGTCAAGCATCTGGACGCGATCAGCGACGAGGAGATTTCCGGGCTCAACATCCCGACCGGTATCCCGCTGCGCTACGACCTCGACGACGACCTGCGCCCGGTGCGGCGTGGCGGTACGTATCTGGACCCCGAATCCGCCGCGGAGGCCAGCGCGGCGGTGGCCCGGCAGGGGCACTGACCAAGCGCGTCGGTCAGGCGCTACGACGCTCAGCTCGGCGTCGGGCTGGGCGGCTGGCTCGGCAGCGCGATCGGAGCCTGCACGTCGATCGAGCCGGCCTGCGCGAAGGTCAGCGTGAGCGGGATGGAACTGCTTGCGCGCAGGTCGCGCTTGATTCCACGCAACAAGAGGTAGGAGCCGCCGGGCTTGAACGACGTCAGCTCGCCAGTCTTGATCTGGAACACGCCGGCCCCCCCCAGCTCGACCGTGCCGAGCTGGCTCGACGCACTGAGGAGTGCATCGTCGGTCGTACCGATGTTGGCCACCGAGAGGTAGATCGGGATGTCCGCGCCGACGGCGTAACTGTCCACCGGAGGTGCAGCCGCATAGAGGTCGCGGATCCGCAGGTCGCCGAGCGACGCTTGCGAGCCGTCGATGGCCGCCTGCTCCTGCGCCGTCACCGCGTTCTTTCCGCTACCGCAGCCCGCGGTGACCGGCGCGACGGCGAGTACGGCGACGACGAAGGCAAGGCGCGTGCGGCGCTTCACCTCACGACTCCTCTCGGACCAGCTCCGGCAGGTCGGCGGCGTAGTCGGCCATCGTGGCAGTCGGTGGGTAGACGGCGGCGACTTCGTCATCGTGCGCGTACGCCGTCGTGCCGGCGTAGTGGTCGACAGCGTAGCCAGCGCCCTTGCCAGCGGCACGGACCGCCCGTGGCACGCCGGCCGAGTCCTCCGCGGCGGTGATCTGGCGCATGGAGCCGGTCAGCCCGACGAACGACGTGTCGATGCCGTCCAGCCAGCGCCGGACTACCCGCGGGCTGTCGCGTTTCGGGTCGCTCGTGGCGAAGACGACCACGACATCGCGGCGGACGGCGGCGGGCACCCGGCGCAGCGCCAACGAGATGTCGTGCAGCACCGCCGGGCAGGTGTCGTCGCAGTTCGTGTAACCCCAGAAGAGCAGGGTGACCTTGCCCTTTGTTCTCTCGAAGAAGTCGTACGCCGCGCCGGAGGTGTCGGTCAGGGTGAAATGCGGCCGGCGGCCGGGGGCGTCCGGCACCACGCCGTGCAGCGTGGCTCGAACCGATGCCCGCTGCGCCTGCGCCGACGGGCTCCCGCAGCCGCTCAGGGTTCCGCCGGCGAGCAGAAGAGCGAGCAGCGTCCGCACCATCACCCGTTCAGCGTAGGCGTGGTGCCCGACGCCAAGAAGCCGGCGACCACGAGGGCCGCCGCCCCCATGTTGAGCCGGAAGGCGAGGGGCGACCCGGCCGCCAGCCGAAACGTCGCGCCGGCCACACAGGCGGTGGCGAGGCATCCGCTCGCCACGAGCAGGACGAGCGCCGCTGGCGTCCGTCGGGAGACGAGGATGAGCAGCACCGAGACGGCGGCGACGAGAGCCGCCGACACCGCGACCGAGCGTCGGGGACCCAGCAGCTGAGGGAGACCGCGAACGCCAGTGGCCGCGTCGACCTGCGCATCGCCGACCGTGTTCGCGAAGTGGGCCGACACCCCGAGCAGGCCACCGGCCAGCACGACGGCGGCGCGCGGCGCGGGCGAGCCGGGCAGCGCGGCGGCGACGAGGGCGACCGGCACCAGGCCGAAGGAGACGAGATAGGGCAGGAAGCTCGCCACGGTAAACTTCAACCACAGGTTGTAGGTCCACGCAGAGGCCACCGCCGCCAGGTGGACCAGCGCCGGGCGCGCGCCGAGTGCGCTGGAGAGCAGCACGCACGCGACAAGGGCGCATCCGGTCGCCACTTCGAGCGCGCCGGCCGAGACCGCGCCGGCCACGACCGGCTTGCCGCGACGTCCGGCTGCCCGGTCGCGTCCGGCGTCGACGTAGTCGTTGCACCATCCCACCGAGAGCTGGCCGGCGAAGACGGCGAGCCCCAGCAGCGTCGTACGCCGCGCCGCGAGCCCGGCCGAGAGCGCGAGCGCGGCGACAAAGACCGTCACGGCCAGCGCCGGCAACGGATGCGACGCCCGAAATAGCCCTTTCGCGAGGGCACGGGCCGGGCTCACCCGAGCAGTGTCTAGCGTGGGGGGATGTCCGCCGCGCCGACCCGCCAGCGCAACGACCCGCGGCAGTACGACGAGCTGGTGGACGAGTGGTGGGCCGATCGCGGCGCTTTCGCACCGCTGCAGTGGATCGCCGCCGCGCGGGCTCGGCTGGTTCCGTCGGCCACTCGCACCGGCGCGGTTCTGCTCGACGTCGCCTGCGGTGGTGGCTTGTTGGCGCCGCACGTCGCCGGCCTCGGCTACCGCCACGTGGGCGTGGACCTGCGGCTGCCGGGGCTGGTGGTGGCGCGCGAGCACGGCGTCGTACCGGTCTGCGGGGATGCGCTGCGGCTGCCCCTGCCGGACGCCGTGGCCGACGTCGTGGTGGCCGGGGAAATGCTCGAGCACGTTGCCGACCTGCCAGCCGTCGTCGCGGAACTGGCCCGCGTCCTGCGGCCGGGTGGCACGCTGGTCGCAGACACCCTCGCCGATACGGCGATCTCCCGACTGGTCACGATCACCCTCGCCGAGCGGCTGCGCGGCGTGCCGGCCGGGCTGCACGATCCCAGCCTGTACGTCGACCGCGCCGAGCTGGTCGACGTGGCCGCCGAGCACGGCATCGCCCTGCGGCTGGTCGGCCTGCGGCCCTCCGTGCCGGACCTCGCCGAGTGGGTCCTTCGCCGCCGCGGCGACGTACGCCTGCTGCCGACCCGCTGCACCGCCATCCTGTTCCAGGCCGTCGGTCGCAAGGAGTCGCGATGACCCCCACGGAGGCCCTCGAGGCCGCCTCCCGCCTTGGACCCGACATCGCCGCGCGGGCCACGGACTACGACGAGAAGGGCGCCTTCCCGACGGCGGACTTCGCGTCGATCCGCGACGCGGGTCTGCTCGGGCTGATGGTGCCCACCCGGCTCGGCGGCGCGGGCGCCGGCTTCGCCGACTACGTCGAGGTCGCCATGGCGCTCGCCGCCGGCAGCGGCGCGACTGCGCTCGTCTACAACATGCACGCGTCCGTGACCGGCGCGATCGCCACCATCCCCGAGGAGCTGGCCACGGCGCTCGGCGTACCGGACAGCTTCTTCGCCATGCGCGACGGCGTGCTGCGCGCGGCGGCGGACGGGGCGCTGTACGGCGTGGCGATGTCCGAACGCGGCGCCGGCTCGCGGCTCTCGCAGGTCACCACGACGTACGAACCCTGCGACGGCGGCTGGCGGATCACCGGGCACAAGACGTTCTGCTCCGGGGCAGGACATGCCGATGCCTATCTCGTCGCGGCCCGGCGGACGGTCGAAGGCGAGGACGCGATCAGTTTCTTCATTGTCCCGGCGGGCGCGGGTTTGACGGTGGAGGAGACTTGGGACTCCCTGGGGATGCGCGCGACCGCGAGTCACGACCTGCACATCGACGCGGTCGTCGCGCCAGACGCGCTGCTCGGTGGGGTAGAAGGTCTTGCCATGCTCATCGCGCAGGTCATGCCGCAGTGGTTGGTCGCGTCGTACTCCGCCGTCTACGTCGGTGTGGCCCAGGCGGCGCTCGATGCCGCCGCGGACTACGCGGCCCGCCGCGAGCTGCAGCGGCTGCCCGCGGTGCGGGCCCGACTCGGCCGGGCCGACGCCCGGGTGGCGGCAGCGCGCGAGGTGGTGCGGGAAGCCGCCCGCCGGGTCGACGCGGACCCCGGCACACCGGAGACCAACCGGTGGGTCTGGCGCGCCAAGCTGCTCGCCGGTGAGACCGCGATGGACGTGGCCGCCTCCGTGCTCGAGGCGTGCGGTACGGCGGCCACCCGCCGCGGCAGCAGCCTCGAACGGCTCTACCGGGACGCCCGCTGCGGGTCGCTGCAGCCTGCGACGAGTGACGTCTGCGCCGACTGGCTGGGGTTGGCGGTGCTCGGAGGTGATCCGGACAACGACGCCACGGTGCCGCGCTGGTGACCGACGCCGTGATCGTGGGTGCGGCGCACGCCGTACCCGCCCCGATGGACCAGCGGGAGCTTTGGGACGGCTTCTTCCGCGACCACTACGCCGACGATCCGCTGGCTCGCCGGATCTGGCAGTCGTGTGGCGTCCGCACCAGGCACGGCGTCGCGAACCCGGTCCACGACGACGTCTCGTCGTGGGGCACCGGGGCTCGGATGGAGCGCTACGCCGCCGAGGCGCTGCCGTTGGGGAAGGAAGCGGTCGGCGCGGCGCTGCACGACGCCGGCCTCGGCGCCAGCGACGTCGGGCTCTTCGCCGTCGTCTCCTGCACCGGCTACGCGACTCCTGGCATCGACATCCTGCTCGCTCGTGATCTCGGCATGGCGCAGGACGTCCAGCGTCTCGTCGTCGGGCACATGGGCTGCTATGCGGCCCTGCCGGGGCTCGGCGCCGCAGCCGACTACGTGCGGGCCCGCGCCCGGCCGGCCGTGCTGCTGTGCCTGGAGCTGACCAGCCTGCACGTCCAGCCGGTCACGGCCGACCGCCAGATGGACCAGGTCGTGGCGCACGCCCTCTTCGCCGACGCGGCGGCCGCCGTCGTCCTGGTGCCCGACGGCGAGGGGCTTGCGGTGGCCGACGTCGCTGCCCGCACCGACGTCGCGACCAGCGACCACATGACGTGGGATGTGACGGACCTGGGGTTTCGGATGGGCCTCTCGCCGCGCGTTCCCGGGGTGCTGGCCCGCCACGCAGCGCCGGTCGTGTCCGACCTGCTCGACCGCCACGGCTTGCGACTCGGCGATGTCGCGGGCTGGGCCGTGCACCCGGGCGGTCCGGCGATCCTCGAGGTGGTCGCCGCGCAGCTTCGGCTGCCCCCTGAAGCGCTCGACGCGTCGTACGGCGTGCTCCGCGACTACGGCAACTGGTCCTCGGCGACGGTGCTGCTCGTGCTTGAGCGGCTGCGCAACCGGGCCTCCGGAGAGGGCATCGTCGCGCTGGCATTCGGCCCGGGGCTCACGCTCTATGCAGCCCTGCTCCGCCAGCGTTGACCGCTCAGGAGGTAAGCCCGATCAGCTCGGTTCCCAGCTCGAACATGCCGGCAAGGTTCCGTTCGACGGCGGTGACGACGCCGTCGTTCCGCACGAGCAGGGCGGTCAGCCCCCGCGGGGTGTAGGCAAGGCCCAACCGCCCGCCTTCGTCGTACGCCGAAAAGGCCCGGGCCCGGATCGCGGTCCGCAGCAGCGCGGCCACCTCGCCGTCGCCGGGCGGGGCGACGATGACGAGCGGGACGGCGTACTGGCGGGACTGGCTGGCGAGGCGGTCGAGCGCCGGGGTGCACGCGCAGGGCGAGGGGACCACGGCGAGGACCGCCGGCCGCAGCGTGCGGACCTGGCGTCGGTCGTCACCGATTCGCAGGGCAACGGCCGGAAGCAGCCCACCGGGCCAGCCGGGCGGCACGGTGGGTGCGGCCAAGGGAGTCGTGCCGGGCGTTTGGCGCACGCTGAACGGGCCGAGCAGTACGAGCCCGACGGCGAAGAGGGCGACCACCGCGAGCGCCGCCGCGACGACCACGCGTGGTCCGGCTCGGCCGGTCGGACCCAGCATCCGGTGCAGCCTCCGCCGGCGTGCCGCGGCCGCGTTCTCGCGCCGCCAGGCGAGCAGATCGACGTCGAGGTCGCGCGCATCAGGGGGCGCCACCCATCCCGGCGGAAGCGGCGACTCGCCGCCGGGATGGGTCGGCTCGGTCATGGCATCAGTATGGGCGCGTGCCCGTGACCTGCGGAGAACACGTCAGCGGCCCGTTGTCAACCCCCAATTAGCCGCCTGACCTGCGGCGATGCTTAGGCCGGTCGAAGTCGTCGGGATAGGCCACATGGTAGCGTTGTGGCAGCGGAAGGGGCTTCCACATATGACGTTTAAGGTCGGCGAGACGGTTGTCTACCCCCATCACGGGGCGGCGCTCATCGAAGACATCGAGACTCGCGTGATCAAGGGCGAGGATAGGCTCTACCTGGTTCTCAAGGTCGCTCAAGGCGACCTGACGGTTCGGGTGCCCGCCGACAACGCGGAGATTGTCGGGGTTCGGGACGTGGTCGGCCAGGAGGGCCTGGAGAAGGTCTTCGACGTGCTGCGCGCGCCGCACACCGAGGAGCCGACCAACTGGAGTCGGCGCTACAAGGCCAACCTCGAGAAGCTGGCGTCGGGTGACGTCAACAAGGTCGCCGAGGTCGTCCGCGACCTGTGGCGGCGCGACCGCGAGCGTGGGCTCTCCGCCGGCGAGAAGCGCATGCTGGCCAAGGCGCGCCAGATTCTCGTCAGCGAGCTCGCACTCGCCGAGGGAACCAACGAGGACAAGGCCGAAACGATCCTCGACGAGGTTCTGGCCGCTGCCACCGTCTGAGCCGCGCGTCGGAATCGGCGTCGACGTCCATGTCTACGACGCCGCCCGCCCGTGTCGGCTGGCCGGCTTGGAGTGGCCGGATGAGCCCGGTCTCGCCGGGCACTCCGACGGCGACGTCGCGGCCCACGCCGCATGTGATGCACTGCTATCCGCCGCCGGGCTCGGCGACCTCGGCGCGCAGTTCGGCACGTCGGAGCCGGAATGGGCGGATGCGTCCGGGTCGGCGCTGATCGCCGAGACGGTACGACGCCTGCAGGTGGCGGGTTTCGCTCCCGGCAACGTCGCTGTCCAGGTCATCGGCGAGCATCCGCGGCTCGGCTCCCGTCGGGCGGAGGCCGCGGCGGCACTGTCGGCAGCTGCCGGCGCGCCGGTCACGGTCGCCGCGACCACCACGGACGGCCTCGGGCTGACCGGCCGCGGCGAGGGCCTCGCCGCCATAGCCACCGCGCTCGTCGTACCGTTCGAGGCGTGAGCCCGCAACGCGTGTGGCTCGTCCGCCATGGCGAGACGGAGTGGAGCCGCACGGGCCAGCACACGGGGGTCACCGACGTGCCCTTGACGTCGGCCGGCGAGGCGGCGGCGCGAGCTCTCGGCGCCCGGCTGGGCAAGCGTGCGTTCGCCGCCGTGCTGAGCAGCCCGCTCTCCCGGGCCAGCCGCACCTGTGAGCTGGCCGGGCTCGGCGACCAGATGCAGCTCGACCAGGACCTCATGGAGTGGAACTACGGCCGGTACGAAGGGCGCACGACCCGCGACATCCGACGGGAGCTACCCGGCTGGTCGGTGTGGACCTCCGGCGCACCGGGCGGAGAGACGCCGGCCGAGGTCGGCGCCCGCGCGGACCGGGTCATCGAGCGGGCTCGGCGAATCGACGGCGATGTCGCCCTGTTTGCGCACGGGCACCTGCTGCGCGTGCTCGGCGCCCGCTGGCTCGGCTTGCCCCCCGAAGCCGGCCGGTTGTTCGCACTGTCGACCGCGGCGGTGAGCGTACTGGGCTACGAGCGGGAGATCGCGGTGCTCTCACTCTGGAACGCCACCGAGGACGGGCAGCTCCTGGATCAGCGCGGCTGAACCTTCGCCGCCCTGCGGCCGATGTCAGGCCTGCGCGGTTACCGCCGCCTTTGTACGCCGCGTTCCCGCTTCATTCGTTGACCAAACCGTTACCTCGTTCACCCGAATGCGCGAATCCGACGCATCGTGCCCCCCGAACGCCTTTGTAGAGACGCACCCCTTGGAGGTCATATGCACAGGCGCGCCATACCAATGGTGTCGGTCGGCCTGTTCACCGTATTACTGGCCGGCTGCGGCTCCTCGTCGGCAGACACGTCCGACGCGGGCAGCAGCGCGAGCGGGACCGTCGTCAGCATGAAGCTTCTGCAGTTCATGCCGCAGACGCTCACCGTCAAGGCCGGCACGAAGGTCACCTGGCGCAACGACGAGCCCATCACGCACACCGTCACATCGGGCACCTATTCCGGAGTGGATGCAAAGACCGGTTTGCGGGCCAGCGAGAAGCCGGATGGGCTCTTCGATGCCAGGGCGGCGAAGAAGGGCGACACGACGTCGTACACGTTCAGCAAGCCCGGCACCTACCCGTACTACTGCTCCATCCACAAAGGCATGAACGGCAAGGTCGTCGTCACCGGCTGACCGATGCGTCAACAACAAACAACGACAACACCAAGAAGAAGAAAGAGGAGAAGCATGAAGTCCAGAACTGTGCAGCTGGCAGTCGTCGGCCTCGCGGCGGCGACCTTCGCCACCGCGTGCAGCAGCAGCAACGGCGACTCGTCGGCGGCCGGCAAGCCCTCGACATCGAGCTCGCCGTCACCGTCGATGTCGATGTCGCCCACCGCCGCTGACGCGACCGCCACCCCGGCGGTTGCGCTCCGCGCCACACTGACGAGCCTGCTGGAGAACCACGTCTGGCTGGCTGGCAACGCGCTGCAGACCGCGGTGCGCGCCGGCGGCAACCTGAAGGACAAGCAGGTCGTCGGGGCCGTCGGTGCGCTCGACGAGAACTCCGTGGCGCTGTCCAAGGCGCTCGGCAGTGTCTACCCGGCGGCGGAGAAGCCCTTCCTCGCCTCGTGGCGCCAGCACATCGGCTTCTTCGTCAACTACACCCTGGGCAAGGCGACGAAGAACACCGCGATGGTCGCCAAGGCGAAGAAGGACCTCGACGGCTACCGCACCGGCTTCGGCCAGCTGATCAACTCGGTGGTTCCCGAGCTGCCGGCGAGTGCCGTCGCTGCCGAGCTCAAGCCGCACGTCGCCTCGCTCCTCACCGCGATCGACGCGGCGGTGGCGAACGACCCGAGCTTCCAGAGCAAGCTGACGGCTTCGTCGCACCACATGATCATGACAGCCGCGGTCCTGGCCGACGGCATCGCGAAGAACAAGAAGCTCGACGGTGACGCGATGGGCACGGCGGCGGGGCTTCGCGCCGCACTGACCGGTCAGCTCAACGACCACGTCTGGCTGGCCGGCAACGCCCTGCAGACCGCGGTCCTCGCCGGCGGCAACCTGAAGGACAAGCAGGTCGTCGGGGCGGTCAGTGCGCTCGACGCCAACTCGGTCGCGCTGTCCAAGACACTCGGCAGCGTCTACCCGCAGGCTGCCAAGCCCTTCCTCGCCTCCTGGCGCCAGCACATCGGGTTCTTCGTCAACTACACCCTCGGCAAGGCGACGAAGAACACCGCGATGGTCGCCAAGGCGAAGAAGGACCTCGACGGCTACCGCACCGGCTTCGGCCAGCTGATCAACTCGGTGGTTCCCGAGCTGCCGGCCAGTGCCGTCGCGAGTGAGCTCAAGCCGCACGTCGCCTCGCTCCTCACCGCGATCGACGCGGCCGTGGCGAAGAGCCCGACGTTCCAGACCAAGCTCACCGACTCGGCGGACCACATGCTGATGACCGGTGGCGTGCTCGCGAGCGGGATCGCCAAGAACAAGAACATCACCAGCTGACCTTTCGAAGAAGCTGGCGTACGGCGCCCCCGGGGTTCGCCTCGGGGGCGCCGTCCCGTCTCACCTCATCTACTGGAGAAAACGGCATGACACCCGACGTCCTGGCAGCAAACGCGCGGGTCCCCATCCGGACCCGACAACGGTGGCTGGTCGCCGCCGGGGCCTTGGTCGCGGTCGCGGCCCACATGCCCGTGATCGGCGAGCACCTGGAGGAGGCCCCGTACATGGGCGTCCTGTTCATCGTCCTCACCGCGGCGTGCACATTGCTCGCGGTGGCCGCGCTGACCTATGACACTCCTGCGATCTACGCCGCTGCGGCGACCACCTGTGGGCTGGCGATTGTCGGCTACGCGCTGACCCGGATCGTCGCGTTCCCCATGCTGGCCGACGACGTCGGCAACTGGCTGGAACCGCTGGGCGTCGTATCGGTGGCGGCCGAGGGCATCGTCGTACTCGCGGCCGTTGCGGCACTGCACGGTAGACGAGCAGGCTGACGGCATGGACCTGCTTCTTCGACTCGTCATCGCCGCGGGGCTCGCCATCGACGCCTACGTGCACTTCCACCTCGCGACGACGTTCGACGCGCTGAAGTCGACGAGCAGTCCGCACCTGAGCCAGGGGCAGCTGTTCCGCGTGGAGGCCATCGCCGCGATCGCCGCCGCCGTCCTGGTGCTCGTCGTGCGCAACCGGCTGACCGCGCTACTCGCCTTCGTGGTGGCGGCCGGGGGCGTCGCGGCGGTGCTCCTCTACACCTACGTCGACATCGGCGAGATCGGTCCGCTGCCGGCCATGTACGACCCGTCCTGGTACACCGAGAAGACCGGCAGCCTCATCGCCGAGGCCGTCGCCGCCGTCGCCGCCCTGGCGTGCGTCCTTCGGCGGCGTCGGGGGCAGGATGTGGTGGTGACGACGAGGAGGTCGTGATGGCGTACTACCGATCAGTCGGTGAGGTTCCGCGCAAGCGGCACATCCAGTTCCGGCAGCCCGATGGCAGCCTGTACGCCGAGGAGCTCATGGGCGTCGAGGGCTTCTCCGCCGAGTCCGCCCTCCTCTACCATCGCCACCTGCCCACCGCGATCCTCAAGGCCGAGCCGGTCGACGAGCCTGCCGTGGCACGAGAGCTGCAGCCCAACCTTCCGCTGCTGCCCCGGCACTTCCAGACGCACTCGCTGCCGGCCGGCGGCGACCTGGTCACCGGACGCCAGCTGCTGCTCGCCAACGAGGACGTCCGGATGTCGTACGCCGTCGCGGACAGCCAAAGCGAGCTCTATCGCAATGCCACGGGTGACGAGGTGGTCTACCTCGAGAGCGGCGCGGCGACGTTCGAGTCCGTCTACGGCTCGATCGACGTGGGGGCCGGTGACTACCTCGTCATCCCTACGGCGACGACGCACCGGTGGTTGCCGCGAGGGAGCGAGCCGGTACGGGCGCTGACGATCGAGGCCCGCGGGCACGTTCGACCGCCGCGGCGCTATCTCTCGCCGGGTGGGCAGTTTCTCGAGCACGCGCCGTACTGCGAACGCGACCTTCGGGGTCCGACCGAGCCGCTGGTCGTCGACGGCGAGGGGGAGACGCCGGTGCTGGTCCGGCACCGCGTGGGGCTGACCAGGATGACGGACCTGGAGCACCCCTTCGACGTCGTCGGCTGGGATGGCTGTCTCTACCCGTATGCGCTGTCGATCTCCGACTTCGAACCGATCACGGGCCGTCTGCACCAACCGCCGCCGGTGCACCAGACGTTCGAGGGCCCGAACTTCGTCGTATGCTCGTTCGTCCCTCGTCTCTTCGACTACCACCCGCAGGCCGTTCCGGTGCCCTACAACCACCACAACGTCGACTCCGACGAGGTGCTCTTCTATGTCGGCGGCGACTTCATGAGCCGCAAGGGCGCGGGTATCGGGCTCGGCTCGATCTCGTTGCATCCGAGCGGATTCACCCACGGCCCGCAGCCGGGCAGCGCCGAGGCGGCGATCGGCAAGGCGGGCACCGACGAGCTGGCCGTCATGGTCGACACATTCCGCCCGCTCAGCCTCGGCGCTGGGGCGCGCCAGTCGGAGGACGGCGAGTACGCCTGGACGTGGGCCCGCGGCGTGCAGTCCCAGGCCGCCGCCGCCGACCGGGACCATCCCGGCCTGACGCACTAAACAAGCGGCAGCCCGTCGGGTCAGCGGGCGGTGGTCGCCAGCTTGGCGCCGAGGGCCAAAAAGGACGCGGCGAAAAGGCGGCGCACGCGATTGACGATCCGCGGGCGCGCGATGAGGTGCGTCCGGACCGCTGCAGCGAAGACGCCGTAGAGCGCGAACACCAACAAGGTCATCAACATGAACACCGCGCTAAGGCCGAGCATCGTCGCCACCGGGTGGCGACTGTCACTGGGCACGAACTGCGGAAGGAACGCGAAGAAGAAGATCGTCAGTTTGGGGTTGAGCAGGTTGATCAGCACTGCCGAGCTGACCACGCGCCGCGCGGATCTCGGAGCCGCCTGCTCGTTCACGGTGAGCACGCCCTTGTCCCGCCAGGTCGACCCCGCCATGTACAGCAGGTAGGCGACGCCGAGGAACTTGACCGTCTCGAACGCGACCCCGCTGGCATGCAGCAGCGCGGCGGCGCCCGTGATCGCAGCTGCCAGGTGCGGCACCGCCCCGAGCGTGCAGCCGAACGCGGCGATCAGGCTGGCTCGAGTGCCGCGGGAGATGCCAGCAGCCACGGTGAACAGCGCGCCGGTACCCGGCGTGGCCACGATGACCAAAGAGGTAAGCAAAAACGCGACGGTCATCGACATGCTCCCAACTCCCCGAAGAGCTTCCCGGCGCCGACCGTACCCGGCAGCCAACGGTCGGCGACGTAGGGTCGAGGGGTCCGTCCGCGCTGTCACAGCCCCGAGGAGCATGCCCAGCCGGGTGACCGGCGGGTGACCTTCCTTGTCGAGCCGACGTCTGTTCGGCATCAGAAGCAGTAGCGCTACAGCGCTCCTGCCGTCGCGCACGCCACGCAGGTTCGTGCGCTGGGCCGAGCCTCCAGGCGCTCGGCGGCAATTGCAGCACCGCACCGCTCGCACACGCCGTGCCTGCCTGCGTCGTACCGGACGAGCGCCAGTTCGAGATTCTCGCGGGTACGCCGCACCTGGGACAGCAACGCCGTCACCTGCTGCCGCTCGAAGGCGATGGTGGCGCCCTCCGGGTCATGCTCGTCGTCCGCGTTGGACGACTCGGCGGCCTCGACGAGGCGGGCGTGCTCAAGCTCAAGTCCGGCGACCTGAACGGCGTTGCTCGCCAGGTCCTCGAGCAGTCGCTGCCGTGGCTCGGTCGTCACGGACTTGTGGGCCCGTACCTAATCCGAAAATGGATGGTGAGTGGGCAGGCGACAGCGTCCCGGCGGAGCCGGGACGGGGTTTTTGGTGGTCAGGCCGCGGGTTCGAGGGTGACCTGGTAGCCGAGGGCTTCGAGCTGGCG
>JBBSIN010000004.1:0-67681 GCA_038232055.1 Mycobacteriales bacterium
CATCCGCATCGGCTCCCACCTGCTCACGCGCAACGTCCGGCACTCTCCGATGTTCCCCGGCCTACAGGCCCCGTACTGAACGTGGCCCGAGCCATCCGTGCTGCCGTGCCGGCAAGGGATCGCTGAGCGGGCGTTCTAGGGGCCCAGGAGCCGGCCGAGCACGTCGCCGGCCCGTTCGGCGGCCTCGTCGTCGACGTCGAGGTGGGTTACCAGCCGAGCCCGCTGGGGACCGACGACCGAGATGAGCACGCCTTCCGCGCGGGTGGCCGCCGAGAGCGTCGGACCGTCGTACGACGACTTCGCGAGGTCGAGCGGGACGAGGTTCGTCTCGACGACGGCCGGGTCGCAGACCTCCGGCGCGGCGTCGGCGATGCGCTCGGCCAGCCGCCGCGCCCGCGCGTGGTCCTCGGCCAGCCGCTCTACGTGGTGGCGCAGCGCATGCAACCCGGCGGCGGCGAGCACGCCCGCCTGCCGCATGCCACCGCCGAGTCGCTTGCGCAGCACCCGCGCTTGCTCCTCCTGCTCGGCCGAACACAGTAGGACGGAGCCGACGGGCGCACCCAGTCCCTTCGACAGGCAGACCGACAGGGTGTCGAAGAGGGCGCCGTACGACGCAAGCGGCACGCCGGATGCGACGTGCGCGTTGAAGATGCGTGCCCCGTCGCAGTGCAGGGCCGCGCCGGCCGAGCTGGTCAGCGACCGAAGCTCCTCCAGCGTCGCCATCGGGTAGACGGCGCCGCCGCCCCGGTTGTGTGTCTGCTCCACGGCGACCGCTCGGGTCGGCACGGTGTGGTAACCGGCCGGCCGGATCTGCTCGGCCACGACGGCCGGCTCCAGCAACCCGCGGGCGGAGACGATCGTGCGCGTCGAGATGCCACCGTGCTGCGCCGCGCCACCGGATTCGTAGGTGACGATGTGCGCGTCGGCATCGCAGATCAGCTCGTCCGCCGCGGGTACGACGAGCCGCAGGCAGATCTGGTTGCCCATCGTGCCGGTCGGGACGAAGACCGCAGCCGCCTTGCCGAACCGGCCGGCCACCTCTGCCTCGAGGGCGTTGACCGTGGGATCCTCGCCGTAGACGTCGTCGCCGAGCGCTGCGTCGGCCATCGCCCGCCGCATCTGCGGCGTCGGCTGAGTCACGGTGTCGCTGCGCAGGTCGACCAGTGCTGGCATGTCCGCCACGCTAGCGGTCGCTTCGGTGGACGCTGACGACCCAACGTCACGGGGACGCTCGGCCTTCGTATCGTTCCCCGTCGTCCGGAGCGCAGGCTAACGACACAAGACCGCGGAACCCGGTCCACTGGCTGCTTGGCGCGCCTGCCGGTCGCGGGCGCGACGGCGCCCTAGCGTTGCCGCCATGAGACAGGAGGCGGTCGCGCTGCCGAGCATCGACCGCGCCCGCGGCACCGACCGCGATGACGTCAGCGACCGCAACGGCATCGGCCCGGAGTACGTGGCGCGCATCACCGCGGCGTACGCGGATCGGCTTCATGACGCGGTCCGCCGGGCGGGCTGCTCGCCCGCTGCGGCGTACGACGTGCTGCGGCAGGCTTTGGTGGCCACGATCGTCGCCCTCGACCGCGGCTCCGCCAAAGCCAAAGCCAACGCCAACGCCAACCCCAACGCCAACGCCAACGACCTGCTCTCCAGCTGGTTGCGGCACGCGGAGGCCATGGCGGCCCGGCGCGGCGAGCAGCACGATCCGCCCGACGAGGACGCCGAGGAGCACCGTGGTCGAGCCGCGCTCGCCCAGCTCGAGCCCGACAGTCGTCGCGTCCTCATGCTGCGCGACGGGTACGACCTGCCGCCCGCAACGGTAGCCGCATGCTGCGACACCGACGTGGCGGGCATGCGCCGGCGAGTTTTCGCAGCGCGGCTCGGGCTGCTCGCGTCGTACGACGCCCGGCCCGGTCCCGAGCCGGGCGACGAGTCGGACTGTCCGCTCGACACCGGCGAGCTCGCCGCGCTCACCGACCACACCCTGCCGCCGAGCGGGTCCGTGGTGCTGCGGCGGCACGCTTACCGGTGCCCGAGGTGCGACGACGTCATCGACGCGCAGGAGCGCGCCCGCCGTATCGTCGCGCGGCTTCCCCTGCTCCGGATGGACCCCACTGCAGGAATGCGCCTCGTCGACGCGGCGGCCGCTGCGGCCGAGGAGCGACTGTCGCCGCTCGACGCGCTTTTCGTCGGACCGGCGCCCGAGGCAAGCCACGAGCAGGGGCGGCCGCTTTCGGCCGCACTCGCTGGGTTCGCCCTCTCGCTGTCGCTGCTCGCCGGCGTGGTCGCCGGGCTCGCCGACGGCCGCAGACCGCACCCGTCTCCGGCAACCGCCCTGGTGACCCCCGGCCCGTCCCCTTCGACGTCGTGCACGCCACAGGCCGACCCGCGCGAAGTGGCGATCGGCGCCGGTCGCCGGCTCCGCCCGCCGGCACTGCACTGCTGAGACACTGCGCTGCTGAGGCAACGCGCTGCTGAGGCAAACGCAGCGGTCCGGTCAGCGGACGACGTGCAGGGCGGCGGCGCGTACGGCGATGTGGGCGCCCTGGTCGCGCAGCTTCTCGGCCCCCTCACCCACTCCGACGCCCACCCGCCGGGCGAACCCCGCCGAGTCGGCGACGACCGTGCCGCGGAAGCTGACCCGCATGCCGGGCCGGACCCGGACCGGCGACTCCCCTACCGCGAGGAGGTGAACGAAGAGCCGCGAGCCGCGAGCTCTGCCCACCCAGAAGCCCTCGTCGGCCGGCACCGACTGGACAGCGACGTTGTACGCCGTCACGGGTCGCCCGGCGTACTTGGCGAGTCGTACACCGGGCCCTGCCGGCCACAGCGTGGTGGAGCCGCTGCGGACGTAACCGACCATCGGTTCCGCGGCGGCCGGCGTCGCCGACGACGCCGGCGCGCGAGGCTGCGTTGCCGGCATGGGAGGTGACGGCGTTCGCATCGCCAGGACGACCGCCAGCGCGGCGCCGCCGGCGACCACCGTGCCGACTGCCGCACTTGCGACAGCATGCTCACGAGCTCGGGCGCCCGCTCCGCGCAGCAGCTCGACCAACCCGGCGACCGGTGCGATGCCGGTCAGCCCCCGCCGGCGTGTGATCAAGGGATCGCTCAGGGCGCCGCAGGCCTCGCAGTCGAGCAGGTGCCGGTCGGCGCCGAGTGCGCGCTGCTGGCGCCGGTCGGCCGAGGCAAGCGAAAGCAGGACGGGCCGGCACCTCGTCGTCGGCAGGTCCACGCGGCGAAACGCCAGCAGGTAATCGACCCGCAGCCGGGCGCGCGCCCGGTGCAGTCGCGCGGCGACGCCACCCGCACTCTCCCCGCGATCGGCCGCCAGCTTCGCGACCGATCGCCCTTCCACCTCGTGTCCGAGGAGTAGGTAACGCTCCTCCTCGGCCATCCGAACGAGCGCGACCGCCATGGCCTCGTGCTCCTCACGGCGCAACGCGTGCTCGTCGGGCGACTCCTCGCCGGTCCGGTCGATCAGCCGATGCCGGTGGCGCCCGTCGCGGTCGTCCGCACGCTCCCGGGACTTGACGAGGTTGCGCGCGGTCACGACCGCGTAGGACACCAACGCGGCCCGGTCGAGGCGCCACCGCGCGTCGAGCAAGCGGGCCAGGGTCTCCTGCACCACGTCGTCGGCCGTGTCGGCGTCTGCCACGCGCGCGCGTACGACCCGCCGCAGCACGCCGTCCACGTCGACAAGGTCCTCGTCGGTGAACGGCGATGCGGTGGCGCGCGTCGCCACAGTGTCCTTCCCGTCGCAATCGAGCAGGCGGCCTCAAACGCCCAAAACCTACCCGGCCCGACGCGTCATGTACCGGGCCTCAACTCGTCTCACCCTAAGAGGTCGTTATTCGACCGGATGCCTGGGCCAGTGTGGACGAGGCCGCATCTGGGAGCGACCTCGCCGGCCTCACCCCCATTCGAATCGAGGGAGCATCTCTTGACGCAAGCGATCAATTTCCGCAGCGGGATCGAGAACGCGTGGTCCAACGTGGCAGCGTTCGTACCCAAGCTCATCGCTTTTTTGGTCATCCTGATCATCGGCTACATCGTGGCCAAGATCATCGCGAAGATCTTCGACAAGGTGCTGGAGCGGGTGGGCTTCGACAAGCTGGTCGAACGCGGCGGCATCAAGCAGGCTCTGTCGAACTCCCAGTACGACGCGTCGACTCTTCTCAGCAAGGTCGTCTTGTACGCGATCATGCTCTTCGTACTGAGCACGGCGTTCGGCGTGTTCGGCACCAACCCGATCAGCGACTACCTGCGCTCGGTAGTGGCGTACCTGCCGAAGGTCTTCGTCGCGATCCTCATCATCGTCGTCACCGCGGCCATCGCGGCGGGGATGCGCTCGCTGATCCAGAACTCGCTGGGCGGGCTCAGCTACGGCAACCTACTCGCCGGAGCGGCGTCCGCTTTGATCATGGCTTTTGGCGTGATCGCGGCCTTGAACCAGCTCAACATCGCGCAGAACGTCGTCAACGCACTGTTGTACTTCCTGCTCTTCACGATCGGCGGCATCCTCGTCGTCGCGGTGGGTGGTGGCGGCATCGGTCCCATGCAGCAGCGCTGGCACAACGTGCTCGCCCGCTATGACGAGGAAAAGCCCAACGTCCGCCAGCAGGTGCACCAGGCGCCGAGCGTCCGCGAGCAGGCGCAGCAGGCCCAGCAGTCCACCCAATCCAGCGGTCAGTCGGGCGGGCAGGCCGGGGCCCGACGCGTCCAGCCGTAGCAGTCATCTCTCGTATCGGAGGTAGTAATGCTCGACGAAAGCCAGGCGCGGAACCTCATCGGCGCGACGCTCTACGACAGCGACAGTGGAAAGATCGGCAAGGTCGGCCAGGTGTATCTCGACGACGAGACGAGCGTGCCGGAGTGGGCACCGTCCACACCGGGCTCTTCGGAGGCAAGGAGAGCTTCGTCCCGCTCGCCGGGGCGCGGATGTCGGGAAGCGACGTCACCGTGCCCTACTCCAAGGACATGATCAAGGGGGCGCCCAGCACCACCGACGGGCATCTCACCCAGGACCAGGAGGCCGATCTCTACCGCCACTACGGCCTGAACTACACCGAGCGCACCTCGGACACCGGCCTGCCGAGCGGCACCGGTCAGGCCGCGGGGAGGTCGTACGCCGGCGACACCGAGGGCACCGTCGGTCGTGACGTCTCCGGACCGACGACGGACGACGCCATGGCCCGCTCCGAGGAGCGGCTGAGGGTTGGCACGGAGCAGGTGCAGGGCGGTCGGGTGCGACTGCGGAAGTACATCGTCACCGAGAACGTCACGCATACCGTCCCGGTACGGCGCGAGGAAGTTCGGATCGAGCGCGAGCCCATCACCGACGCCAACGTCGGCCCGTCGATGAGCGGCGCCGACCTCTCGGAGGAGGAGCACGTGGTCGTCCTCAACGAGGAGCGCCCGGTCGTGCAGAAGGAGACCGTGCCGGTCGAGCGGGTGCGCCTGGACAAGGACACCGTGACCGAGGACGTCGAAGTCTCCGAGCAGGTCGCCAAGGAGAAGATCGATATGACGGGCGTCGAGGAGACCGACCGCACGAACCGCTGACGCGGCCGACGACGGAGTAGCCCGGTGCCGGTTCGACCGGCGCCGGGCTACGGGCGGGTGGCGAGCAGGGCCGAGCCCAGCGGGGTGAGCCCGTAGAGAACGGCCCGCCCGGCGCGCTGGCGGGAAGCGAGTCCGGCCGCGGCAAGCACGCCGAGGTGCTGGGAGACCGTGCCCGGCGAGAGCCGGTAACGGGCCGCGAGCTGAGTCGTCGAGACCGGCTCGACGAGGCTGCCCAACAGCTGCGAGCGGGTACGTCCGAGCAGGACGGCAAGCGCGTCGCTGCAGGCTTCCGATGGCCGCTCCCACAGCAGGCCCACGCCACGGGCCGGATAGATCACCGTGGGCTGCCAGGGTTCGTCGAGGACGGCCAGCACCCGAGGCCAGACGAACACGCTCGGGAGTAGCAGCAGACCGTCGCCGTCCAGCGCGCGTCGCTGGTCGTGATCGGCCTTGATCTGCAGCGACGGTTCGGCCCAGCGCACCCGGTCGTGCAGGTCGGCGATCATCCGCTCGACGCCGCCCACGGCGAGGAGACGGCCCCGGTAGAGCACGTCGGCGTCGAGCAGGTCGCGAAGGCGCAGCCAGTCCTCGGCCAGCAGTCGCGACCACACCGCGCCGAGCAGGTCCGCGAGCAGTCCCGGTACGGCGGCCGGGGCGTCGAGAAGCGGCCGGGCATCGGCCGGCACCGGACGTCCGGCGAAAGCCCAGCCCAGCTCTCGGCGTACCTGCACCTGCGGTGTCGCCCGGACGCGCTCCAGCTCCTCGGCGATGTCGGCCAGCGGGCTCGTCGGCGGCGGGCTGAGGAAGTCCGGCACGTAGGAACGGGCGGTGAGCAGCGCGCGCAGCACGCCGACGTCGAGACCGGCCAGCCGGCGTGCGGCGAGACGAAGCCACGGGAGATGCAGCGGGTGGCGATCCGGCTCGAAGACCGCCTCCAGCGCCGCCGTCGTCTCCCACAGCGGGGAGATCGCGAACCGGATGCGCAGCAGGTCGGCCGGCGTGAAGTCCAGGCTGATCATCCGCGACCCTTCGGCGGCAGCTAAATCGTTGGCGTTCCGACGCTATCGGGCCGAAGCTGCGAGCATGGCTCTGACGCGATACCGGGAGGTGCTGCGCGCCCCGTCGGTCGGCTGGCTGCTCACCACGTCACTGGTGGGGCGCCTGCCGCAGGGCATGACTGGGCTCGCGCTGCTGTTGCTCGTCACTCGGCACGGCACGTACGCCGCCGCCGGCGCGGTGACCGCCGTTTTTCTCGTCGCGACCTGCCTGGCGACCCCGCTCGTCTCGCGGGCGGCCGACCGACTGGGTCGCCGCCGGGTGCTGCGGGCCACCGCATGCGGCTTCGCCGTCGCGTCGCTCGGCCTGGCCGCCTCGGCAGCTCACCCGGTGCCGCTCGTCGTCTTCGCACTGCTCGCCGGGGCATCCTCCCCACCGCTCGCCGCGTCGGCGCGTGCGGTGTGGCCGGCGCTCGTTACCGGTGCGCAACGCCAGTCCCTGTTCGCGCTCGAGGCCACCCTGCAGGAGATGACGTTCATCGCCGGGCCGGCGCTCGTCGCCCTGCTCGCCGCTGCCGGAAGTGCCGCCCTGGCCGTCGCTGCCAGCGGCGCGATCTGCCTGGCCGGCACGATCGCGTTCACCGCCGACGCGGCAGCCGACAGCGGCATGGCCGAGCGCGGCGCGAAACCCGGGGCCGCCGTACTGGGCTCCGCGCCGTTGCGGCACCTCATCGCGGCCGGCGTGGCTCTCGTCGCGGCGCTCAGCATCGCGGAGGTCGGGATCGTCGCCTTTGTCAGCGGATCGCAGGCCTCGGCTGGCGCCGGCGTCGCGCTGGCGCTGTGGTCCGCCGGGTCGCTGGTCGGGGGCGCCATTTTCGGGTCGATACCGGTCACCCGAACGCCGCTGACCGCCTTTTTGGCGACGGCGGCCGTCGGGTTCGGCGTGCTCGCCGCTGCCCCCACGACGCTGGCGCTGAGCGCCTTGCTTTTCGTCGGCGGTTCGGCGATCGCACCCGCACTCGCCCTCCTCTACACCAGGGTCGGCGCGCTGGCCCCGGCCGGCGCCACCACGGAGGCGTTCGGCTGGCTCTCGAGCGGCCTGATGGCGGGAGCCGCGGCCGGCGTCGCGCTCGGTGGCGTGGTCGTGTCGTCCCACGGCCCGCGAGTGGCCTTCCTCGCGGCGACCGGAGTCGGTCTGCTGGCGGCCGCTGTGGCCGAGCCGATTCGGGGATGGCGTCGCCGGGTCGAGGTCGACCCGCAAGTCTGCGCCTGACCGGGCCGCATCAGAGGGGCCGGGTCGGGTCGGCTCAGCCGCTGACGACTGGTACGTCGGGCGCAAAAGAGGCGACGGCCGTCCGCAACGCTCGCGCGTCGAGCCGGCCGGAGGGCAGATGCCGAACGAGGGCGCCGGACCGTCCGTGGTGGGCGAGCGGAATCCGCTCGCCCTCCCGCAGCCGCACCTCCACGTCGGTGCCCCCGTCGGCCGACGGCGTCAGGGTCAGCGCGGCGACCGACGTCCACGGCACGGTCAGGTCGTCGCGGCGGGTGAGGCCGGTCGCGCCCAGCGACACGCCCTTGGCGCTCAGCACGACCGACCGACGCAGGCGGCGCCATCCGATCGCCACGATGATCGCCATGATCAGGATCGCCGGTCCCGCTCCGCTGATCGGCCGGCCCTGGGTGACCAGAAAGGCGACCAGGAGCACGGGTACGGCGACCGGCACGAGCAGCTCGACCGGGCGGAGCGGGCGGCGTACGACGTGACTCACCCGAAGAAGACCTCGGCTTCGGCGTACATCTGAGGTGGCACGAGCTTCAGCTCGCGGGTCGCCGCCTCGAGGGAGACCAGCTCGATCGCGGTGCCACGCAGCGCGGTCATCGTGCCCCAGCGATGGGCGTGGGCGGCGTCGATGGCGTGCAGGCCGAAGCGGGTCGCGAGCACCCGGTCGAACGCGGTTGGCGTGCCGCCGCGCTGGATGTGGCCCAGCACGGTGGTGCGCGCCTCCTTGCCGGTGCGCGACTCGATCTCGCGCTCGAGCGCGACGCCGATGCCGCCGAGCCGCACGTGCCCGAAGGCGTCGAGGTCACCTTCCGCCAGCGCCATCGTGCCCTCCGCGGGCGTCGCGCCTTCGGCCACGACCACGATCGGCGCATAGTTGCTCCGAAACCGGTGCTCGATGTGCGCGCAGACCCGCTCGATGTCGAACGGCTTCTCCGGGATGAGGATGACGTTTGCGCCACCTGCCAGCCCGGCGTGCAGCGCGATCCAGCCCGCGTGGCGTCCCA
The DNA here is from genome assembly GCA_038232055.1 of Mycobacteriales bacterium. Taxonomy (GTDB): domain Bacteria; phylum Actinomycetota; class Actinomycetes; order JADGOV01; family JADGOV01; genus JBBSIN01. The sequence goes on from JBBSIN010000004.1 coordinate 8,844, forward strand.
TGACCTCGACGATGAGCGCCCGGTGGTGACTCTCCGCCGTCGTGTGCAGCCGGTCGATCGCCTCCATGGCGATGTTGACGGCGGTGTCAAAGCCGAACGTGTAGTCGGTGGCACCCAGGTCGTTGTCGATGGTCTTGGGTACGCCGACGACCTGTACGCCGGCGTCGTACAGCCGCTTCGCGACGCCGAGGGTGTCCTCACCACCGATCGCGATGAGCGCGTCGACCCCGAGCCGGCCCAGGTTCTCCACGATGCGCTCGACGCCGCCGTCAACCTTGAAGGGGTTCGTTCGCGAGGAGCCGAGGATCGTCCCCCCGCGCGGCAGGATGCCGCGGACGTCCGGGACGCCGAGCGGCATCGTGAGCCCGTCCAGCGGTCCACGCCACCCGTCGCGGAAGCCGACGAACTCGTGACCGTAGTCGCCGACCCCCTTGCGGACGACGGCACGGATCACCGCGTTGAGGCCAGGACAGTCGCCGCCACCGGTGAGCACGCCGATTCGCATGCCGGAAACCTACCCAGCGTCAGCGCACCAGCAGCGCCGACGGCGGGTAGCCGCCGGGGAAGCGCCCCGGCAGCACAGTGAGCCGGCCGGTGCTGGTCGACCACAGCCCGATTCGCTGGAAGCCGTCGTCCGGCCACCGCACCCCGATGGCCAGGTAGCGCCCGTCGGGTGACCAGGACAGGTCGGCCGCCTGCTTCTCCGGGGTCCCGATCCCGGGCAGGCGCACCGGTCGACCGGTGGTGAGGTCGAGCACCCAGACCCGGCCGTACTGTGCCGGCCGGTCGAAACCGTGCTGGCCGAACGACGCGAGCGCCAGCCGGCGCCCGTCCGGGCTGAACGCGCCCACCCCGAGGCTGCTCACGCCGGGCCAGCGGTAGGTCTGCATGCCGCCGGTACGGAGGTCGCTGACGACCAGGAAACACGCCTCGGGGCTCGGAACGAACACCTGACAGGCCGGCGTGAGCCAGGCCGCCCGACGCGATGTCGCCACAACGACGGAGCGCGTTCGGCCGTAGGTGCGCAGCCGCTGGCCGGAGGCCGGGTCGACCAGGGCCAGCACAGCCGGTTGCTCTGACCGGTAGGCCGCGACGAGCAGGCCGGCTCCCGTGTCGGCGTGCAGCAGCCAGCCGGCGGGCACCGGCCTCCGCAGCAGCACCCGGCCGCCGGTTGTCACCTCCAGCAGCGTGGCCGGTCGGCCCTGCGCCGGCGGGTTCCGCAGTGCCCAGAACCTGCCCGGCCGGGCAGCGGCTACTACGTCGTCGGCCCGAACCAGCTCGGCGGCTCCTCCCGAGGAGCGCAGGAAGAGCACCCGACCGAGGTACGGCGCCGCCTCCTGCTGGAGAAGGACGAGTACGCCGCCCTGCACCGGTACCAGCCGCTCTACTGCGTAGCCTTCGGGCACCGGCAAGCCGGCCGGCTGCAGGTCGCCGCTGGCCGCGTCGAGTCGGCGAAGCGCCGCCCCACCGAGAAGGAGCTCGAGACCGGCCGGACCTGGCTGCTTCGGCCCCACGAACTGTGGACGCAGCGGCCCCGAAGGTGAGGGCGGTGCCGAGGGCGCCCTCGCCTCCCGGGCCGCTTCGGCGCCGGGCGGGGAGGGCCGCACGGTCACCGGCGAGACCGGCGCGGGCGCCGTACCCCTTGGCGCGGCATGGCCGCCGTCCCGCAGCGCGCCGTAGCCCAGCGCGCCGAGCCCGACCGCGACAGCGGCGAGCACGACGACGATCCGCGGCACCGGGCGTCGCGGCGACGGCTCGTCGTCGTCCGGTCGGCCGCCGGTCAGCACCTCGGCCATGACCGGATTATGCGCCGGATATCGTCCGGCGCATGACGTTCTCGGTGGTCGGGCGAAGCGACGACGGGTCGGCGTGGGGTGTGGCTGTCGCGTCGAAGTTCCTCGCCGTGGGTGCGGCGGTCCCCGGCGCGGCCGCGGACGCCGGCGCCATCGCCACCCAGTCCTACGCCAACCTCGCCTACCGACCGGACGGCCTCGCCCTGCTGCGCGAGGGGCGTACGGCGCAGCAGGTGCTCGACGTCCTCACCGCCGCCGACGAGCTGCGGGCGCAGCGCCAAGCCGGCATCGTGGACCTCGCCGGTCGCGCCGCCACCTTCACCGGTGCCGAGTGCCATGCCTGGGCGGGCGGGCGCACCGGCGACGGGTACGCCGTACAGGGCAACATCCTCGTCGGCCCGGAAGTGGTCGAGGCGATGACCGAAGCCTGGCTGCGATCGGAGCCGACGGCGCCACTCGCCCGGCGCCTGCTCGCGGCCCTGGTCGCCGGCGACGAGGCGGGAGGCGACCGTCGCGGTCGGCAGTCGGCGGCGCTGCTCGTCGTCAGCCAGGGCGGGGGCTACGGCGGCGGAAGCGACGTGTACGCCGACCTGCGCGTCGACGACTCGCCCCGACCGGTGCCGGAGCTGGAGCGGTTGCTCGGCCTGCACGACATCTATTTTGGTCAGCCCGACCCCACCGCGCTGCGGCCGTTGGTGGGCCAACTTCTCGACGAGGTCGGCGGGCTGCTCGTGCAGGTGGGGCACCCTCCTGCCGAGCCGGGAACCGCGGCGGTGCGGGCGGCGCTGTGGGACTGGGCGGGGGTCGAGAACCTCGAGGAGCGGATTTCCGACGAGGACGTAATCGACCAGGTCGTCCTCGACGTGCTTCGGCTCAAGGCGGTCGAGCACGAGCCGGGGCCGACGAAGAGCCCGAGCGCCAACTAAGCCCGGGCACCAAACACTTCCAACGAGCAGCGAATGGGCGGAACGTCGCCGCCGCGACCTCCCGCCCCGCCCCCCTTGCCTACGCTGTGCCGGCCAGCCCCCTCGCCCGTCCGGTGTGGGGCCAGCCTGTCGCAGGTGCGCCCTGCGGACTGTCGCTCAGCTGACGGCAAAAGTGTCGCGAAGCCGACACTTCCGTGGCAGGGTGACCCGAGTGAGGCCTGCAGGCGGCGGAACCGGCATGGCCCGCGCGGCCGGCGGGCGCGCGGGGATCGCCTCGGCCCTGGCCTCGGTCGAGCTTTTCGCCGGGCTCGGCGACGCAGTTGTCGACGCACTCGCCGGGGTCGCCGTGCCGCGCAGGTTCGGCAAGGGCGCGCTGCTGTTCTCCGAGGGTGACCCGGGTGGGTCGCTTCTCGTCGTCACCGAGGGCGCCATCTGCATCTTCCGTTCGTCGCTGTCCGGCGAACGCGCCGTACTCACCGTGCTGCGGCCCCTTGACGTCCTGGGCGAGATGGCGCTGCTCGACGGCGCTCCACGCTCGGCGTCGGCCGAGGCGATCGCACCCACCACCGTGCTCGCGTTGCGCCGTGAGTCGTTCCTCAATCTGCTGCACAGCCAGCCGAGCCTGGTCGAGCCCCTTGTCCGACACCTGGGCGCCATGATTCGCCGACTGTCCGAGCAGACGGCCGACCATGTCTTCCTCGACCTCGGCGGCCGGGTGGCGAAGGCGCTGCTGCGCCTCGCCGAGGGAGCGCCGCAACGCGAGTCCCGGCAGATCGTCACTCTTTCCCAGGGCCGGCTGGCCGAGATGGTCGGCGGGAGCCGGCAGAGCGTCAACCAGGTGCTCGGCGGGCTCGCCGAGCGCGGCATCGTCCGCGTCGAGGGTCGCCGTATCGTCCTCCTCGACGACGCCGCCCTCCGTCGGCGCGCCGGTCTTCCGCCGGTCGTCGTGCCTCCGCCGCAGCAGGCACCGTGGACCACTCGATGATCTCCGGACCGACCTGCCGGGCGTGCGGTTTCGGTAACCCGCCCGGCGCGCGGTTCTGCGGCCGGTGCGGCGATCGGCTGGCGGCCGGATGCCCCACCTGCGGCGAGCCGATCCGGTCCGGTCTGCCGTTCTGCACCGCCTGCGGTACGCCGCTGGCGGTGCAGCCGGAGCCAACCCGCCGCCTGCCCGTGCAGATACCGCTTCCCCGGGAGCAGCGACGCATCGTCTCCGTCCTCTTCGTCGACCTGGTCGGCTACACCGTGGCCGCCGCAGCCAGCGACCCGGAGGACCTGCGCCGGATGCAGTCGGCGTACTTCGGCACCGCCCGGATGGTCATCGAGCGGTACGGCGGCACCGTGGAGAAGTACATCGGCGACGCGGTCATGGCATGTTTCGGCGCGCCCACTGCACACGAGGACGACCCCGACCGGGCCGTCGCGGCCGCCCTCCACGTCCGCGACGCGCTGCTCGACCAGCGACTACCCGGGGGTCGCCCGATGCGGGTCCGACTCGGCGTGGCGACCGGCGAGGCGCTCGTCGACCTCGACGCCGACCGGCAGGCCATGGTGGCCGGGGACGTCGTCAATATCGCCTGCCGGCTGGAGGAGCACGCCCAGCCGGGCACGATCCTCGTCGATCTGGCGACCGCGCGAGCTACCGGGTCGCTGGCCGAGTTCGCCGAGGCGGCACCGATCCTGCTGCCCGGCCGCCCGGACCCGGTTCAGTGTCGCGCCGCACTGCGCACGGTGGCACCACCGGCCGGCGGCGTCAGCAGCACCGCGGTCATCGGCCGCGATTCGGAGATTGCGCTGCTCACCGGCGCCCTTCGGCGCACCGTCCGCGACCGCTCGCCGCAGCTGGTCACCATCCTGGGCGACGCGGGGTTGGGCAAGAGCCGGCTGGTCCGCGAGCTCGAGGCGCGCCTGGGCAAAGTCGGGGAGCCGGTGCGGTGGCGGGTGGGGCACTGCCCGCCGTACGGCGAGAGCGTCACGTTCTGGGCGTTGGCCGAGATCGTCAAGACCCACGCCGGGGTGCTCGACAGCGACACCGCCGAAGCCGCACGGGCGAAGGTGACGGCCGCGGTGGCCGCCGTGCTGCCGCCGGAGGACGCCCCCGGTGTCGCCGACCGGCTGGCGCCGCTCCTCGGCCTGGGGGCCGGGTCCCCCAGCGCGGAGGAGGCTCGCGCCGCGTGGACGCGGTTCCTGCTGGCGATCGCCGAGGACCAGCCGCTCGCGCTGGTCGTGGAGGACCTGCACTGGGCCGACGACGCGCTGCTGGACTTCCTGGAGGGGCTGCTCGGCGCCGCCGGCCACGTCCCCCTTCTGCTCGTGGTCACCGCTCGCCCGCACCAGCTCTCGGAGCGTCGGCCCGACTGGGGCGCGCAGCTGCGCGACAGCGTCAAGATTCCGCTCTCACCGCTCGACGGGCCGCAGACGGCTGCCCTGTTCGGGGCGCTGCTCGGACGGTCGGTGCTCCCGGCAGAGACGCAGCGACGGCTGATCGGGTTGGCCGGCGGCAACCCGCTGTACGCGGCGGAGTACGTGCGGATGCTCGCCGACACCGGGGCGCTGCGGCCCGGTTCGGGCCGCCGTGCCCTGCCGAGCGCCGGGCTGCCTCTGCCGCAGTCCGTACACAGCCTCATCGCCAGCCGGCTCGACCTGCTCGCACCGGCCGAGCGCGCCGTCCTGCAGGCAGCGGCGGTGGTCGGCCAGCAGTTCAGCGCTGGTGCGGCGGCCGCCGTGGCCGGCGCCGACCCGGCGGTCGTGGAGCCGGCGCTGCAGGCCCTCGACCGGCGGCAGATCGTCCGTCGACGAGCGACGCCCAGTGTCCGTGGCGATACGGACTACGAGTTCCGGCACGTGCTCGTCCGCGACGTCGCCTACGCGCAGATTCCGCGGGCGACCCGGGCCGAGCAGCATCGCCGGACCGCCGACTGGCTCGACGCGGTGACGGCCACGCGCGAGGACGACATCGCCGAGCTGCTCGCCCACCACCGGGTCGCGGCGTACGACCTGGTGGCCGAGCGCGGCGCCTACCCAGCGCTCAACGCGGCGGCGTACGCCGAACCGGCTCGTCGCGCACTGCTGGCCGCCGCCGTCCGCGCCGCCCGGCTGCACGCCCTGTCGGCGGCGCGCGGCTACGTCGACCGCGCGCTGGCGCTCTGGCCGGCCGGCGTCGACCCGGCGGGTCGCTGGCGGGCCATCCGCCTCGCGCAGGAGGTGTGCTTTTTCGCCAGCGAGGACGAGTTCTACGCCGGCGACGGCCCGACGCTGCTGGCGGAGGCGGCCGTCGCGCTGCTCGCGCTCGGCGACGTCGCCGAAGCGGCCCGCGCCGAGACGCTGCTCGGTCAGGTGGAGTGGTACCGCGCCGAGGCGGCCGCGGCGTTCGGTCACCTCGGCCGAGCCGTCGCGCTGCTCGCGACCGAGCCGCCCAGCGAGCAAAAGGCGACGGCGTACGCCGAGCTGGCTCGGCTGCACATGCTGACCCACCACCACACGGCGGCGATCGAGGCCGCCACCGTGGCCCGCGGCATGGCGCACGCGTTGGACCAGCCGGAGATCGAGGCCGGCGCGCTCGTGACGATCGGCACCGCCCGTTACCTCTCCGGGAACCCGGCCGGCGTCGCCGACCAGGAGGCCGCCGTCGACCTCGCCCGCCGGCATCGGCTGCGGGCGCTGCACCGCGCCGCGAACAACCTGGCGGCCACCCTCCAGGAGGAGGGCCAGCTGCGGCGCAGCTACGAGCTGATCGAGGAGAGCGAGGCGGTCGGGCGCAACGCCGGCCTGTCGCTGACGAGCAAGTTCAGCGAGCCCGACGTCGCGATGCGGGCGTACTTCGCCGGCGACTGGGGGCGGGCGCTGGCCGTCTCCGACGCCTGGCTGGGCGGGCTCGTGACCGCTACCCCGCATCCGTGGGAGATCCATCTGCGGGCACTGTGCGCCTGGCTCCGCCTGCTGCGGGGCGCGCCGGCGCAGACCGTCGAGCCCGACCTGCGCCGGGCCCTGGAGCTCGCTCGCCGCGGCAGCTTCCCGCAGCTGCTCCGGCCCGCGCTTGCGCATGCCGCGCTCTGCCGCGTGATCACCGGGGACCTTCCCGAGGCCGCGCCGCTCTACGACGAGCTCGACACGGAGTGGCGCGACGAACCGGCCAGCGCCTCGCGGGAGTGGATTCAGGCAGCGGTCAACGTCGGCTCGCAGCTCGACGCCTACGACGACGGCGATCGCGTGCTGACCGTCGTACGCCGCCTGGAGGCACTGCGGCGCCCCACGCTGTGGGTACACGCCGCGCTGGCCTCCGGGCGGGCGCACCTGGCGGCCGGACGACCGGAGGCCGGCGCGCTGGCAGCCGAGGCAGCGGAGCGCTACGCCGAGATCGGCGACCTCTCCGATCAGGCCTTGGCGACGCTGCACGCCGCTCGAGCCTACGTCGCCGCCGGACGCCCCGACCAGGCGTCGGCGTACGTCGTGGCGGCACGCGCTTTCTGCCGGCGCAACGCCGCGGTGCGCCTGTTGGCCTACCTGCCGGCGGTCAGGGACCTCCCGCTGGAGGTCGGCCGCGGCGTTTGACGACGTACGTCGGCTGCGGTTCGCGGGACGTTCGGGTCAGGCCGCCTTTTGGACCGCGGCCTTGGCCTTGGTCGCGTAGACGTCGACGTACTCCTGCCCGGACAGCACCATGATCTCGTACATGATCTCGTCGGTCATCGACCGCAGCACGAAGCCGTTGCGCTCCATGCCGCGATAGCGGGAGAAGTCGAGCGGCTTGCCGATCCGCACGCCGGGGCGGACCCCGAAGCGCGGGAACGCCCGCCCCGGTGGCTGCAGCCGCCGGGTGTCGACCATCACCACCGGGATCACCGGTACGCCGGCCTCGAGCGCCATGCGGCCGACGCCGGTCTTGCCGCGATAGAGCCGACCGTCCGGCGAGCGCGTGCCCTCCGGGTAGATGCCGAGCAGCTCGCCCTCCCGGAGGATCCGCAGGCCGGTCCCGATGGCGGCCTCGCTGGCCCGGCCGCCGGTGCGGTCCAGCGGCACCTGCCCGACGGAACGCATGAACGCGGCCACCAGCCGCCCCTTGAGCCCCGCACCGGTGAAGTAGTCGGACTTGGCGAGGAACGTGATGCGCCGCGGCACCAGAAGCGGCAAGAAGATCGAGTCGGAGAACGACAGGTGGTTGCTCGCGAAGATGGCGCCGCCGCGCGGGGGGACGTTCTCCAGCCCCTCGATCCACGGCCGGAACAGCGGGCGCAGGATCGGCGTCAGGATCGCCTTCACGATCCAGTAACCCATCGGTGTCCTCCCGCTGCCCGAGCCGGTCTCCGACCCTACGGATAGCGGAGCGGCACGGCAACGACGGGTCGCTGGTGTCGCCAGGTCTTCTCGCGCGCCGTGGCGACGACCCCGCCGGACATGCGACGATTCGGGCATGCCGCTTCTGCCGGGGGCCGAGCCCTTCACGTTCGACGGCGGCCCCGTCGGCGTGCTGCTGGTGCACGGCCTCACAGGCTCGCCGCAGAGCCTGCGTCCCTGGGGGCAGCACCTCGCGGCGGGCGGGCTCACCGTCGTCTGCCCGCGCCTGCCCGGGCACGGCACCCGCTGGCCAGACCTCAACCTGACCCGGTGGCCGGACTGGTACGGCGAGGCGGAGCACGCCTTCACGGCACTGCGCGCACGGTGCGACCGGGTCTTCGTCATGGGCCTGTCCATGGGCGCCACCCTGGCGCTGCGGCTCGCGGAGCTGCGTCCGGACGAGGTGGCCGGGCTCGTGCTGGTCAACCCCTCGATCCAGATGATGGACCGCCGGCTGATGGCACTCCCGCTGCTCAAGTGGGTGCTTCCCTCGTTCCCCGGCATCGCGAGCGACATCAAGAAGCCCGGCTCTCGCGAGCTCGCCTACGACCGTCTGCCGCTCAAGGCGTTCGCCTCGCTGACGCAGCTGTGGCGGCTGGTCCGCGCCGACCTCGGCCGGGTCACCGCGCCGACCCTGCTCTTCCGCAGTGCCGAGGACCACGTCGTCCAGGCGGTCAACGCCGAGACGCTGCTCGGCGCGATGCGGTGCCCGATAGAGCAGCGCGTCCTGGCCGAGAGCTACCACGTCGCGACGCTGGACAACGACGCTGCCGCGATCTTCGACGGCAGTCTGGAGTTCGTGCGGAGCGTCAGCCAGACCGTCGTGAGCGGTTGACGGGCGCACTGCATGATCGACGACGACGGCGGCGAGGCGCGCGCGGGACGCCGCAGCAACGGCCTGCGCGCCGCGGCGTACGCCGTGCTGGCCGAGTGTGAGCCGCAACTCGTCGACGCGCTGCTCGAGGCGCTGCGCACGGCGGGCGTCGCGGCATACGCCGCTCCCTACGCCGGCTCGGTCGGCGGCTACCTCGAGGTGCGCGCGCCCGACCGCCCGCTCGCCCGGGTCTGGGTCGACGCTATCTCCGTCGAGGCCGCGCGCGGCGTGCTGGCCCGCGAGCGCGAGCTCACGCTCGACACGCCGGACGAGGAGGCCACCTGGCGCGAGATCGTCGCCGCCCTCCGGCTCGACGGCTCCGACGGCCCGCCCCGCTGGCCAACCGCGGAGGAGGTGCCGGGCGGCGGGCCGCCGCGCGTCGTACGGCGAGCCGCGCCGGCGCAGCCCGAGCGCCCGCGGCCGCTCGCCGAGCCGGCCGCCGGGCCTGTACTCGAGCCCGTACTCGAGCCCGCGCCCGAGCTGGCGGACGAGCACTTCGAGCCGCCACCGCCACCGCCGCTGCCACGGGTCTCCTCGACCACGGCGTACGGCGTCGCTGCCATCCTCGCCGGGGCTCTCGTGCTGCTGATCCCTACCATGGCCGGGGACCCGGTGGGTCCGGCGCTTCTCGTGCTCGCGATCGCTGCCGTCCTCGGCGGGTTTGCGACGCTGGTGCTCCGGATGCACGAGGGTTCGGAGGACTCCGGTCCCGACGACGGCGCGGTCGTCTGAGCCTTGGCCGCGCCGGTCGTTCGGCCACAGGAACAGGAGGAAGGCGCGCGTGCAGGTCAGCGACACGGTCGAGATCAGCGGGCACCTGATGGACTCCGGGGCACTCGCGAAGGTGCTCGACGACGTCCTCGAGTACGGCGGCGACTACGTCATCGACCGCCTCGACGTCGGTCGGACCCACGACGACGAGTCCTACGCGCGGATCACCGTCACCTCGGAGTCCGACGAGCACCTACAACGGCTGCTCATGCGGCTACAGATCCACGGCGTCAACGCCGTCGACCCCGGCGAGGCCGGCGTGCGGGAGGCGGAGCAGGACGGGGTTTTTCCCGACGACTTCTACTCCACGACCAACCTCGAGACCGTCGTCCGGCTGGGCGGGCAATGGGTGCCCGTCGAGCATCCGGAGATGGACTGCGGGCTCGTCGTCGAGGGCAACCGGGTCCGCACGATTCCGGTTAGTGACGTCTCGCGCGGCGACCGGATCGTCTGCGGCGCGGGCGGGGTCCGGGTCGTGCTGCCCCAGCGGTCCCACTCGGCGCACACGGGCTCGTTCGAGTTCATGACCTCGGAGGTCTCGAGCGAGAAGCCGCAGGCCCTGCTCGTCCGACAGATCGCCGAGCGGATGCGGGAGGTGAAGGCCGAAGGCGCCAAGCTGCTGTGGGTCGCCGGCCCGGCGGTCGTGCACACCGGAGCGTCCGGCGCGATGGTCGCGCTGGTGGAGGCCGGCTACGTCGACGTACTGTTCGCCGGCAACGCCCTCGCCACGCACGACATCGAGTCGGCGCTGTTCGGCACGTCGCTCGGTGTCGACCTGGCGAAGGGCAAGGGCGTCGAGCACGGCCACGAGCACCACATCCGCGCGATCAACACGATCCGCAAGCACGGGTCCATCGCAGGCGCCGTCGAGGCCGGCGTACTCGCCAGCGGGGTGATGCACGCCCTCGTCAAGGCCGGCAAGCCCTTCGTGCTCGTGGGATCGGTGCGCGACGACGGCCCGCTGCCCGACGTCTACACCGACGTCATCGAGGGCCAGCGCGCCATGCGGGCGCAGCTCCCCGGCGTCGGCTTCGCGATCATGGTGGCGACCATGCTGCACTCCATCGCGACCGGCAACATCCTGCCCGCGTCGGTTCCGCTGGTCTGCGTCGACATCAACCCGGCGACCGTCACCAAGCTGGCCGACCGCGGCAGCGCGCAGGCGATGGGCATGGTGACCGACATCGGCCTGTTCTTCGAGCAGCTCGCGCTCGCCCTGGTGCCGGACTACCGCTCCGGTGGCGAGTAGGCCGGCTCCGTCAAGTAATGCTTGCCGGGTTCGTCAGCTTCTCCCGCGTCCCGGTTGGCCGCTCCAGCGCGGACCGTGGAGCCTGGGAAGTGCCCCAGCAACGCCAGGACTCCACACCCCTGGTCGTCCCTGTCCGGCCGCAATGCCTGGCGGCGATCACCGGCAGCGCAGTCACTGGACGCGACCTCGGCGACTTCCTACGGACGCAGATGGCCGTCGTGCGCCGGTTGCGATCTCCTTCGCCTGGCTGTTGTTGCTGGCAGCGCCACTTGGAGATCAACCAACCGCCACGGGGCGAGCGAAGGAGATCGACTTGCTCAGCGGTGGACCGAGGACATGTCCGGGTAGCGGTCGCCGGCCGTTGCGCCGACCGGGAACACCTCGTCCAGGCTCCGCAGGTCCTTCTCCTCGAGCCGGACGTCGTCGGCCGCCGCGTTCTCCTCCAGGTAGGAGCGACGCTTGGTACCCGGGATCGGGACGACGTCGTCGCCCTGGGCCAGCACCCACGCGAGCGCGAGCTGCCCGGGCGTCACGCCCTTCTCGGTGGCGATGTCGCGGACCCGGTCGACCAGCTCGAGATTGTGATCGAAGTTCTCCCCCTGGAAGCGGGGGTTGGCGCGGCGGAAGTCGCCGGCTTCGAGGTCCTCCGGTGACCGGATCTGCCCGGAGAGAAAGCCGCGGCCTAGTGGCGAGTAGGCGACGAAGCCGATGTCGAGCTCCCGCACCGTGTCCAGAACGCCGTTCTCCTGCGGGTCGCGCGTCCATAGCGACAGCTCGCTCTGCAGGGCGGTGATCGGGTGCACGGCGTGTGCCCGCCGGATCGTCGCGGGCGCCGCCTCCGACATGCCGAGGTGGCGGACCTTGCCCGCCGACACGAGCTCGGCCATTGCCCCGACGGTCTCCTCGATCGGCACCTGTGGGTCGACGCGGTGTTGGTAGTACAGGTCGATCACCTCGACGCCGAGACGGTCGAGCGACGCGTCACACGCCTGGCGGACGTAGTCCGGCCGACCGTTGACCCCTCTGCGCGCCGGGTCGGCCGGGTCGCGTATCAAGCCGAACTTCGTCGCCAGCTGGACCTCGTCGCGCCGCCCGGCGATGGCCCGCCCGACCAACCGCTCGTTCGTCTGCGGGCCATAGGCGTCGGAGGTGTCGAGCAGCGTGATCCCGAGCTCGAGCGCGCGATGGATCGTCGCGATCGCCTCGTCCTCGTCGGCGGTCCCGTAGAACTCGCTCATTCCCATGCAGCCGAGGCCCTGCGCCGACACGGTGAAGCCCTGACCGAGGTTGCGGGTGCGCATGTCCCCACTATGCCCGGGGACGCAGGACGGCGAGCAGCGGGCGATGGTCGCTCGCCCGCCCGATGCCGGCGACCTCTGGCACGTCGCACGACACCGTCGCGAGACCGGGATCCGCGAAGACGGCGTCGATACGTCGGCGCGGGGAGCGCGCCGGAGAGGTGAGCCCGCCGCCACAGTCCTGCAAACGCCGGGTGAGCATCGACCAGGCCGGCGCGCCCGGCTCCTCGTTGACGTCGCCGGCGAGCACGAGCGGCGCCGTGTAGCCGGCCAGTCGGTCGAGCACCTCGTCGGCGTGCCGGCGCCGCTCGGCCGCGTCGAGTCCGAGGTGCATCGACGCGACGGTGTACGGCGTACCGCCCACCTCCACGACCGCGATCGCGAGTCCCCGCTGGTGCAGCCCCGGCGACTTGGACAGCAGCACGTCACGGGTCTCCCGCACGCGCACCCGCACCGCAGCGAGCAGCAGCATGGCCCCGGCCGGTCGGCCGCCGGTGATGACCACCAGCCCCGACTCGCGGGCCAGCGCCGCGCACTTCGAGCGCCACCGGAGGAACCGCGGTGCTTCCTGGATACACACCACGTCGGGCGCGCAGGCGCGGATGATCCCCGCCACCGCCGCCTTGTCGTCGCGGAGCGAGCGGACGTTGTAGGACAGCAGCCGCAGGCTCATTCGGCGTGGATCTCCGTTCCCGCGTCGGCGAACACGGCGTCGGTGACCTGCTCGAGCGAGCCGATGACGGCGCGCTTACCGCCGGCCTCGACGAAGTCGCAGCAGGCGGCGACCTTCGGCCCCATGGAGCCCTCGGGAAACTCGCCGGCGGCCAGCAAGTCCCGAGCCGCGCCGACCGTCAGCCGGTCGAGCGACCGCGCGTCCGGTGTGCCGAAACCGACCTGCACCTTGTCGACCTCGGTGAGGACGACCAGGGAGTCGGCCTCGATGAGCGTCGCCAGCCTGGCGGCGGTTCGGTCCTTGTCAACCACGGCCTCGACTCCGCGCAGCTCGCCGTCGACCTCCACGACCGGCACGCCGCCGCCGCCGGCCGCGATGACGACGTGCCCGGCGGCGATGATCTGGAGCAGCGGCTCCTCCTCGACGAAGGAGACCGGAACCGGCGACGCGACAACGCGGCGCCAGCTGCCGCCGCTGACCTCCTGGAAGACGTAGCCCGTCTGGTGCGCGATGCGGTGCGCCACCGACTCGTCGTACGTCGGGCCTACCGGCTTGGTCGGCCGCCGGAACGCGGGATCGCGCCCGTCCACGACGACCTGGGTGACGAGGCACAGCGGACGCGTGTCGAGGCCGCGGCGGCGCAGCTCGGAGCCGAGTGCCTGCGCGAGCAGGTAACCGATCTGCCCCTGGCTCTGCGCGCCGCAGACGTCCATCGGCATCGGTGGCACGTGCTGCGCGGCGTACTCCTGCTGAAGCAGGATCCGACCGACCTGCGGCCCGTTGCCGTGGGTGAGTACCAGGCTGACGCCGCGCTCCACGAGGTCGGCGAGCAGCCGGCTCGTGCCGGCGAGGGCCGCCCGCATCTCCTCGGCCGTCCCGCTGCCCTTGGCGGGACTCAGCGCGTTGCCTCCCAGCGCCGCGACGACGCGCACGCAACGACCCCCTCGTCCCGTCCTGGGCTCGAGCATCCGACGGCCTGGCGGCCCGGTGCCTCTGATCGTCGCACGAGGGAGGTGGGGCGACTTCCGAGTGGGCGGGTCGGCGCCGGCGGGGTCAGCGCCGGCGGGTCGGCGCCGGCGGAGTCAGCGCCGGCGGGCGAGGTCGGCCGCGCCGACGAGGCCGGCCCGCGGCCCGAGCTGCGCGACCTTGATCTCCGCCAGCGGACGGTGTCCACGGCCGGTGAGGCTGGCGGCGTACGCCGCCCTGGCCGGCCCCAGCAGCAACTCGCCCGCGTCGGAGACACCGCCGCCGACAACGAAGCAGCCCGGGTCGAGCGTCGCGGCGAGGTCGGCCAACCCCTGCCCGAGCCAGTTCCCGACCACCGTGAAGCATTCGACGGCCGCCGGGTCACCTTCCTGCGCGGCTTTCGTGACCTCGGGACCGTTGATGCCGTCGGAGTCACCGCCGCCGAGCTCGAGCAGCCGGCCGCCGGCCGCGGGCGACGCGACCGCGCGTTCGCGTGCCTCCCGGACGCGGGCCCGTCCGCTTGCGTACTGCTCCCAGCAGCCCCGGTTGCCGCAGCCGCAGCGGTGGCCGTCGGGGACGACCCGCGTGTGGCCCATCTCGGCTCCGATGCCGAAGCGGCCGCGGTAGAGGTCGCCGCCGAGGACGATCCCGCCGCCGATCCCGGTGCCCACGGTGACGCAGACAAGGTGGGCGAAACCGCGGCCCGCGCCGTACCGGTACTCGGCCCACGCCATCGCGTTGGCGTCGTTCTCGACGACAACCGGCAGGCCGGTACGACGGGACACCTTCTCGCGCAGCGGCTCGTCCCGCCAGGCCAGGTTGGGAGCGAAGAGCACCACTGAGCGGGTCTCGTCGATGAACCCGGCCGCCCCGACACCAACCGCGTCGACCTCGTGGCGCGACTGAAGGGCGACCACCAGCTCGGCGATCGCCGCCGCCGTCTCGTCCGGGGACGTGCTGGGTGTCCGTCGCTGCACCACCTCGACGACCCGGCCACCCGCGTCGACGACGCCGGCCATGACCTTCGTGCCGCCGACGTCGACACCGATGGTGAAGCCCACGCGTCAGCCGCCCGACTCCACGCGGTTCTTGAGACCCTTAAGAGCCGTGTCGATGATGACCTTCTGCGCCTTGCGCTTGAACATGCCGAGCACCGGCATCACGAGGTCAACGGCCAGTTGGTAGGTCACGTGCGTGCCGGCGCCCGCCTCGGTGAGGGTGTAGCTGCCGTCCTGCGCCTTGAGTGCCTTGCTCCGGACGAGGTGCCAGCTGACCCGGTCGTCGCCGGACCAGTCGTAGGCGAGTACGTACTCGTCCTTGACGACGCCCGCGTCGAGGACGAACCGCACCTGCGAGGCTCGCCCGTCCACCCCGGTCTCGAGGATCTCGGCCTGCTTCACCAGGTCGACCCACTGCGGATACGACTCGAAGTCGGCGATCACGTCCATGATCTTCGACTTGTCCGCGCCGATCGTGATGCTGTCGCTCGCCTCATCGGCCATGCTCGGCTCCCTCGTGGTTCCGCATCCAGTGCCACGCAGCTGTCCCTCGTGCCGCCCGCCTGCCGTCGCGAGGCTACCGGCCCCGCCGCCAGGCCTCGCCACCCCAGCCGCGGCGCTCAAACCTCGACCGAAGATCGTCCGAGGGATCGTCGGAGGGACGATCATGCGGTTTTCGCAGGTCGCGCCGACAATCCTCCTCGGAGGATCACTCGGACCTTCGGGTCAGCTACTGTCGCCTCTCGAAGGGGTAGGCCGACCGGTCTGGAGCCAGCGTGCGCGAGTTCACGACGCCGGCCTTGGTGACCCTCGGACCGCACGAGAACCTCACCGACATCGTGTTCCGCAACGCCGCCGAGCGCCCGGACGCGGTGTCTTTCTCCCGCAAGGTCGAGGGTCGCTGGACGGACGTGACGGCGCGCGAGTTCGCACAGGAGGTCACCGGCCTCGCCAAGGGCCTAGTCGCGGCGGACGTGCGGCCCGGCGACCGGGTGGGCCTTCTCGCCAAGACAAGATACGAGTGGACGTTGGCCGACTTCGCCATCCTCACGGCGGGTGCGGTCACCGTCCCGATCTACGAGACGTCGTCCGCGGAGCAGATCGCCTGGAACCTCGCCGACTCGCAGGCGGTGGCGGTCATCCTCGAAAACGACAACCACCTGGCCACGTACGACGAAATCAGCAGCGACGTGCCCGGCGTACGCGCGGTGTGGCAGATCGACCGGGGAGACCTGGACGCACTGGCCCAGTCGGGATCGGCCGTCGCCGACGAGGAGATCGCCCGCCGTCGAGGCGAGCTCTCCGGCGCCGCCCTGGCGACGATCCTCTACACGTCGGGCACCACCGGCCGGCCGAAGGGTTGCGAGCTCACGCACGGCAATCTGCTCTTCGACGCCGTCACGACGACGCGCGCTCTGGCCGAGGTGTTCGGGGAGGGCTCATCGACATTGCTCTTCCTTCCCCTGGCGCACGTCTTCGCCCGGGTGATCCAGTTCGGCACGGTGGTGAGCCGCGCCCGCCTCGGACACACCGCCGACGTCAAGAACCTGCTGCCGGACCTTGCGGCGTTTCGACCAACGTTCGTGCTGTCCGTCCCGCGGGTCTTCGAGAAGATCTACAACGGAGCGAAGACCACGGCGCAGGCCGCCGGCGCAGGCAAGGGCAAGCTCTTCGAACGAGCCGACGCCCTCGCCGTGCGCTACAGCCAGGCGCTCGACACCGGCCGGCCCGCTCCGCTCCTCACGGCACAGCACGCGCTGTTCGACAAGGTCGTCTACTCGAGGATTCGCCACGCCCTCGGCGGCCAGGTGCGATACGCCGTCTCCGGTGGCGCGCCGCTGGGCGCGCGGCTCGGGCACTTTTTTCGAGGCGCGGGTATCCCCGTGCTGGAGGGCTACGGTCTCAGCGAGACATCCGCCGGGACCACGCTCAACCTGCCCGACTCAATGCGGATCGGTACCGTCGGCCGGCCTCTTCCGGGCGTCACTGTGCGGATAGCCGACGACGGCGAGATCCTGGTGCAGGGTGACAGCGTCTTCCGCGGCTACTGGCGCAACGACGCCGCGACCCGGGAGACCCTCGAGCCGGCCGGCTGGTTCCACACCGGCGACCTCGGGGAGCTCGACGACGATGGCTTCCTGCGCATCACCGGGCGCACGAAGGAGATCATCGTCACCGCCGGTGGCAAGAACGTCTCACCGGCCGTACTCGAGGACTCCCTGCGCTCGCATCCGCTCGTCAGCCAGTGCATGGTGGTCGGCGACCAGCGGCCCTACGTCGGCGCGCTGATCACACTCGACGGGGAGGCGCTCGGTATCTGGAAGAAGGAGCATGCCAAGCCGCAGGATGCGACGGCTCGCGACCTTCGGGACGACCCGGACCTGCGGGCGACGATCGAGGCGGCCGTCGAATCGGCCAACCGGACCGTCAGCCGGGCAGAGGCGATTCGCGCGTTTCGGATCCTCGACGTGGACTTCACCGAGGAAGCCGGCCAGCTCACGCCCACCCTGAAGGTCAAGCGCACGGTAGTGGCGGCGGAGTTCGCGCCGGAGATCGACGCCCTCTACGTCCAGGGCCGGTAGCCGTCGCAGGCCGAGGTCGTCGGTTTCCGCGACGAGGTCATCCGTTCGCTACCCGACGAGCTATCGCAGCAGTCGAACTCGGACCGGAAGGTCCAGGTCTGCCCAGGCGCGATCCGCGGTGAGCGCCTCAGCGGGGGCGCTTCGGAGGGCGAGAGAAACCCCAGCGTCGCGGCGGGCGGCTCAGCGGCGACCGTTTCGGCGCCCGGTTCGTCGTGGACAAGCGCCAGGACGGCGGAAGCGTCGAGGACCGTCACTCGGCGGCCGCAGCAGCGCGACGCTCAGCCAGCAGCTCGTCGACGAGGGAACGGGTCCTGGGGACCGGCGCGGCCAGGCCGCGCAGTTCAGCCGCGGCGTCCTGAGGTCGCTGGAGCACGAGCCTTGCACCGGCGAGATGCAGGACGAGCGTGGCATTCATGACCGGGGTGTGCCACCAACCGCGTTGGCGTGCCCGAGCCGGGACTCGTTCTGCATCAGTGGGAGCTTCATCAGTGGTGGGGGCGGTCCTACCGCGGTAGCATACAGGTATGAAGCTCAGCGTGAGCCTGCCGGCGGAGGACGTGGCTCTCCTGGACGAGTACGCGCGCGAAACTGGCCTGCGGTCGCGCTCCACTGCCCTCCAACACGCGATCCGACTTCTCCGCCACGCGGATCTCGAGCAGGACTACGCCGCGGCATGGGGCGAATGGGAATCATCGGGAGAGCGAGCGGTCTGGGAAGACACGCTCGCCGACGGGTCGACAGATGCTGCGAGGTGAGATTCGCCTGACGAACCTCGAGCCCACGCGGGGCAGCGAAGCGGACAAGCGTCGCCCCGCGGTCATCGTCAGCAATGACCGGGCTAACGCAACGGCCGCCCGACTGGGGCGAGGCGTGGTGACCGTGGTCCCAGTCACGAGCAACGTCGCTCGGGTCTTCCCCTTTCAGGCCTTGCTACCGGCCGGGCTGACCGGGCTGCGTGTCGACTCGAAGGCACAAGCCGAGCAGGTGCGGTCGGTAGCCGTCGAACGTCTCGGGCCTCCCCTGGGCCGGCTCCCGGCACACGTCATGGCCGAGGTGGACGAGGCCCTCCGATTGCACCTTCAGCTGTAGCGTCGTGCCGGCGATGACGAGCGGCACCCTCCACAGCTGGGCCGCGGCCGCGTGCTTCAGCGGCTCGAGATGACGCTCAACGGTCAGCAGGGCCTGCACCTGGGAATGAACTGCTGTCCGAGTTGCGGACTGGCCGCGGTCGACACCGGCGGCCCACGGCCGGCCGAACACGCGGCCTCGGCGGCGTGTTTCGACCGGTACGGCCAGCTGCTAGCCCGCTCCTACAGCAACGCCGCGTACCGATCGGCCCATCAGTTGGTCGTCGACGCCTACGCCGCGCAGCACGCGGGCGGAACCAGTCGTCGCCAAGTGCAAACCGTCGCGCTGTGCCTGATGACGCTATGCCTGTTCGTCGAGGACGGGGTCGACCCGCGAAACGGCCCGCGGCTGCACCAGCTCATGGTCCAGCACCGGCCAGCCTTCACCTGGTTGCAGCCGCCGCCTCAGCGCGACCTGCTCACCGTCGCCGACGTGCTGGGCGCCGCGGACGCCGCTGAGCATCAGCGGCTCGTCCGCGACTGGGCACATCAGGTCTGGCAGGCATGGCAGCCTCACCACCTCACCGTCCGGCAGTGGCACCGGCAAGCGCTGCCCTGAAGCGACTCCGCCGATTCGTCGGGCCGGCCGGCCTCAGCAATCTCTGCACGGGGTGATCGTCGGAGGAATCGTCCGAGGAAAGCTTGGCTGCCCACCTGCGGAAACGGGCTGGCAGCCGCTCGGACGATCCCTCGGGCGACCTTGCCGGTGCGCCGGTTGTCCGCCTCCGACCGGTCGTGCGACGCTGGTGCGTGAACACTCCGGGACCGGATGAACCGTACGCAGCGGCGTACCGCCGGCTCTCCGAGCCGAGTACGCCGGCCCGGCAGCTCTCCACCGACCCGGACGCCGCCTCGATCGCGGCCGAGTTGCTTCGCACCCTGGCGCGGGTGGCGCCGTACGACGGCGGCGCTGTGCTCGTCGCCGGCCCGGGCGCGGGGCTGCACGAGCTCGCAGTGCTATCCCCCGGCGGCGGCGGCAGCGGAAAGGCGCCGGCCGGGCAATGGGACGTCGGGCTGGCGTCCCAGACCGCGATCGCCGACGCGTGGCGCACGGAGCAGGTGCAGGTACGCGACCGCCAGCACCAGATGCAGGGACAGCGGCAGGGGCCTCGCCGTGGCAGTGCACTCGTCCTGCCGCTGCGCGTCGGTCCCCGGACCGTCGGACTGGTCGCGGTCGAGACCGGGCGTAGTCGCGCATACCCGCCCGTCGTGGTGACAGCAGCCGAAGCCGCGGCCCACGACCTGGCGCTGCGCCTGGACACGGCCCTGATCGTCGACGAGGTCCGCACGCTGGCCACCACCGAGGAGCGGCGACGGCTGGGCCGAGAGATCCACGATGGCGTCGCCCAGGATCTGGCCTCGCTGGGTTACGCGCTCGACGAGCTGGTCGCCGACGTCGAGGGCGGCGACAGCGCCCTGCTTGCCGGGTTGTGCCGAATCCGCGAAGAGCTCTCCGGCGTGCTCCGGGAGGTGCGGCAGTCCATCTCCGACCTTCGTACCTCGATCGACGAGCATGGCGGGTTGGGTGGCGCCGTCGCTGAGTACGCCCGCGGCGTGGGCACGACCGCGCCGTTCCGCGTGCACCTGCGCCTCGACGGGACGACCGCACGGCTTCCCGCGGGCGCCGAGGCCGAGCTGCTCCGGATCGCCCAGGAGGCGATCACGAATGTGCGTAAGCACGCGCGAGCCAGCAACCTGTGGGTCACCTGTCTCGTCACCCCGCCGTCGGCGCTGCTGCGCATCGAAGACGACGGCGCCGGGCTGCCCCCTGGTGCGCGCCCGGGCAGCTACGGCCTCGAAATTATGAAAGAGCGTGCCCAACGGCTCAGTGCGTCGTTATCCGTACGGGAGCGGGAGCCGAACGGCACCCTCGTGGAGGTCACCCTCGGCCACCCGGCCGGGGAGCCCGTCACGGGACGCTCCAGCGGGGACAGGCGACGGGAGAAGCATGCCCACGAAGGAGCCGACCAGCGTCCTGCTGGTTGACGACCACGAGCTCATCCGTAATGGCCTCCGGGCCGCGTTCCAGCGTGACGGCGGGTGCCGGGTCGTCGGCGAAGCCGGCACCCTGGCGGCCGCGGTCGCCCTCACCGCGAGGCTGCGCCCCGACGTCGTCGTGATGGACGTCAACCTGCCGGACGGCAGCGGCATCGAGACCGGTCGCGACCTGCGCCGGCGCTATCCGACGCTCGGCATCGTCATCCTCACCATGTACTCCGGCGACAAGCAGCTTTTCGGGGCGTTGGAAGCCGCCGCGTCGGCGTTCGTCGCCAAGGACGCGCCAGCGGCCGACGTCGTGACCGCGACGAAGCATGCCGCGACGTCGCCCACCGCATTCACCGCCGCCGACCTCGCCGGTGCGATGCGGCGCCGGCTGGCGCCCACGGGCCGGCAGCTGTCCAGACGTGAGCGGGAGGTGCTCGACCTGCTCGCTGAAGGACTGGGAGTGGCGGCCATCGCACGACGGCTGTTCATCAGCGAGTCCACCGCGAAGACGCACGTCTCCAAGCTCTACGACAAGCTCGGCGCCAGCAACCGGGCGCAGGCACTGATGGGCGCGATGCGCCTCGGCCTCGTGGGGGCTGCGGCCGGGCCCGACCAGCGCTACGGCAGCGCCTGACGCTCCCCAGCCAACAGCTCGCGCAACCGCGCCGCGAGCACGTCCCAGCGCCACTCGCGCTCGACCCAGTCGCGTCCGGCGGCTCCCATGGCGGCGCTGCGTTGCGGGTCCGCGAGCAGCCCGCCCACCGCGTCGGCGACTTCTACGGTGTCGTGCCCGTCGACGACCAGCCCGGTCCGGCCGTCGAGCACCGCGTCCGGCGCTCCGCCGGAGCGCCCCGCGACGACCGGCAAACCCGTCGCCGACGCCTCGAGGTAGACGATGCCGAGTCCCTCCACGTCCAGCCCGCCGCGACGGGTTCGGCACGGCATCGCGAAGACGTCGCCCGCCGCGTAGTACGCCGGTAGCCCGTCCCACGGCACGGAACCGGTGAGCGTGACGTCCGCGGCGACGCCGACTTCGGCCACGACGCGACGGAGGCGGGCGGCGTCCGGTCCGCCTCCGACAACCAGAAGCGCGGCATCCGGCACCCGCCGCTGGATCCTCGGCAGCGCCCTGACGAGCACGTCCTGTCCCTTGCGCGGCACGAGCCGCGACACGCAGACGATGACGGGTCGCCCGGTCAGCCGGTAGCGGCGCCGTACGTCGGAGCCGTCGACGTCCGGCGAGAAGGCCCTCGTGTCGACGCCGGGCGGAAGCCGGACCAGTCGCTGGGCGGCGGCACCCAGGGCGGCGGCGATCCGGCGTCTGGTGTAGTCGCCGAGGTAGGTCAACGTGTCGACCTCGCTGCCGATGCGGGCAAGCATCGAGCGGGCCACCGGAATCGACGCCCAGCCGGCCTCGTGCCCGTGCGTGGAGGCGACCACCCGCTCGATGCCGGCTCGGCGAAGGCCGCCGGCCAGCAACCCAAGCGGCGCGGCGGCCCCGAACCAGACCGCCGAGCAGGCTTCGGCGACCGCGATCTGCCGGGCTCGCCGCAGGACCGCGGGCACCGGGAGCATCAACCGGGCGGGGTGACGGATCACCGGGAACGGCTGCTCGGCGTCGTACGCCGCCGCACCCGGCCACGACGACGCGTAGACGACGATCTCGCCGTCGGGCTGGCGCGTTGCCAAGGAGCGCACGAACGCCTGAATGCCCCCCGGCCGTGGCGGGAAGTCGTTGGTGACCACGAGGGTGCGCACACCTTCAGCCCGCCGGCGGCGGCACCGGGACGCCGTGCTGACGCGCCCAGTCGCGGGCGAGCGCAATGCGCTCCGGTGAGGTGGGGTGGTCGGAGAAGAGTCCGTAAACCAGCGGGTTCGGGTCCAGGTCCGACAGGTTCGTCTTGGCCAGCCGCACCTCGGAGGCGACGAAGGAGACTGGGTCGCGGGTGAGGTCGAGCGAGTGCACGTCGGCCCGTGCCTCGATCCGCCGCGTCACGAGGTTCTGGGCCGGCATGACCAGAAACGTGATCAGGGCCGACAGGAACAGCAGCAGGGCCACGGACCGTGGGTCGCCGGCCGAGGTGGCGCCGGTGCGACGCAACAGCGGCGGCCAGCTCATCGCCAGGAAGATCAGGCAGACGCCGGCGGCCATCGCGAACGCACCCTCGATGGTCCCGTGCAGCACGTCGTTGCGCTTGGCGTGGCCGAGCTCGTGCGCGACGACGAGCCGCACCTCGTCTGGTGAGGCGCGTAGCAGCGTGTCGTAGACGACGATCCGCCTGGTGCGCCCATACCCGGAGACGTAGGCGTTGAGGGCCGTCGTCCGTCGGGAGGCGTCGGCGACCAGGACGTCGTCGACGCGCACGCCGTCACGTCGAGCCAGGTCGAGCAGCGAGGTGCGCAGGTCACCAGCCGGAAGTGGGGTGAACCGGTTGAATACCGGCTCGACGACGACGGGGAACAGAAAGGACGCGACCAGGACGAGTACGGCGCCGCCCAGCGCGACCGGGAGCCACCAGTGCCGCGGAAACCCCCGGGCGAGGAGATAAAAGCCGAGGATCACCACCGGAAGCAGCACGGCGGCGATCGCGAGACCTCTGGCTTGGTCGCCGAGCCAGCTCAGCCAGGTCTGCGTCGAAAGACCGTACCGGCGCAGGACGACCTCAGCCCACACGTCGAAGGGTAATGCGAGAAGGCGGCCGAGCACGGACACCGCCAGGCCGCCGATGACGGCCTGAGCCACCCAGCCGCCGCCCAGCGGTCGGCCGGCGGCATGGACGAGCCGACCGCCGACCGGGGTCAGCGCCAGGGCGCCCGCGACTGCGAGGCCGACGGCCAGCGACGCGTAGGCCGGCGGTCGTACGGCGCGGTGGAATGCATCCTCCCGGGCGAGGTCGTGGGCGGCGAAGTCGGCCTGCGGGTCGACGGCGACGCGGCCGCCGGGAACCCGGCCGGGCAACGGCGACCACGGGGTCGACCAGAGGATGAGCGCGAGTAGCGCGCCGCCGAGGATCAGCAGTCCGGTGAGCGCGGCCCAGCGCGCGGCAGCCGGCATGCTCGACACACTCACCCCAGCTCGCTGCGGAGGTAGGAGCGCCACGCTGCCTCGAACGACGCGGGAGTGCTGTCCAGCACCGTTCGCAGCGCGGTCGCCAGCCGTACGTCGGCGTCGGTTGCGGACGCGGCGGCCACCGTGCGGTAGAAGCGGAGCAGTCCGGCCTCTCCGGCCCGCCGCGCGATGAGACGGCAGGCGAGCCAGGCACCCTCGTACGCCTGCGGCAGTCGGCGGCTGGTGCCACTGAAGTCGGCGTCCGTCGGCAACGTGACGGGCAGCCGGCCACTGTCGACGTCCTCCTTGAGCTCGTGCGCAGAGACGGCCGTCGGGATGCCGCTCGACGCGTACGCCACGTAGTCGGCGAACCCCTCGACCAGCCAAGTCGGAGCATGCGAGGTGGTGGTGGAGCGCGTCGCGACGTGTGTCATCTCGTGGGTCACGACGATCCGTCGACCGAGCGGCCCGAGCTGCGCCACGTTGCGCGGGTTGACGACGATCCGGTTGGCCGCCGCCGGAACGAGCCCGCGACCGTCGGTCACGTCGGCGGTCGCCACCGCGGCGATGCGGGAGAGGGAGGCCGACGGTCGGTCGAGGATGCGGGCGAGCTCTGTTTGGCTGGCCGGCACGACGATGACGACGCGCTGTGGCCACCCCGTCCCCCACACGTCGGTGACCCGAGGCACGTCGCGGTCGGCCTCGGCGGACAGCCGCCGGAGAAGTTCCTTGTCGGTCGGATGGCCGAGGACGAGGCTGCGGCGGCCCTGCACCGTCACAACCGGACCGAAGTCCCAGATTTCGCGGACAGTGTGCACGTTCGCCCGTTCGAAATCCGAGTCGGAGCCGAGAAACCAGCTCTTGCCGTGACGCACGAACGTGAGGTACTGCCGGGTCGTCCCCGGGCGATCGTCGTAGCCGGCCAGCCGATAGTGAAGGACAACGACGGACGGTGAGTACGTCTCCGCACCGCTGTACCGGTCGGGACTCGGCACCCGCCGCGCCGGGCCGGCAAAGTCAGCTTCGTAGGACCAGACGGCGAAGGGTACGGACGCGAGCGCATCGAAGAGCCGGCCCTGGGCGGCCCGGAAGGCGGACTGGCCGGCGTCGACGGTGGCGATGAACCCGGCCCGGTCCCGATCGCGGACCGCCGCGGCGCGCCGCTCGAGCAGGGCCTCGACCGCCGCCATCCGCGCGTCGCCGTCGGCTCGGGGCGGCACCGGCCGGGCGTGTGGGACGACCGCCGTCCCGCCGGCTGACACGACTGGCTCCTGGTAACGCAGTGTAATAACCGTGCCGCCGAATACCAGCGCGAATGCCGCGATCGCACCGACCAGCAGCCGGCGACCGCGGGGTTCCGTCACTGCAGCCGCGCGGACGCCGTCACAGTCGGAGTGTACGGGCGCGCCGCTGGTGCGACACCGCACTTCAGCCGGGGCGGACCGCCCCGACGAGCCCGGTCGACAACACCGGACGGATCTTCACCACGTCGCCGGTGTGCGGTGCGTCGATCATGTTGCCGCCGCCGATGTAGAGCCCGACGTGGTGGATCGGGCTGCCGAAGAAGACCAGGTCACCGGGCTGCATTCGGCTGGTCGAGATGCGGCGGCCGCTCGCGTACTGTGCGCGGGAGGACTGCGGCATTCCGACGCCGGCGGCACCCCAGGCCCGCATCGTGAGCCCGGAGCAGTCGTAGGAGCCGGGACCGGCGGCGCCCCAGCGGTAGGGCTTGCCGATCTGGGCATAGGCGAAACGGATCGCCGTGGCGGCGCGTCCGGCGGCGGGGATGCTCCACAGCGGCATCGCCACGCCCCGGGTGCCCAGCACGGAGGCCCTTCCCCTCGCCGTCAGCCGGCTCAGGAGCTGCTGCTGCTGACGGAGGGATCGCTCGATGGACCCCCGACGCTTCGCGATGCGGTCCTGAATGTGGCGGCGCTGGACCACCTCGGCGGCGGCGTCGCGGTGCGCGGCGGCCAGGCCGACAGTGGCGTCGCGGAACTCGGCGATGTGGACCTGACGCTCATGGGCTACCGCCTCCAGGGACGACGCCTGGTCCAGGAACTGTTCCGGCGTGTCGGTCCCGAGCAGGCTGGCGACCGTGCCAGCGCTTCCGCTTCGGTACGCCGCCGCGGCGAGCTGTCCGAGCTCCCTTCGTAGCGCCTCAGTACGCGACTCCTGTACGGAAACCGCCTGCTCGAGGGCCGCTGACCGCTCGGTGGCGGCCGCGAGCGCGACCGTCGACTCGTTGTAGCTCTCGACCAGCTGCTCGACCTGAGCCTGCAGCAGATGGACCTGTGCGGCGATGCGCTCCGGCGTCGGCGCGGGGGCGGCAGAGGCGACGCCGACGGCGGGAACCGCGACGACGGCCGCGGTCAGACCGAAGAAGCTGAGGCCGGCGACCAGGAGAAGCGCGACGGCACGGGCTCGTGGACCTAACCGGGCGGGATCCATGGAGCGTGCGGAACTTAGGGAACGCAATGGCGTCGCCACGAAGGCGGTACTCCTTCTTCCTCGCCCGCCTACCAGGTCAGCTGACGGGTTCGGGCGGGAAGAGCGCCCTACGACGCGCCGCTACGGCGCATCGATTCACCCCGGTAACGTGGGTCCCCGGCTCCACCGGCCGCTTCGGGCCGGTCGGACTCGGCGGTAGCTCGGCCGTCGCCACTCCTTGCGAGTGGCTGTCGAAACGGCCGCATCGCCGGAAAGGCTACGCGCGAGCCGTACAGATGAGCGCAAAATGGCCGTTCACAGCCGCTCCACACTCCGTCCACTGCTCACGGGGGGGCGGTCCGGTCATCCGGCGGCGGCGTCGGGCAGCACCAGCCGCAGTGGCGGAATCAGGCCACCGCCGGCGAGGGCGTCGAGGGCGTCGCGTTCGGCCGGGTCGATGGTCACCGCGTCGGGTGGGCCGCCGAGCAGGACCGACACCACGCAGTCGCCACATGCGGGGCCGCGGACCATGCACCGGTCGCAGTCGATGACCATGTCGGGAGCCACGAGCTTGTCCCTTCGTCGGAGTCGCTGGCGACGCTACGACGGCGGTGCGACAGTTTCCGGCCGGCAGTCCGCTGGTGCCACCACGCGCCGGTCAGCCGCGCCCGAGGAGCTTCAGCAGCGCGGCGGATGGGATCGCTTTCGCGCCGGAGCGACGTACGTCGTCGGCGACCTCGCGGTCCGACGACACGACGACCACGGGTCGTCCGGGAGGCTCCGCGGCGACCAGCTGCCGGATGCGGTCGTCGGCGATCTCACCGGGCAGGCTGAACAACACGCGCACACCGCGCGGCGACTGCAGCCGCACGCCTTGCACGTCGGTACCGTCGAAGACCACCGTGACCTCGGCGCCGGTACGCGCAGCCAGCGCGGCGAGGCCGCCGACCAGCCGGCTCCGCTGGGTTTCGAGCGTCAGTCCGCCGTAGCCCGACTTCGTCACGTTGTAGCCGTCGATGACCAGATGCACCCGCGGCAGCGCCAGCAGCTGCTCGAACACGGCGGGGTCGTCGGCCTCCAGCCCGCGGGCTGCGGGCATGGCGTCGAACCCGCTCCCGGAAAGCTCGGCTGCGACGGCGTCGGCCGGTCGTTCGGTCGTGGGCGGTAGCGCAAGCTCCCGGCGAAGGCCCTGTGCGGCGTCGACGACGGTGTCCAGCAGCATCCGGAGCCGGATATCGGCGACGCCGCGGGCGTCGCGGCTGGTCCGCCGCGCCGACTCCAGCGTCGACTCCGCTTCGGCGAGGCGGCTTCGCAGGCGACGTGCCTCCGCCTCCGCCGCGGACACGGTGGCCGCGGCAGCCGTACGGGCATTCTCGGCGCCGGACGTCATGGCTGCGGCCTCACGCTCCGCCCGACGGGCGCGCTCCCGCGCATCACCGAGTCGACGACGCAGTTCGGCGGTCTCCGACCGCGTGGCCCCGAGCTCGGCCCGCAGCCGCTCGACCTCAGCCCGGCTCTGTGCCCGGAGAAGGTCGAGCTGTTCCTGGAGCCGCGCCACCACGGCAGCGCTCGCCGCACGAGCCGCGGAAGACTCCGCCGCCGCCGCCGCCGCGCTCGCCTCTTGCACGAGCTGCCACCATCCGGGTGGCCGAAGCAGATAAGCCGCGGCGGCCACCTCCTCGATCGGTAGCGCCGGCAGAGGTGACCCGGTCTCGAGCGCGGTGACCAGCTCGGGCAGTCCTTCGCGTACGGCGTCGGCGACCGTCGCCCGAAATCCGGGATCGCTCTCCAGCGCCAGGGCGATCGGCACCGCGGCCAGCCGCGCCCGCTTGAGCGGGGCAAAGCGCGCGACCCGGCGCAGGGCCGCTGGAACCTCGTCGGGAGGCAGCGCGCCCAACCGGTCGGCGGCGAGGGCGAGTACGCGCAGTCGCACCGACTCCGGAAGGCGCACCGGTTCGGCCGCGGCCGGGCCTTCGGGCAGCTCCTCGGACAGCAACTCGTCGGGGGGGAGCTCGCCGGCGTGGAGCTCGTTCGGCAGCGACTCCCCGGGCAGCGACTCGGCCGCCGTCACGCGGGACCCGCCAGCGCGCCGCTCGCAACCGGCTCCGAGCCGTCGTTTCGCACTTGCTGCCCCTCCCCCTCAGTGGCCGGCGCTCAGCCGAGAGTAATCATCGACGCCCTCGCATTGTCACTACACCGGACCTAGGCAGCGCAGCCACCCATAACGGGCAATGTCTCGCAACTCGGTCGTCGGTCGACGGCCGGGGAGGTCAGGAGCTCCCGGAGCCGGGGGCCTTGGTGCAGAATGTGACGAGCGCCTGCTGAGCGTTATCGACGTTTGTTGCCCGTTGGGGTGTGAAGGTGTTGCTGTCGACGCCGATCCGGAAGAAACCGATGGCGGTGACCAGATTCTGCAGCCGACCGCCGAGTGCCTTGTCGCTCGGCCGCGCAAGTGCGCGCAGCTCCTGCTGCGCCTTGCCGATCTCCGGTGCGACGCTCGAGGGCTTCGCGTGGCGATCCCGGACGTCATAGATCAGCCGGCCGACCGACAACACGGCGGGGGCGGCTCGCTGGCAGGTGCCAGCCGCGAAGCGGGCGGCCGGCGGCTGAGCAGGTCCGCCGGACTTGCTGGACGTGCAGCCGGTCGTCACCGTCGCCGCAATCGCAGCCAGGGCCACGACCACGGATGCCAGAAAGGGGCTTCGTCGCTTCCGTCGCTTCCGCACCTGGAAGGGTCCTCCGATCCGCGGCCGACGGTCGGCGCTTCGATCACAATGACATCGCCTACTGACAGTCGCACGGCGCACACCGCCCACTGTCGGCTGGTGACCGCCATCGCCGTATGCTGGCTCGCCGTCGCCGGCTGCTCGTCGAGCGGGCGGGTCGAGCCGGGCAGCGCCAAGGGTCCGACGCTTGCCCCGTCTACGAGCCGGGCATCGACGCGCGCCGGCGATGACCTCTCCGCCAGCGTGGCTCGCTACCAGGCGACCCTGGAGCAGGACCCGAAGAACTGGTACGCGTGGGCAAACCTTGGGTCGGCGTACGTCCAGCAGGGACGCATCACCGCCGATCCGACGTACTACCCCAAGGCGCAGACGGCGCTGCAGCGCTCCCTCAACCTGGAGTCCCAGCAGAATTTCGTCGGAATGACCGGCATGGCGGCATTGACCGCCGCGCGGCATGACTTCTCCGGCTCGCTCCGCTGGAGTCGCCGCGCTGCGTCGGTCAACGCCTACAGCGCGTCGGCGTACTCGATCATGACCGACGCCCTGAACGAGCTCGGCCGGTACGACGAGGCGCTCACTTCGGTGCAACGAGCGGTCAACCTCAAGCCGGGCGTGCAGACCTTCACCCGTGTCTCGTACGCACGAGAGCTGCGGGGGGACGTGCCGGGGGCGATCGACGCGATGCGCCGCGCCCGCGTTGACGCGTTCTCGCCAGCCGACGTCGCGTTCTGCGACTACTACCTGGGGCTGCTTTACTTCAACTCGGGCAACCTGGCGACCGCCATGCGGGCCTTCGAGGCCGGTCTGCGCGCGGACCCGACGTATGCCTTGCTTTACGAAGGGCGGGCGAAGGTCAACGCCGCCAGGGGGCACGTCGACGCCGCCGTACGCGACTTCCAAACGGTCGTGAGCCGCTATCCGAGCCCGGAGTACGTCGTCGAGTTCGGCGACTATCTCACCGCCATCGGGCGCCGGACGCAGGCGCAGGCACAGTACGACCTGGTGGACGTCATCGAACGGTTGTTCCGGGCCAACGGCGTCAACCAGGACCTCGAGATCACGACGTTCGAGGCCGAGCACGGCCAGGCTTCCGCGGCTATCGCGGCCGGCCGCGAGGAATGGGGGCGTCGCCACAGCATCATCGTCGCCGACGCACTCGGTTGGGCGCTGCACGCCGCAGGCCGCAACCCGGAGGCGCTGCGCTACGCGAAAATCGCCACCCGCCTCGGCTATCGCAACTCGCTGTACTACTACCACCGCGGGATGATCGAGAAGGCGATCGGTGACGGAGCCGCGGCGCGCAGCAGTCTCGGTCTCGCGCTCCGGATCAACCCACACTTCTCGCCGTTGCGCGGGCCGCTGGCCAAAAAGGCGCTCACGGAGCTCGCCGCGAAGGCATAAAGTATTGCGCGGTGCAGTACGGGATGGTACGTTCGCGCCGGTTCAACGAGAAACACAGGAGAGGGACGGTCGCTGATGTCGAGTGGACGATTTCTATCTGCTGCTGTTGTTGCCGTAATGCCTCTGGCCGCTCTCCATGGTACGCGAGCAACGCCGTCGGTTCCGAGTCACATCGCTGTGGCGGAACCTTCGGCAAACTCCCTGAGTGTAATTCACACATCCAACCTTGCACCGCCGCCCGGAGCTCGTCCAGCCCTCGATCCCAGCGCGGGAAAGTTTCCCACGAGCGGCGTGACGGATCGTTCGGACGGTACATCAAGGCCATACTTCGGGTGCACCCCAGTGACATATCCGGATAACCCGCATTACACCGCGCCGGATGTTTCCGCGCACGGGAAGTGGGACAAGGGAAGCTGTAGCAATGACACGGCTCATGTGACAGTCGGTTTGTATGAGTACTACACCGATGGCTATTTCTACCTGAAGGTGAAGGGTCCTTCTACCCAACTGAAGCCAAGGAAAGTTAGTAACAATCGTGCGAATGCTCGCACTAGGTGCGATTCCACCTCGCGGGATATTACTTGGCTGAACATGGTCGATGTCGACGTCGACGGCGAAATCGACAGCGGTGAGAAGGGTACGAACAAGAACAATGTCTACTGCGTAGTCAACTGAGCTCAGGCCCCTAGTCATGCATCCGGCGGGGCCACCGCTTTGCGGCGCGTCGGTGCAACATTGGGTCACTGGAAAGGTGCGCGGTCGACGTGTCCGGCCGGGTCGTCGGTGAGTTCGACCGCGAGCCCGGCGCCACGTCCGCGGCGGACGGGCGATGACCAAGCGCCAGAGGTCGCTAATTTCCAACAATCGACAGATCGAGCAGACGCTTTGAGCTCCTACAGGCATGAGTTGGTGGAGGACTGGACGTGGAGCAGCCGGGTCGAAGAGGCCGGTTGGATCACCGAAAGATCGCGCCCCGGCCACGCCCTGCCGACCGGTTACGTGGCCTACGCCCGGCTGCTGCATCCGATCTCGCCCGACGCATCCGAAAGCGGCGGCCAGTGCGCGCAGGTGCGATGGGCGCACATCGCCGCTTGGAGCGGAGCAACGCTGGGACCCCATACCGCGTTCTGGCAAATCGCGCTGCCCGAGCACCTACCGGCGGAACCTATGCCCGGTGGCGGGGCCCCTGCCTCACACGTGCTCGGAGTCTATGACGGCACGGCGCTGGCCCGTTTCTTACGCGGCCACACCACGACACCACAACGTTGCTGGTTCGGTGTCTGGGACGGCTACGGCTGGTACAGCAATGGCGGTTGGCCGGCGCGGGAGGAGCTACCGCCCGAGCTGGTCGGTCGAACCGACGACCCAGTACCGGTCGAGGTTCGCACCGGGCCACGGGTGCGGCTGCCACACCGGGACTATCTGCTGTACACCGGCCCGGTGGACGCCGGGCTCGTGTTTCTGCCGAGCCAACACGAACTAGCCGACCTGTGGTGGCCGTCAGACCATGCCTGGTTCGTTTACGGTGACGTCGACCTCAACTGCACGTACGTCGGCGGCTCGGCCACGCTGGTGCAAGAGCTGGTTGAGTCGACCGAAGTAGAGGCGATACGGGTTGATCCAGATGACTCGACAGCGATCAGCAGCGAAACTCCTGATTGGCTAGCCGCTCGGATCGAGACCGCTGTCCAAGACTTGATGACCGTTGGCACCGCAGAACTGCCGACGTCGCGATTCATTGTGCGGTTCGGATTAGGAGGACCCGGCCGCGTCGCGTCTAAGACGCAGGGTGGGTGGGGATTGCGTTACCACCAGGCCACCTCGCCGGACGGGATCGGCTGGGAGTCACTTAGCCACACCTCGGACCTGCCGGCGCAGCTGCGCCGGAGGGTCACCAGGATCGTGATCTCACTGGTCGAGGAGTGATCGGCTGCAGGGTTTGCTCGATGAGCTTACTGCACGCTTCCATGCTTGAGTCGCAAAGGCTGGCCGGCGCTCCGCCTACCGCGATGCCGACCTGGCGGCTCCGAACCCGTTCCCGTCCCAGCGCCAGGAGACCCTAGACCGCACGTCCGGGCAGCAGCGCGGAATCGTGGGACCGGTGTAGCCCAGGCCCGTGGCGGTCACGACACCGCTGCCGATGCTGACATCGCGGACGAACTCCACTCGTGGGGCGCGGAGCTCACCAAGGGACCTGGGCGCACCGGCCGGTGACGCTCCGTCGTAGACGAACAGGTGGTGTGGCGGGGATCCAGCGCCGGCGTCGCAGACGACGACGACCGCCGCCTCGGGTCGTCCGTCGCCGGTGAGGTCGCCGTACCTGTGCTCGAGGACGCGGACCGGAAAGGGTCGGCACTCGAGTGGGTATCGGACGTGGCTCCAGTCCCGAGCCGTCAGCGGCAGCGCAGCGGCCGGTGGAGCTGGCGTCGGTGGAGCTGGCGTCGGTGGAGCTGCGGCGGCGTGCGGACGGCGCGACGTCGACCGCAGTGCCCCGTGGACGCCGACGCCCAGCAGGACGGCGCCCACAACGAAGCTGAGGAGTATCGGCGCCAGCCAGCGGTGCAGCGGCGATCTCACTGCGCTCCCCACCATCGTTACCCCCCGCACTCCTGCTGCGAGCGTAAGCCGCATTCCGGCCTGCACCGGCTCGGGAAGCGGCGTGTTGCTCGGCGCGCCGAGCGGAATCTGTCGCAGGGCCGCCCTAGCGTCCGCCTCGTGACCGTTTTGGCGCACTTCCCGGCGCAGGCGAGCTTCGACGAGCTTGGCACGCCCCTGCGCGACGTGACCTTCGTCGTCGTCGATCTCGAGACGACCGGTGGGTCACCCGCTGGCTCAGCCATCACCGAGATCGGCGCGGTCAAGGTGCGCGGCGGCGAGGTGCTCGGCGAGTTCGCGACGCTGGTCAACCCGCAGGCCACCATCCCGCCGTTCATCGCGGTGCTGACGGGCATCACCGATGCGATGGTCGCCGCGGCCCCTCGGGTCGACGCGGCGCTCCCCGCCTTTCTGGAGTTTGCGCGCGGGACGGTCCTCGTCGCGCACAACGCACCCTTCGATGTGGGATTCCTCCGCGCCGGCTGCGAGCGCACCGGCACCCCGTGGCCGGGGTTCGACTCCGTCGACACTGCCCGGCTCGCCCGCCGGGTGCTGACCCGTGATGAGGCACCCGACTGCAAGCTCGCGACGCTCGCGCGCCTCGTCCATGCCACGACCCAGCCGTGCCACCGAGCACTCGCCGACGCTCGCGCAACCGTCGACGTGCTGCACGCCCTGCTCGAACGCCTGGGGGGACTCGGAGTCCAGTCACTCGAGGAGCTACGAACCTTCTCGTCGCAGGTCAGTGCCGCCCAGCGACGCAAGCGTCACCTGGCGGGGCACCTGCCCAGCGCACCGGGTGTCTACCTCTTCCGCGACGCGCGCGGCAGGGTCCTCTACATCGGCAAGAGCGGCGACCTCCGCCGGCGGGTGCGCTCGTACTTCGTCGCCTCCGAGCCGCGCACCCGGATGGCAGAGATGGTCGGACTCGCCGAACGCGTCGATGCCGTTCGCTGCGCGCATGCGCTCGAGGCGGAGGTGCGCGAGCTGCGGCTCATCGCCGAGCACAAACCGCGATACAATCGACGGTCGCGCTTTCCGGAGCGCACCCTCTACGTCAAGATCACTGTTGAGTCCTACCCGCGGCTCTCGCTTGTTCGCGGCCTCGCTGACGACGGTGCGACCTACCTGGGGCCGTTCGGCTCGACTCGATCAGCGGAGCAGGCAGCTGCCGCGTTGCACGAGGCGTTCCGCCTCCGGCAGTGCGGGGGTCGGCTGTCCCCCCGTCGGCGACGGCCGGCGTGCGCGCTCGCCGAAATGGGCCGTTGCGGCGCACCGTGCGAGGGCCGCGAAAGCCCGACTGACTACGCGGCTCATGTCATCGCCGCGCGAGCCGCCGTGCTCGGAGACCCGCGTCCGGTCGTGGCCGCCGTGCAGCGTCGCATTTCCCGGCTGACTACCGCGGAGCGTTTCGAGGAGGCCGCGGTGCATCGCGACCGCCTCGCCGCCTTCGTCCGTGCCGCCGCCCGTCTGCAGCGGCTGTCGGCCCTGACGTCGATCGCGCAGCTGGTGGCCGCTCGCCCTGCCGCGTCGGGCGGCTGGGAGCTTGCCGTCGTCCGGCACGGGAGACTGGTCGCGGCTGGCGTCACGGCGGCCGGCGCCGCCGTGCGGCCCTACGTCGACGCCCTGGTCGCCACCGCCGAGACTGTCGCGCCCGGGCCCGGACCAACGCCGTGCGCGAGCGCCGAGGAGACCGAGTGCCTGCTGCGCTGGCTCGATGCCGCCGGAACGCGGCTCGTGGAGGTCACCGAATCGTGGCGGTCCCCCGCCGCAGGAGCCGCCCGACTCCGGACGTGGCTTGAGCAGGCGTACGACGGCCCCGCTAGCGTGTCGGTGCTCGACGACGGTAGGGGGCTGCGCCCGGTGCACCAACCGGCTCGCGCCGGTGCGGGATAGTCTCGCGGCCATCTCCGGGAAGGTTGGTCGTGATCACTGCCATCGTGCTCGTGAAGTGTGCCGTCGACCGCATTCCCGAGGTGGCCGAGTCGATCGCCGATCTGACCGGGGTCAGCGAGGTCTACTCGGTGACCGGCGACGTCGACCTCGTCGCCATGGTGCGGGTCCGCGAGCACGAGGAGCTCGCCGACGTCATCGCCGACCGGCTGAGCAAGGTGGCGGGTGTACTCGAGACCGAGACGCACATCGCCTTCCGTTCCTACTCCCAGCATGATCTCGAAGCGGCGTTCGCGCTCGGCTTGGACGACGAGGCCGACCCGGACTGAGCCGTTGTTGCTCGGACCGCAGAGCCGCTCAGCCGTCGCGCACACACGACCGCGCGACGTCCACCCAGCGCTTGAGCGTCGCGGCCGCCCGGCCGGAGTCCAGCGCGGTATAGGCACGGCCTTGTGCGGCGGCGAGCTGCGGTACCAGAGGCCCGTCGGTGAGCTCCAGCGCCACTAGCGCCGCCGCGGCGTTGAGGACGACGGCGTCGCGCACCGGGCCCTTTTCGCCGGCGAGCAGTGCGCGGGCGGCCGCGGCGTTGTACGCGGCGTCGGCACCGCGCAGGTCCTCCAACGTCGCGGGGGGGATCCCGAGGTCGGCCGGGTCGACCGTGTCGCGCCGTACCTCCCCGGCACGGACCGTCCACACCGTCGACGTGGTGGTCGTCGTGAGCTCGTCCAGCCCGTCGTCGCCGCGGAAGACCAGCGCCGACGCGCCACGCGCGCCCAGCACGCCGGCCATGACCGGAGCCATCCGCGCGTCCGCCACGCCGACCGCCTGCGCGCCCGGGTGCGCCGGGTTGGTAAGCGGGCCCAGGAAGTTGAACACGGTCGCTACGCCGAGCTCCCGGCGCGGCGCGGCGGCATGCCGAAGTGCCGGGTGGAAGACCGGGGCGAAACAGAACCCGATCCCTGCCTCGGCGACGCAGCGGGCCACCCCGGCCGGTGACAGGTCGACGACGACGCCGAGCTCCTCGAGGAGGTCAGCGGACCCGCAGGCGGACGACGCGGCCCGGTTGCCGTGCTTGACGACCGTCGGGCCCGCCGCCGCGACGACGAGCGCGGCCATCGTCGAGATGTTGACGGTGTGGGCGCGGTCGCCACCCGTCCCGCAGGTGTCGACGATGGGGCCCGGAATGTTCAGCGGAGCCGCGTTGTCGAGCATTGCCGCAACGAGGCCGGCCACCTCCGGCGGCGTCTCCCCCTTGGCGCGCAGCGCGACCGCGAAACCGGCGACCTGAGCGGGTGTAGCCGCACCCGCCATCACCTGCCCCATCGCCCAAGCGGTCTCCGCAGCGGTCAGCGACTCGCCGCGGAGCAGAGTCGTGAGCAGGCCCGGCCATGTCGCCACGGTGCCGAGGCTAGTGGTCGAGCGCCTTGTGCAGGTCGGCCCCGAGCCGCTCGGTGTCAACGTGCAGCCGTGGCGCGACTTCGGCGAGCTGCCGGCCGGCCGTCGCGAGCGCGGCGGCCGCCGAAGTCACCTGTCGAACGGCGGCGGCCACGACCGTCGTGTACTCGGCGGACAGCGCCGCACCACAGCGGGGGCAGTGGCCGGCGGCACCCGGCTGCAGCACCTCCACCAGGCGGAACTGCTGCCCGCAGCGCCCGCACCAGGACCCGACGTCCACGGCTAGCGACGGCGGGCGGGAACGCCGCGGGCACGGGCGCGGAGCAGGTCGGCGACCGTGGCGGCAGCGGTCACCGGGTCGAGCGGATGCGCGAGCGTGCCGTCGGCCCGGGACCACGCGGCGAGCCAGGCGTCATCGCGCCGACCCACGACGATGACGATCGGCGGGACGTCGGCCACCTCGTCCTTGAGCTGCCGGCATAGCCCCATGCCGCCGGTCGGCCAGGCCTCACCATCGAGCACCGCCAAGTCGATCCCCCCGGCGTCGATCTCCCGAACGACCGCGTCACCGTCGTCGATCTCGACGTAGTCGATGTGCCCGAGATCGCGGGTGGGGCGCCGGCCGACGGCGAGCATGACCCGCTCACGGGTGGCCGGGTCGTCGCTGTAGACGAGCACGGTCAGCGTCTCGGGGCCGTCCGCCACCGTCTCGGGGCTCTCCACGCCGCCGATGCTACTTCGCATCCGACTACTGCTCGGATCGCGCGGCAGCCGCTTCGCCCGCCCGTGTCGTCGAACGCCGGCTCAGTGCCCTCAGCCGGGCGTTGTACGCCGCGAGCGCAGCGTCCTCGGGGTCCTCGGCGTTCTCGCCGTCCCCAGTCTCGGTGGTGCGACCACCAAGCCGGTCCAACTGCCCGCGCCGGTCGATCTGCTCGAGCCGGTCGAGCCGGCGATCTTCGCGCTGCGCCTCTCGCTCGTCGGCCTGCATCCACTGCACCGCCACGCAGCCGACGAGCAGCAGCGAGGCGATCTCACCGGCTGCCCAGAGCAGGCCACCTCCTGTGTGCTGGTCGGCGAGCGGGGTCCCGCCCCAGGTGCGGTGCAGTCCGGCGTACCAGTGACCAGCGATCACCGAGTTCTGACTCAGGATCGCCACGCCGAGGAAGGCGTGGAACGGCACTGTGATGAAGACCAGGACCAGCCGCAGCAGGTGCGGCAGGCGGTGCGGCAGCGGATCGAGTCCGAGCACCGGCCACAGGAAGAGGCAGCCCACAGCGAGCAGGTGCCCGTGCAGCACCACGTGCCAGAACTCTGAGCGCAGGGTCGCCTCGTAGATCGGCGAGAAGTAGAGCACGAACGGCGATGCGATGAACAGGAAGGTCCCGACCAGCGGATGCATCATCACCCGGGCGACCCGGCTGTGCAGCACGGCGAGCAGTCGCCGGCGCCCGTCCATTGGGAGCGTGCGCAGGGCAAGGGTGATCGGAGCGCCGAGCGCGAGGAAGACCGGGGCGATCATCGTCAGCAGCATGTGCTGGGCCATATGCGCCGAGAAGAGCACATCGTCGTACGCCGCGAGGCCCGAGATCGCCGCGATGGCCACCGAACCCAGGCCACCGGCGAGGAACGACACCGACCGGGCGACGGGCCAGCGGTCACCGCGGCGGGACAGCCGCCGGACGCCCGCGAGGTAGAGCCCGGCGAGCGCCACGAGGACGCAGGCGGCGACCGGTTCGACGGCCCAATCGGTCACCAGCCGAAGCGCCGTCAGGGGCGGCGGCACGTCCGCCTCCAGGTGGGCGAGCAACACCGGCTCAGACTAGGCGTACCTCGTCGGGGGGTCGCCTGCCGTTCGTCGTACGGGGCGGTAATAATGGCGCCCGTGGCGAGCGCTGTAGCGGTGGAGAACGCCCCGTCCCACGGGGCACCGACCAGGCCCAACCTGGTCAGCGTCGGCACCATTGTGTGGCTGTCCTCAGAGCTCATGTTCTTCGCCGCGTTGTTCGCGATGTACTTCACGGTCCGCGCGGTCACCGTGGGCACCGGCGCGCCGTGGCCACCTTTCCCAGTCGAGCTCGACCTCAAGACGGCAGCTCCGTTCACCATCGTGCTGGTGCTCTCCAGCATCACCTGCCAGGTCGGGGTCTTCGCCGCGGAGCGCGGCGACGTCCACGGCATGCGGCGCTGGTTCTTCTACACATTCCTGATGGGCTCGATCTTCGTCGCGGGGCAGTCCTACGAGTACTTCGTCCACAACAGGTTCTCGATGGCGACCAACTCCTACGGCTCGGTCTACTACCTGGCTACCGGCTTCCACGGCCTGCACGTCATCGGTGGTCTCCTGGCCTTCATCATCGTGCTCGCCAGATCCACCTACGGGCGCTTCACCCCTGACAAGGCCACGACGGCGATCGTGGTCTCCTACTACTGGCACTTCGTCGATGTGGTGTGGATCGGTTTGTTCGCGACCATCTACCTGATCCGGTGAGGACCCTCTGGTGACGACGCTTCCCGCCGGCTCGGTCGATAGACAGTCCCGGCGTTCGCGCGCCCGCCGCCGGTCCGGCTATTTCGTCCTGGTGCTCACTCTCGGTATTCTCGGGGCGGTCTACGCCGCTCTCGCGCCGACCGGGCAGGCCGACGACGCCACGCCGACGGCCGCCGTAACCCAGGGCCGCGCGCTCTACCTCACCGGCTGCTCGAGCTGTCACGGTCTGCAGGCCCAGGGCACCAGCGTCGCACCGAGCCTGATCGGCGTGGGCGCAGCCGCTGTCGACTTCCAGGTCGGGACCGGTCGGATGCCGCTCATGCAGCAGGGCGTCCAGGCCGATCGGAAGCGACCGAAGTACACCCAACCGCAGATCGACCAGCTGGCGGCCTATGTCGCATCGCTGGCGCCGGGTCCGGCCGTGCCGAGCAGTGACCTCCTCGACATCTCCCAGGGCGACGCGGCGCGCGGCGGCCAGCTCTTTCGCGCCAACTGCGCGCAGTGCCACAACTTCAACGGCAGCGGCGGCGCACTGACTTACGGAAAGTACGCGCCCACTCTGCATCCCGCGACGTCGAAGCAGATCTACGAGGCGATGCTGACCGGGCCCGAGCAGATGCCGGTTTTCGGCGACAACCAGCTGACCCCCAAGGACAAGCTCGACATCATCACGTTCCTCAAGACCACGCGCGCGGAGGGCAACCCGGGCGGCTTCAGCCTCGGCCGGGTCGGCCCGGTGCCGGAGGGTCTGGTGGGTTGGCTGGTCGGTACCGGCGTACTCGTGCTCGCGACCTTGTGGATCGGCGCGCGGATATGAGTGAACAGGTCCCCCCCGGGGCGGGACCGGGCGAGCTCGGCGAGTTCGACCCGGCCCGTGGCGGCACCACCAGCGGCGGCCCGGTGCTCCGGCCGGGCACACCGGTGCGTCACGTCGGCCCACCGCCGGGAG
Organism: Mycobacteriales bacterium; assembly: GCA_038232055.1. Lineage (GTDB taxonomy): Bacteria > Actinomycetota > Actinomycetes > JADGOV01 > JADGOV01 > JBBSIN01. Next base: position 48,347 of record JBBSIN010000004.1, read on the forward strand.
CGGAGCCGCCCGGCGGACCTGTCGGTGCGGCCGGTCCGGTGGCTACCCGATCCGAGTACGAGACCGAGCCATCGGAGCACGACCCACGGGAGGAGCGTCGCGCCGAGCGACGGGTCGCCCTGCTCTTCGTCATCTCCGCACTGGCGACGTTCGGCTTCTGCGTCGCCTATGTGTTCATGAAGATCCACACCGCCGACTACGGCGCCGCGCAGAACTACGTGCTCGGCGCCACCCTCGCGCTGGCGCTCTTCACATTGGGCGCCGGCCAGGTGCTCTGGGCCAAGGCGCTGACGCCCAAGGAGCACGCCGTCCAGGATCGCCACGACGGCGGCTCCTCCGCTGCCGAGCGCGAAGAGCTCGACCAAGTGTTCTTCCGCGGCGCCGATCAGCTCGGCATCGCGCGTTTCCCGCTGGCCAGGCGTAGCTTGCTCTTCGCCGCGGGGGTCTTTCCCCTCGCTGCCGTTGTGTTGCTGCGCGACCTCGGCCCTGCCCCGGAGAAGCAGCTGCGGCACACCGCGTGGCAGCCCGGCAAGCGCCTCGTAGACGTCGAAACCAAGGAGCCGATCCAGGTCGGCGACATGCGGGTGGGCAGCATCCTCACGGTCATGCCCGAGGGCTACCAGGACCTTCCCGAGGAGGACTGGGCGTTGGCGCCGACGATTCTCATTCGCACCCGTCCCACCGAGCTACGCGCGCCGACGAATATGAACTGGACCGTCGACGGCTACGTGGCCTACTCGAAGGTCTGCACCCATGCCGGCTGCCCGACCAGTCTGTACGAGCAGCAGACCCAGAACCTGCTCTGCCCGTGTCACCAGTCGACGTTCAAGGTGACCGAAGGCTGCCGGGTCATCTTCGGCCCGGCCGCCCGGGCGTTGCCGCAGCTGCCCATCGCGGTCGACAACCAGGGCTATTTCGTCGCCCAGAGCGACTACCGTGAACCCGTAGGCCCGAGCTTCTGGGAGCGTGGCTGATGAGCGTCACCGCCACCACGAGCCGCAAGGCGCTGCGCGCGGTCGACGACCGGCTCGGTGGCGCGTCGTGGCTGCGCGCCACCATGAACAAGGTCTTTCCGGATCACTGGTCGTTCATGTTGGGCGAGATCGCCCTCTACTCCTTCATCATCCTGCTGCTCACCGGCACCTTTTTGTCGCTGTTCTTCGACGCCTCGGTGCAGCGCGTCGTCTACCACGGCAGCTACATCCCGTTGCGTGGCGTCGAGATGACACAGGCGTACGAGTCGACGCTGCGCATCACGTTCGACATCCGTGGTGGCCTGCTGATCCGCCAGATCCATCACTGGGCGGCGCTGCTCTTCCTCTCCTCCATCGTGGTCCACCTGATGCGGGTGTTCTTCACCGGCGCGTTCCGAAAGCCGCGCGAGACCAACTGGCTGATCGGCGTCACGCTGCTCGTCCTCGGCATCCTCGAGGGCTTCGCCGGCTACTCACTGCCCGACGACCTCCTATCCGGCACCGGCCTGCGTATCGCCTTCTCGATCGTCGAGGCGATCCCGATTGTCGGCACCTGGGCCGGCTTCCTGCTCTTCGGGAGCAACTTCCCGGGCGAAGCGTTCATCCCGCGGCTGTTCGTCGTCCACATCCTGCTCATTCCGGGCGTGATCCTGGCACTGATCACCTTCCATCTGCTGATGATCTGGCGGCAGAAGCACACCGACTTCCCGGGGCCCGGCAAGACCGAGCACACGGTCGTCGGTTCGCGGCTGTGGCCCACCTACGTCCTGAAGGGCGGCGGGTTCTTCTTCGTCGTCTTCGCCATGTCCGCCGCGCTCGGTGGGCTCGCGCAGATCAACCCGATCTGGCTCTACGGTCCGTACAACCCGGCGCACGTCTCCGCCGGCTCACAGCCAGACTGGTACATGGGTTTCCTCGACGGCGCGCTGCGGCTCATGCCCAACTGGGAGACCAACGTCCTCGGTCACACGCTGAGCTGGAACCTCCTCGTCCCGGCCCTCGTGCTGCCCGGGATCATCTTCACGCTGCTCGCTCTCTATCCGTTCCTCGAGGCGTTCGTCACCCGAGACCACGCCCACCACAACCTGCTCGACCGGCCGCGAAACCGGCCGAACCGCACCGCGATCGGCGCGATGTCACTGTCGTTCTACGTGGTGCTCCTGCTCGCCGGCGGCAACGACATCCTGGCCACCACCTTCCACCTGTCGATCCAGCAGCTGATCTGGACGTTCCGCATCGCGCTGTTCGTCGTACCGCCGATCGTCTACTACGTCACCAAACGGCTCTGCATCGCGCTCCAGCGGTCGGAGAGCGAGGTCGATCACCACGGTGTCGAGACCGGGGTGATCCTTCGCTCGCCGGACGGGGAGTACACCGAGGTCCACGCCCCGGCGCCCACGCCGAAGGTGCCGGAGCTCGTCGCGGTCAGTGGGTCCGAGAGCGGCCCGGCCTCGCGGGCAGTTGCCCGTGAGGGACGGCGGCGGCGTAACGGGCACAACGGCGACGGCGGGGTGCTCGGCCGGGTCGGCGGATTCTTCTTCGAGCGTGGCAAGCGCCAGTCCGCGGACCCCGAACCGCCCCGCACGCTGACCCGTAGGTAGCGACCCCGCCCCGCGGTCAACTCGGTCGCAGCGCCTGGTAGCGCCGTAGCGACTCCACCCGTTCCGTGTCGTGGTCGACGATGCGCGCCGGATAACCGACCGGCGGTCTCCCGGCCACGGTGCACCGCGTGGCCGGCGATCCCGCGCAGCTCGGGCACCCATCGACGGACGTAGTTCCCACGAGGGTCGAAGCGGCGCCCTTGCAGCACCGGGTTGAACACCCGGTAGTACGGCGCCGCATCGGTCCCGGTGCCCGCCACCCACTGCCAGGACAGGAAGTTCGACGCCAGGTCGCCGTCGACGAGCCGCGCGTAGAACAGCCGGGCACCCAGCTGCCAGTCGAGGTGCAGATCCTTCACCAAGAATGACGCGACGATCATCCTGGCCCGATTGGGCTGCCAGCCCTCTGCCGCCAACTGACGCATCGCTGCGTCGACGACGGGGTATCCGGTGCGCCCGTCCCGCCACGCCGCGAAATGGTCCGCGTCTCCCTTCCCCGCTGCTCCTCCCTGCGAAACGGCGGCATCGCGCGCCATATCGCCCGTCAGGACGTCCATCTCGGGGCGCAGCGAGCGGCGGGCGGCGGCGGGGTCGTGTCACAGCACGTCGGCGTAGAACTCGCGCCACGCAAGCTCGGAGCGGAAGGACTCCTCTCCTTCGCCCTGCCCCAGCTCGGCGAGCAGCGTCCGCGGATGCAGGCAGCCGTACTTGAGGTAGGGCGAGAGACGGGAGGAACCCTCGTCGACCAGCACATCGCGTCGCTCGCCGTAGGCGCGCAGCCACCCGTCGCGAAACCTCGCCCAGGCCCTTGTGGCGGCCGCCTCCCCGGCTGGCGGCAGCGCCACACCGCCGAGCGGAGGGTCGACGGGTGCGCCGTCACTGCCGAGGCCTCCGTCGCCCCACCGCACGACGCTGCCTGAGCCCGCCGGCGGCCGCCAACCGTGGCGGCGCCACGCTCGATAGAAGGGCGAGAACACCCGGTAGCCGCTCGTCCCGTCGCGGGTGACCCGCCCCGGCGCCACGGCGTACGGCGACCCGGTGCGGACCAGCTCGACCCCGGCAGCGGTCAGCGAGCGCTCGACCGAGGCGTCCCGCCGGCGGCCGTAGGGGCGGCGTCGGCGCTGACGTGCACCTGTGGCGATCCGGTTGCCTGAGCCACCGCCGGCACGATCTCCGCGGGATGGCCATGCAGAATCCGCAGCCGACCCTCGGTCTGCTCGGCGAGGCCGCGGAGCGTGCGGTAGAGAAACGCGCGGCGAGGCGCCCCGGGCGGGTAGCCCTCACCCATGACGGAGTTTCGGAAGGGTGACCGCGTCCGCTGGCAGTCGCACGGCGGCGAGGCGGTGCACAAGCCCGACGCGCTGAGAAGGGCGCACTGAAGCGACGCCCTGTCGCCGGCAACGGCGTTTCGGAGCTCCCAAAGCGATAATCGCTCCGGACGTTGTTCATTCTGGTCCACCAGGGGTACGGAGCCAGCACCTACCTCAGGAAGCGAGGCAACCATGTCCTCCGTCCAGCAGTCCGTCAACGTCGAGGTCCCCGTGCGTACGGCGTACAACCAGTGGACTCAGTTCGAGGAGTTCCCCCGTTTCATGCACGGCGTCGAGCGCATCGACCAGCGCAGCGACACGATGACGCACTGGGTCATCTCCATCGACGGGGTCAAGCGCGAGTTCGATGCGGAGATCACCGAGCAGACTCCCGACCAGCGCGTCGCATGGAAGAGCATCTCCGGCTCGTCACATGCCGGCGTCGTCACGTTTCATCGGCTGGGCGAGAACAGCACCAGGGTCATGCTGCAGCTCGACACCGAACCGGAGGGCGTCCTGGAGACGGCCGGCGACAAGCTGGGCTTCGTTAAGCGGCAGGCGGCAGGCGACCTCGAGCGGTTCAAGACGTTCATCGAGGCAACCGGTGGCGAGACGGGCGCCTGGCGCGGGGAGGTTCAGCAGGACCCGCGCTGAGCACGTACCGTTGGAGCGGCGTGCCGCGCCCGACATGCTCGGGTGCGCAACTGCCCGGCGGTGCAACGAGTGGTGCCGGCATGGCCGGCGACCATCGAAGGGAAGCAGTGGACAGGCAGCGCGACCGGGTACCCGTACGTACCATCGCGGCGACGATCGGCATGGTGCTGCTGACCGCGCTGGCGCTGCTGCTGCTCAGCAAGCTGGCCAGGTTGCTCACCTGGCTGGCGATCGCTGCCTTCCTCGCGGTCCTGCTGACGCCCGCGGCGTCGTTCGTCGAGCGACGGCTGCATCTGAAACGGTCGCTGGCCACGCTCCTCGTCTTTCTGGTCGGCGTCATCGTCGTCGGCGGCCTGATCGCCCTCTTCGTCCGGCCCCTTGTCCAGGAGGTCAGTGCCTTCGCCGACGACATACCGCGCTACATCGAGCAGGCCCGGTCCGGCAACGGTCCGGTCGGCGATCTCGTCCAGCGGTTCCACCTGGACCGATACGCCCAGCAGAACTCGGGTCGACTCCGCACTTCGCTGACCGGGTTGGGTACGCCGGCGCTCACGGTCGCGCACACGATCGCCGCCACGGTGGTCGGTCTGATCGCGATTCTGGTGCTGACTTTTCTCCTGGTGTTGCAGGGACCGCACCTCGTCGAGGGGGCACTCGGCCTGGTGCCGGCCGACCGGCGCGAGCGCGTCCGTCGGGTCGCCCACGACTGCGGCCGGGCGGTCACCGGCTACATGAGCGGTCAGCTGCTGATCGCGACGACCTGCGCCGTCGTCACGTATCTGCTGTTGCTGGTCCTGGGCGTGCCGTTCCGCGGGACGGTCGCCCTCTTCGTGGGCCTGATGGACCTGTTGCCGCTTGTCGGGGCAACGCTAGGCGCCGCCGTGGCGGTGGTCGTGGCGTTTCTGCACTCGATAACCGCCGGCATCGTGGTCCTCGTTTGGTTCATCATCTACCAGCAGCTCGAGAACCACCTGCTGCAGCCAGTGGTCATGTCCCGGACGGTCCGGCTCAACCCGCTGACCGTGATCATTAGCGTCATCATCGGCGTCGAGCTTGCCGGCATCCTCGGCGCGCTGCTCGCCATCCCGGTGGCCGGCATGATCTCCGTCATCGTCCGCGACCTTTGGGACCACCGGCGTGGTCGCCCCAAGCCGGAGCCGACCGTCGGTGCTGCGGACATTCCGGCCGACTCGCGGCCGCGGTCGGGCGCCACCGCTTCACAGTAGGCGCCTCGACGAAACCTCCGCATTTGGCCGTCACCTGCTCGGGTTGCATCATCTATGCGTGAGCTACCAGGAGGGGCCGTCGCTTCCGGTCGCAACGGTCGCCCGTCGCCTGGGAGTCGCGTCAACCACCTTGCGCACATGGGATCGCCGCTACGGCCTCGGCCCAAGCGATCGGGCGGCCGGAGCGCACCGGCGCTACAGTCCCCGCGACGTCGAGCGGTTGTCGGTGATGCGCGGGCTCGTCCTGTCGGGGGTTACTCCAGCGGAAGCCGCGCGGGTGGCACTGAGCGACACGGCTGGGCAGATCGCCGCGCGCCCAACGGGGCTCCGCGAGGCCGACGGGAAAGATCCGCATCGAGAGCAGACCTCAGCAGGCGCGCCCGAGCCGTTGCGGTACGCCGGCACCGGCGGCCGGGTGCTCCCGATTCCGCGCGCCACCCCGCGCAGCCGGGGGCTCGCCCGGGCTGCGATGTGCCTCGACGAGGGTGCCGTGATGGACGTCCTTCAGCGAGCACTCGACGAGGACGGCGTCGTGGCCACGTGGGACACGCTGCTCCGGCCACTCTTCACGGCGATCGGTGAGCGCTGGGCGCACGCCGGCGAGAGCGTCGAGGTGGAGCACCTCCTGTCGGAGTGCACCACCCGAGCGCTACACCGGATGTGTCCGACGCCCGCGTCGCCGGTCAACCCCCGGCCGGTCTTGCTGGCCTGCGTGCCCGGCGACCTGCACGCCCTGCCTCTGCTGGCGCTGTGCGTCGGCCTGATGGAGCAGCGGATCTCCTGTCGGCTGCTGGGCGCCGCGACGCCGCTCGATGCGCTCGCCGCCGCCGTACGCCGCACCGGTCCGGCAGCGCTGGTGCTGTGGTCGCAGACCAAGGACACGGCCGAGGGAGTGTTCGATGCTGTGCCACAGCTTCGGCCGCGTACCGCGATCATCGTCGGTGGCGACGGATGGCCGACGACGATCCCGGAGCACGTCACCTTCGCGACCGGCCTGCAGCACGGCTTGGATCTGGTCTCGGCCGCCGTACGCGGCGGCTAACCGCTAACGAACTAGGAGGAGAAGTCCTCGCGCGTCGAGGTCTCGGATGCGGCGCTCACGTAGTACTCGAAGACCAGCCCCAGCGTGGCCCCGCCGAGGATGCCGGCGCCGATGACCAGCAGCCACCACCCGAAGGGGAAGCCGAGCATCATGACGGCCGCGCCCAGGCCCATGAAGAACGGCCACTGGCTGTGCGGACTGAAGAAGCCGATCTCCCCGGCGCCCTCCTCCACATCCGCGTTGGGCAGGTCCTCGAGTTGGTCGGGTAGCCGCCGGGCGGTGAACTGGAGATAGTAGGCGATGAGGAAACCGAGACCCACCGCGAACGCCAGGGCCGTCGTACCGGTCGGGTCCTTCGAGGTGAACCAGTAGACGATGGACGAAACCAGGAAGAACGCCGTCACTCCGTAGAAGATCCTGGCGTTGGTCCTCACCGGACGATCTCCTGCTGGTCGATCTCCTGCTGGGGGTTGCGGTCGAGCGCCCGCACGATGTGCGGATAGTGCAGGTCGAACGCGGGTCGCTCGGATCGGATGCGGGGCAGCGCGACGAAGTTGTGTCGCGGCGGTGGGCAGGAGGTCGCCCACTCCAGCGAGTTGCCATAACCCCACGGGTCGTCACCGACCACAATCGCGCCTCTGCGCGCCGTCCGCCACACGTTGTAGAGGAACACGAAGGTCGAGGCGCCCAGCAGGTACGCGCCAACGGTGGAGATCTCGTTGAGCGTCGTGAAGCCGGCCGAGGCCGGGTAGTCGGCGACGCGGCGCGGCATGCCCTCTACGCCCAGCCAGTGCTGGACGAGGAACGTCATGTGGAAGCCGATGAAGAGCGTCCAGAAGTGGATCTTGCCGAGCGTGTCGTCGAGCAGTCGGCCGGTCATCTTCGGCCACCAGAAGTAGAAGCCGGAGAACATGGAGAAGACGACCGTGCCAAAGAGCACGTAATGGAAGTGCGCGACGACGAAGTAGCTGTCGCTCACGTGGAAGTCGATCGGGGGGCTGGCCAGCATGACGCCGGTCAGGCCGCCGAGCAGGAACGTCAGCAGGAAACCGATCGCGAACAGCATCGGTGCCTCGAACGTGAGCTGGCCTCGCCACATCGTGCCGATCCAGTTGAAGAACTTGACCCCGGTCGGGACGGCGATGAGGAAGCTCATGAACGAGAAGAACGGCAACAGCACCGCGCCGGTGGCGAACATGTGGTGCGCCCACACGGCCATCGAGAGGGCGCCGATGGCGATCGTCGCGAAGACCAGGCCCTTGTAGCCGAACACCGGCTTGCGGGAGAACACCGGAAGGACCTCGGTGATGATCCCGAAGAATGGCAAGGCGACGATGTAGACCTCGGGGTGGCCGAAGAACCAGAACAGGTGCTGCCAGAGGATCGGGCCGCCGTTGGCCGGGTCGTAGATGTGTGCCCCGAACTTCCGGTCCGCGAGCAGCGCGAACAGCGCCGCGGCGAGCACGGGGAATGCGAGCAGTACCAGCAGCGACGTGATGAACACGTTCCACGTGAAGATCGGCATCCGGAACATCGTCATGCCGGGTGCGCGCAGGGTGAAGACGGTGGTGATGAAGTTGACCGCGCCGAGGATCGTGCCGAAACCGGTGAGGATCAGCCCGACGATCCACATGTCCGCACCGGCACCCGACGCGTGGATCGCATCGGAGAGCGGTGTGTAGGCGAACCAGCCGAAGTCGGCCGCGCCACCGGGCGTGAGGAAACCGCCGAGGACGACGAGGCCGCCGAAGAGGAACAGCCAGAACGACAGTGCGTTGAGCCGCGGGAAGGCCACGTCGGGAGCGCCAATCTGCAGCGGCATGATGACGTTGGTGAACCCGGCAAAGAGCGGAGTCGCGAAAAGCAACAGCATGATCGTGCCGTGCATGGTGAAGAGCTGGTTGTACTGCTCGTCGCTCACCACCTGCAGCCCAGGCCGGGCCAGTTCGGTGCGCATGATCATTGCCATCAGCCCGGCCGCCAGGAAGAACCCGAACGAAGCGATGAGGTACATGTAGCCGATCACCTTGTGATCGGTCGTGGTGATCCAGCGCCAGATCCGGCTACCGGGGGCGACGCGTACGCGCCGGCCTGCTGTGACGAGCCGCGGCTCGAGGACCTGGGTCACTGGGAGCTCCCCGAGATGGCGGACGCCCCGGCGGACGTCGTCGTGTACATGTCGCTGGTTCCCGCGGCTGCCGCGGCCTTCGCCGTGGTGAGGAACTGTTGGTACTCGGCGTCGGAGACGACCTTGAGCTTGAACAGCATGCGCGAGTGGTAGAGGCCGCAGAACTCGGCGCATCGCCCCTCGAACGTGCCGGTCTTCTCCGTGCGGACCTCGAACTTGTTCTGGCGTCCCGGGACGACGTCGCGCTTGAACAGGAAGCTCGGCACCCAGAAGGAGTGGATGACGTCCGGCGACGTCTCGACGAACTGGATCTTCTTGTTGGCCGGCAGCACGAGGGTCGGCGGCTGCCCGGGCCGGCCGGTCACCTGCAGCTTGTCGTCGATGTAGTTGAACTGCCAGTTCCACTGGAAGCCCACCACGCCGATCTTGACGTCCGGATTCCGGGACAGCTTGTCGATGACGATCTCGTCACGGGCCGTGAAGTAGAAGAGCACCGCGACGGTGACGAGCGGCAGGATCGTGTAGAGGAGTTCGATCGGCACGTTGTAGTGCACCTGCCGCGGCAGTTCGTCCCCGCGCTTACGAAAGCGGAAGCAGGCCCAGAGGATCAGCCCGTAGACCAGGGCACCGACGGCCAAGGCGACCCAGAAGAATCCGACCCAGAGGTTGAGGACTCGGTGTCCCTGCTCCGTGATCGGCTTGGGGAACCCGAAACGGATGGACTCCGTGTTGCACGCCGTGAGCACCAGTGCGAGCGGCGCCAGCGCGACCAGCCGCAGCGCCCTCCGGCGGACGCTTGGCCGTGCCGACGACGAGCCGTCCGGAAGGGTCGGGCGGCCAGGTGTCCTGCGCACTGCACTCCTCGAGGAAGGCGGTCCGGTGCAGGGAAAGAGTAGTCCCTAGCCTTGGCTAGCCGCGCCGCGGGCGATCCGCCGCCGGCATGTCGGCACCGGTTCGTACGCCGCCTGCGCCGAGCAGGTGGGCGGCCACCTCGTCGGCGGCATCGGCGCCGTACGCCGACCGCAGTCGGTCGACGAAAGTGGCCTTGTCGAGGTCGTACTCCTGCGTACCGACCGTCTCGATGACGTACGTCGCGAGCAGGCTGCCCACCTCGGCCGAGCGCTCGAGGGAGAGTCCCCACCCGATGCCCGCCAGGAAGCCGGCGCGAAAACCGTCACCGACGCCGGTCGGGTCGGCTCTGGTGACCTCGGGCACAGTCGGGACCGCCAGTGCAGGCTGCCCGGCCACGAAGATCGAGCATCCTTTCGCGCCCTTCGTCACGATCCAGACCCCGACCCGGGCGACGATGTCGTCGTGGCTCCAGCCGGTCTTGGATTCGATGAGGCCGGCCTCGTAGTCGTTACAGAGCAGGTAGCGGGCGTCCTCGACGAGAGCCCGGATCTCCGACCCCGCCATGCGGGCGAGCTGCTGCGACGGGTCGGCGGCGAAGGGGTAGGCGCGGTCCCGGCACTCCTGAGTGTGGCGGAGCATCGCCTCGGGGTCGTTGGGGCTGACCACCACGAGGTCGAGGCCGCCAAGGCGCTGCGCGGTGGGCGCCAGCTCGATGGCGCGCGCCTCCGACATGGCGCCCGGATAGAACGACGCGAGCTGGTTCTGGTCGGCATCGGTGGTGCACAGGAAGCGGGCGGTATGGGCGAGCTCAGAGACGAGGACGGAGCTGGTGTCCACCCCGTGCCGCTCCAGCCATGACCGGTAGTCCGCGAAGTCCGGGCCGACCGCTCCAACGAGCACCGGGCGCAGGCCGAGCTGCGCCATGCCGAAGCAGATGTTCGCGGCCACCCCGCCACGGCGGATGACCAGCTCGTCCACCAGGAAGGAGAGGGATACCCGGTCGAGCCGGTCGGCGATGAGCTGCTCGCGGAAGCGACCGGGAAACGTCATGAGGTGGTCGGTCGCGATCGATCCGGTCACGGCGATGCTGGGCACGGCCAAAGGCTAGTCGGCCCGGTGGGAAACCGTGGCGCATGTCCGGGCGTCCAACTGCTGACCGAGTTGACGTTCGGAGGTCGGCGATGAGGGCTCCCAGACCGGTTCGTGGGCTGCTGCTGCCCGTTGTGGTGGCCGTGGCCGTGGCGGGAACCGCAGTCGGCGTGGGGAGTCTCGTCCGTTCGGGCGCGGCACGCCAAGCCGCCGGCGTCGATGCGCCTCCGGTGCTGCACCTCGACGGCGTCGGGGGCGGCCCTCAATCGGGGACCAAGCCCCGTGGCATCCCTAGCGACGAGCCCACCGACCTGGTCCGCGGTTTGGCCGGTGGCGGGTACCGGTTGGCTGGCGACCTGCTCGACGGACCCGCCTCTGCGTGGGCGTATCGGTTGCCGGCCGGTCAGGCCGGGCTGGACGACGTACGCCGGGTCGCCACCGCCTTGGGGCTGGCCGGTACGCCTCGTCGCACCCGGGCCGGCTGGGTCGTCTTCAGCGGCCGCGGCCGGCTGGTGGTCCAGGACGCCGCCGGCCAGCCGTGGTCGTTCGGTGTCCGCGGGTGCCGGTCCGGTCTGCCCACCCGCAGTGCGGTGGCCGCCATCGCCTGCCCGCTGGGGGCCGTCCGGCCGCCCCTTCCGCGGCCCTGCCTGCTCGAGATGTGTCCGCTTCCGCAGCCTCCACCCGGACTCGTCACGTCACGCGCGCGCGAATTCTTCGCCGCGCTGGGGGCGGACGCCATCCCCTTCGCCGTCGACGGCGCGACCGCCACCGCGAACCCGGATGTCGAAGGAGTACCGACCGCCGATTGGCCGCTCTCGGTCACCGTCGGCGAGGCAGGCACCGTCACCGCGGCCGCCGGCCACCTGGGCCGGCCGGTACGGCTGGCGTCGTACCCCATTGTCAGCGCGGATGAGGCGTTCGTCGCGCTGCAGAAGCGCCCGCGCCCGCTTCCCGAGGTGTGCCAGCTGCGCATCGATCCGAGCAGGTCGCGCAGCGCCGCACGCCGTGCGCAGCCGCGGTGCCTACCGTTGACACCGACGGTGGTCACCGGCGCCCGGCTGGGTCTGGATTACGTGCTGGCCGACCGCGGCGCGCTGCTGGTGCCGGCCTGGCTGTTCAGCGTGCGCGGCGACGCGCAGCCGATTCCGCAGATCGCCATAGCCGCCCGCTACCTGGCCGGCAACGGCATCCCGGGGACATAGCGGCATCCCGGGGACTTGAGGAAGCGGCGCACCCTGGACTGCAAGATGCGCCGCTTCGGCTGGCTCAGTGGTTCGGCTGGCTCAGTGGTTCGGCTGGCTCAGAGGTTCAGCCAGCTCAGAGGTTCAGCCAGCTCAGTGGTTCAGCCAGCTCAGTGGAACGAGTCGCCGCAGGCGCAGGAGCCGCCGGCATTGGGATTGTCGATCGTGAATCCCTGCTTCTCGATGGTGTCGACGAAGTCGATGACCGCGCCGGTGAGGTAGGGGCCGCTCATCCGGTCGATGACCACCTGGACCCCGCCGAAGTCGGTGAAGTTGTCGCCGTCGAGCGTGCGCTCGTCGAAGAACAGCTGGTAGCGCAGGCCGGAACAGCCGCCGGGCTGTACGGCGACCCGCAGCGACAGGTCTGTGCGCCCCTCCTGCTCAAGCAGCGCCTTGACCTTGGCGGCTGCGCCGTCGGTGAGGACGACGACCTTGGACTCCGCGTCCGGTACGGCCTGCGCGTTCTGGGACGTTTCCTGAACAGTCATGGCGGCTCCCGCTGGAGATACGTGCTTTCGGTTGGGCGTGCTGGGCTCTGTTGGGCAACGGCGCCGCGACGCCGACCATTCCATGCTCGCACAGGTTCGGTCGCGCGCGGTCGCCATCTGTGCCGCCGCCGCGCGCGTCAGCTTCGACGCGACCAGGTGCCGGCGACGCGCTCGACGAGCCGGGCCAGCTCCTCGGCAGGGCGTGCCATGGCGGCCGCCACGGAGCCCGCCGTGTCGGCGACGGCGTACGCCGCCTCGATGCCCGCCGCCGCCAGCTCTCGCCGCCCGACCAGGACCTGTCCGGCCACCACCACCGCGGGCAGTCCCGCCTCGGTCGCGGCGACCGCGACGCCGCTCGCGGCCTTGCCGCGCAGGGACTGCCAGTCGAAGCTGCCCTCACCGGTCAGGACGAGGTCGGCGGCAGCTACCCGTTCGCGTAGCCGGGTCTCCCGGATCAGCAACTCGATGCCGGACTCCCGGTGGGCGCCAAGGGCGAACAGCGCGTAGCCCAGACCGCCCGCCGCACCGGCCCCCGGCGCAACCGCCTTCCCGCTCGCCGTCGGCAGTGCGTTCTCCAGAAGGGACCGCCACCGGTCCAGAGCGGCGTCGAGGCGCGGTACGTCGTCGCGGTCGGCGCCCTTCTGCGGGCCGAAGACGGCGGTCGCGCCGTGCAGCCCGAGCAGTGGGTTGTCCACGTCGGTGGCCGCCACCAGCTCCACCTCGACGCTGCGGAGTGCGGCCGCGTCGACGGACTCGAGAGCGGCGAGCGCGTCGCCGCCGGCTGCCAGCAGGTGTCGAGGCTTCATCCCGAGCGCGGCGAGCAGGCCGCTGCCGCCGTCGTTGGTGGCGGAGCCGCCGAGGCCGACGACGACTCGCTCGGCAGCGGCGTCGAGGGCCGCCGCCAGCAGCTCGCCGACGCCGTACGTGGTCGTGCTGCCCGGTTCCCGTTCGTTCGGCGCGACGAGGTGCAGCCCCGCAGCCTGGGCGCTCTCGACGTACGCCGTGCCGCCCACCAGGAGCCAACGTGCGGCCACCGGCTGCCGGAGCGGGTCGCTGACGGAGACCTGGCGCAGCCGGCCGCCGATCGACGCATGCAGGACGTCGACGAAGCCCGGCCCGCCATCGCTGACCGGCGCGAGATCCAGCTCGTCGTCCGGCGCGTGACGCCGCCACCCCTCCGCCATCGCCGCCGCCGCCTCGACGGCCGACAGCGTGCCACCGAAGGAGTCCGGCGCGACAAGTACCCGCACCCGGCTAGTGTGCCGGGCCGCTACTTCCCGTCGCGGCTCAGAGGCCGGGCGCGCCCCAGACCGGGAACCAGCGGGACAGGTCCGGCTCGATCTTCAGGTCGCCCGCCAGCACGCCGCGCGTCTCCAGCTCGAAGGCGTTGTCGCGGCGTTCCCCGCCCAGCGGCGCAAAGGGGTAGAACGTGCCCCGCTTGAACAGGTAGACGAGACCCAGCCGGTGCTGCGCGTCGGCGAAGCCGACCACCGAGCAGAGCAGCGACGTCCCGAAACCCGCGGCGACGAGCGAGCTGTTGACCGCATGCAGCGCGGTCACGAGGGTGCCCACGTCGTCGTCCCGCGAGACGAGCCAGGTGTAGCCGAAGCTGTCCGTGACGCGATCCGGCCGGGGACCCTCGGCGCCGAGGAGATCCTCGATCTCGCTCTGGGTCTCCGCGAAGGCACTGCCCTGGGCCGCCTTGAAGCACACCGAGCCGGTGCCCGTTGGCGCGAGGCCGGTTGCCGCCTGGAGCGTCAGCGCCGCGGACGGCAACGCGAAGAGCACGTCCAGATCGGCCTTGGCCGGCTTGCTACGGCCCAGAATCGCGTCGAGGAGACCCACGGCGGTACGCCGGTCAGACCGGCCGGGCGATCTCGGCCGCGACCCGGTCGAGCTGGGCGAGCCGCTGCTCAAGGCTGGGATGCGTCGAGAACAGCGACGAGAGCGAGAACCCGCTCGCGAGTGCCGGCGTGAAGAAGAACGCGTTGAACGCCTCCGCCGACCGCAGGTCCCGGGTCGGGATGCGAGCCATGTCGCCGGTCACCTTGGTGAGCGCCGCGGCGAGCGCGGAGGGCCGACCGGTAAGCAAGGCGCCGGCCCGGTCGGCGGAGAGCTCACGGTAACGGGACAACGCCCGGATCAGCACGAAGCTGACGGCGTACACGACAACGGAGACGACGAGCACCGCGAGCAGGATCGCGCCGCTGTTGTCGTCCCGGTCGCGGCGGCGACCGCCCCCGAACCCGCCGTACATGCCGGAGTAGAGGACCAGCCGGGTGATCATGCCGGCCAAGACGCCGAGGACCGACGCGATCGTCATGACGGCCACGTCACGGTGAGCGACGTGGGACAACTCGTGCGCCAGCACGCCCTCGAGCTCCTCGGGACTGAGCCGGCGCAGGATGCCGGTGGTCGCGCACACCACTGCCCGTTTCGGGCTGCGGCCGGTGGCGAACGCGTTCGGCATGTCGCTGTCGGCGATGGCGACAGCGGGCTTGGGCATGTCGGAGAGCGCGCAGAGGCGGTCGATGACGCCGTGCAGCTCCGGCGCCTCCTGCGGGGTCACCACCCGGCCGCCCATCGAGAACAGCGCGATGCGGTCGGAGTACCAGTACTGCACGGCGAGGAAGCCGCCGGCGACGACGATGACGAGGACCGGCGAGATGCCGCGGGCGATGAGCACCGCCATCGCCACGACGTAGAGCAGGCCGAGCAGGAACATGACGAGGACCATCCGGGCGGTCAGCCCGGGGTCGGATCGGAAGCGGCCTAGCGCCACGGCGTGCCTTCGCGCCTAACCTGGGATGAGACCTTCGTCGCCAAGCAGCTCACGCACCTCGGCGAGGTCGGCGTCGGAGCCGGGAAGCACCAGGTCGGAGGGCACGAGAGTGTCGTCCGGCATCCTGGTGCCGACCTGATGGATCCGCCCCAGCAGCGCGGACAGCGCGGTTCGGAAGGTGGCCTCGTCGCCGGACTCGACCGCCGACCCGAGGTCGCTGTCGAGTTCGTTGAGACCGTCAAGGGCGTGCTCCGGTACGTCGAACTGCCCCTCGCCGAGGATACGGACGATCACTGCTGTCCCTCTCCGGAAACCGGCCGGGCGCTCGACTGGCCGGTCGGCTGGTTGCCGCCCTGGCCCGCGTCGAGCTGCTTCGGCGCCTGTCCGGCCGGCAGCTCGCCCTTGAGCCGGGCGAGCTCGAGCTCGACGTCGGAGTTGGAACCCATCGCGTCCAGCTCGCGCTGGATATCGTCACCTCGGGAGGTCGAGGTGACGTCGTCCAGCGCGCCCGATGCGAGCAGTTCGTCGATGGCACCGGAGCGGGCCTGCAGCTGGGCCGTCTTGTCCTCGGCGCGCTGCATCGCAAGGCCGACGTCGCTCATCTCCTCGGAGATGCCGGAGAATGCCTCGCCGATCTTGGTCTGCGCCTCGGCCGCGGTGTAGGTGGCCTTGATGGTCTCCTTGCGGGTACGGAAGGCGTCGACCTTCGCCTGCAGCCGCTGCGAAGCCGAGACGAGCTTCTGCTCCTCCTGGTCGAGCTGGGCGTGCTGCGCCTGCAGGTCGCTGACCTGCGCCTGCAGCCCGGACCGCCGGGTCAGCGCCTCACGGGCGAGATCCTCGCGGCCGGCGCCGATCGCCTGCTGGGCCTGATTCTGCAGCTTGTCGCCCTGTTGCTGCAGCGACTGCATCTGCAGTTCCAAACGCTTGCGGGACGTCGCCACGTCGGCGACCCCCCGGCGCACCTTCTGGAGCAGCTCCAGCTGCTTCTCGTAGGAGTAGTCGAGCGTCTCGCGCGGGTCTTCCGCGCGGTCGAGCGCCTTGCTGGCCTTGGCTCGAAAGATCAAGCTCAGCCGCTTGGAGAGTCCTGCCACCGCGAAGGCCCCCTCGGTCGGAAGCGGTACGTCGTACCCACAGCCTACGCACGGTTTGCCGGTTACTCTCCTCCCCGTGACCGAGGGGCAGCCGGATGAACGCGTGGGCGGCAAGGGGCGGCCCACGCCCAAGCGGCGTGAGGCCGAGCGACGCCGCCGGCAACCGGTCGCCGCGCCGCAGACTCGGCGAGAGGCCGCGCGGCAGGTGCGGCAGCGCAGCCGGGCCGCGCAGACCCAGGCCAGGGCCGCGCTGCGTACCGGCGACGAGCGCAACCTTCCGCCGCGCGACGCCGGGCCGGTCCGCAGGTACGTGCGCGACTTGGTCGACGCCCGGCACAACGCCGGCAACTACGTGCTCCTCGTCGCCCTCGTCGTCGTCGTGGTCGGGTTCATCCCCGCGCCAGCGGTCCGGCTCGCCGTCGCGATCTGCTATCCGCTCGTGCTGCTCTGGGTGATCGTCGATGCCTTTTTGCTGGTCCGGCTGATCCGACGCAGGGTGACCACCGCATTTCCCGGAGAGCGGACGCGCGGGCTCGGCTCGTACGCCGTCATGCGCTCGTTCCAGGTCCGCCGGCTGCGGCTGCCGCCACCGAAGGTCAAGCTCGGCCAGAGCGTATAGACGACCTCTCCGCCGACCGACCGGCGGAGAGAGGTCGTCGGGGTGATCGTCCGAGAGATCCGCGCGCCTTACCACGGCAGGATCGTCCGAGTGATCGTCCGAGTGATCGTCCGAGTGATCGTCCGAGGAATGATCATGGCGTTGTGCCAGGTCAACGTTCTGGATTTCCTCGGACCAATCCTCCGACCAGTCCTCGGACCAGTCCTCGGAATTTCGCGGACCAGTGCACGTCTAGCCGGGGGGCTTCTGCCAAGCGCTACTCGGAGGTGCTGAGGCCCATCGGGCCGTAAACCTCGCGGGCGTCGTCGAGCAGCGTGACCTGATGTACGCCGGCAGAGAGCAGCTCCCGCCAGTTCTCGCCCAGCCACGTCTCTGCGTCGGACTGGGTCGGGAAGGCTTCACCGGCTGGCGCCTCCGCCGGGTCGACGGCCTGACCGTCGGACCCCTCGTACCGCCACGTCCACGCCATACCGCGCTCCTCAGGTACCGGTCGACCGCCTCGAACCGACGCAGGCTAGCGGGCCAGCCCGGCGAGCGCCCCGCGGCTAAGGGCAGCCGACTGCCCCGATGGTTCGGGCAGGATGACCGGACAGACGTCGGAGGATGCCGCGGTGAACCGCCCTGGGCCCATGCGGGTCACGCTCGTCGGCACCGGCACGGACGACGGCTGGCCGGTCCCCTCGTGTCCCTGCGCCTCGTGCCAGTGGGCGCGCTCCGCCGGGCTGGGGCGGCGGCCGACCGCGATCCTCGTCGACGGGCTTCCCCTGTACGGCGTACGGGCGCCGGCTTCCCGCGGCGTGCGGGAACTTCCCGGCGGCGGTCCCGACGAGGTGCTCTACGACCTCGGCGGCCGGCTGCTCTACGCCCGCGGCGCCGGCCGGCTGCCTGGCCAGACCGTGGCGGTGGTGAGTGGCGCGGCGTACCAGGTCGTGCTGCTCGACGTGGCCGCGATGCCGCTCCTGCTGGCCGAGCTGCGCCGCTACGGTGCGGTGACCGACCGAACTCGGATCATCGCCGTACACCTCGGCCACCGTGCCCCGGTCGGCCCCGAGCTGCATCGGCGCCTCGCCCTGTGGGGCGCGGAAGCACTTCCGGACGGCACCGTGGTCGACGCCCCATCGCCGGCGCCTGAGCGGCCGGGCGCCCCCCGGCGGGTGCTCGTGCTGGGCGGCGCCCGGTCGGGCAAGTCGGCCGAGGCCGAACGGCGCCTCGCAGCCGAGCCGGAGGTCACCTACGTCGCCACCGGCCTCGTCGCGGGCGATCCGGAGTGGCTCCGTCGGGTCGCCGTGCACCGCGAGCGGCGACCGTCCTGGTGGCGGACCCTGGAGACGACCGACCTCGTCCCGTTGCTGCGCGACCCGCCCGGCCCGCTGCTCGTCGACTGCCTCACCCTGTGGCTCGCCGCTTTCCTCGACGAGCCGGCAGCCGCCGACGAGCTGGTCGACGCCTGGCGCGACACGACTGCGTACGCCGTCGCCGTAAGTAACGAGGTCGGCTCGGGCATCGTCCCGGCCACCGAGTCGGGGCGCCGGTTCCGGGATGCCCTGGGCACGCTCAACGCAGGCGTCGCATCGGTATCCGACGAAGTCTGGCTGGTCACGGCCGGTATCGCCCGCCGGTTAGCGTGATCCGGTGACCGAGCCGTGAGCGGACCGTCGTCGAGCGGACAGCCGCATGCAGTGCCGCCGCTCGACGTGCCGCCGCAGCCAGACGTGCCGTCGCCGCTTGCCGTGCCGCCGCCGGACGCCGACGCCGAGCGGGCGGCGCTCGCCCGCCAGCCGCGGCTGACCAAACCGACCGGTGCCCTCGGCCGGCTGGAGGCGCTCTCGGTGTGGGCGGCTGCCGTACAGGGCACCTGCCCGCCGCGACCGTTCCGGCGGGTGCGCGCCCTGATCTTCGCCGGTGACCATGGCGTGGCGAGGGGCGGCGTGTCGGCGTACCCGTCCGAGGCCACCGCCCAGATGGTCGCGAACTTCCTGGCCGGCGGGGCCGGCGTCAACGTGCTGGCCCGCCAGGTGGGTGCCACCGTCCGGGTGATCGACATGTCGGTCGACGCCGAAACCCCAGCGGAGGTCTCGACGTACAAGGTGCGCCGTTCCTCCGGCCGGATCGACGTGGCCGACGCACTGTCACCGGAGGAGGCGGCGGCGGCGTACGACGCGGGCCGCCGACTCGCCGACGAGGAAGTCGACGCAGGGGCCGACCTCTTCGTCCCCGGCGACATGGGCATCGGCAACA